>CAZWNN010000014.1:0-16049 GCA_964635935.1 Candidatus Woesearchaeota archaeon
TTAATGAGTTTGTGTGCTGTTGTTAGTTATCTTGCTGGTTTTGAAAAGCTGAACAGAAGGACTTTTATTTTAGGGGTTGTTTCTGGAGAAATTCTTTATGCTTGTATCTTTCCAATAATTGGATTTGTGTTTAAAGAAACCTGGGGAGACATTGTGGGAATAATTAGTGATGCTTCACTCACACTTGTGCTGGTAGTTCTTGTAATTTTCTTGGTGGGTGTTTTGTATAGAAAAAATAAAAATAAGAAAAAATAAATTGGTTTTATCTTGCAAAAGAACAATCTCCTTCTGGTTTCATTCCCATGGCTTTTCTGCCTTCCTTGAATTCTGGTGCTTCTAGGTTGTATTGTTCTCTTAGAGATTCCATGTCTTCTCTTGAGAAATCTCCAGAATCTTTAAGTTCCTGGACAGCTTCGTGAAATGCTTGTTGATTTTCATTCTGTTCTACAATATTGTTAAAATTCTCCGGCGTTATCTGAGCTCTCATTTGCTCTACTCTCTCTAACATGAGATTCTGCCATGTTGCATAATCTTGGTTTTCGACAGCTGTTTGCATTGCTTGTTTTTGTTCTTGCATTTGTGCTAACTCTTCTTCAGAAAGGTCTGCATTTAATCCTCCTTTTCCAAATCCAAAAGCTGCAACTGTGCCTACTGCCAAAAGCGCAAACATCGAGACTGCTAAAATGCTTAGTGTTGTTTTATTCATTTTTTACCTCCTTTCAATTGCGTTTTCATGTTGTCTTTAAAATAATCTCGTTTATAAACAAAGAGAAAGGGAAATGTGCATTTTAGGTCCATGCTATTTATAAGTTTAAAAACTTTGGATGGTTTATATTGAGATGCCGATTCAAGGATTCCACCAGATGTTTCAGCCGAATTTTGGAACAGAGATTCTTTACTCTGTTGTAATCTTAGCTATATGCTTGATTATTTATTTTGAGGTAAACAAGTTTTTTAAACTGACAGATTACAAAGGGATTGGGTATTTTCAAAATACTTTTTTGTTTTTTGCAGTTGCTTATTTTTTCAGATTTTTGGCTAAGCCGGTTGTTCGTTCGATTTTTGGGATTAGAATGTATTATTTTAATATTATTATTTTGTTGGTTTTTATTTACGCGAGTTGTACTGCTGTTTTTTATCTTGTTTACAGTTTGGTTTGGAAAAAGTTTGGAAAGATTAATGGAGAGATTTTGATTCATATTATTGCAGTTATTATTGCTTTATTTGTTTTCTTAACTGGAAATGTTTTATTGTTTATCTTTGTTAATATTGTCTTACTGATTTATGCTTTTGTGGTTGTTTCTCTTGAGAGGAAAAATAGGAAGTTTAAGATGTACCTTATTTATTTGTTGCTTGTGATATTTTCTATTTTAAATATTGTTGACCTTCTTGTGCCTGATTTTATTTTTGGGCTGCAGTTGTGGATTTATATTTTTTCAATTGTGGTATTTTTGGGTTTGTTGTACAGGGTGTTGAAGGAAGTAAAATGAAGAGGTCGAGATTAGAGATAATTCGGGATATTTTGAAAATTATTCAGGAGCGGAAAAATAAGATAAAGCCAACGCCGTTGTTGCGGTATTCTAATCTTTCTTCGCAGAGGTTTTCACAGTATGTTAAAGAATTGTTGAAAAAAGGATTTATTTGGGCGGGGGAGGAGAAAGGGAGGAAGTTTTTTTCTCTGACTGAAAAGGGATCTACTTACTTAGAAAAGTACAGAGATATTATTGGGTTTGTTGAGGATTTTGGGTTGTGAGTATATGAAAATAAAAATTTAGTAATCTTAAGAAATCATCTTCAGAATATATGGGTATGCGCTTCTTAATGCCCACAGAAATTTAGCACAAAAGTAATTAAAATAAGCTAAATTTCCGCAATAGCTTGAAGCTAGAACAATAGAATATTTATTCTGTCCTTTTGTTAAATTAATAAATCGCGCAAAACAGAAACACTTAAAAAGTGCCCTAGATAAACATAAATACTGGAATTTCTGGGAAAGAGAGTTTGAGATTGAAAATGGATAATTTAAGAAGAACTCAATCAGAAGAACGAGGAATAACCTTATTACAAAAATTAGATATTTGTTTTTGTCCTTCATCATATATACGAGCCAGAAGAAAAGATATTAAAGAATCAGAAGCTAAATTTGGGCCAATGGGTAAGTGAACAAAAGTTCTTATATATGCTGAAGCAACTAGTGCTGAAATGTTTAGGCTCGGACTATACGCCGGAATAACAACTTTAATTTATCTTGCTTGTAACTAACAGAAACACTTAAAAACTATTACCAATAAACATAAATACACTAGATTTTTATCTAAATTAGGAAAATTACAACATGGAAGATATGCAACACCAGGTAATGGGTTATGATAGAACTGCGACGATGTTTGCTCCAGATGGGCATATCCTTCAGGTTGAGTATGCTGAGAAGACGATTCGGCTTGGGTCTGCTTCGATTGGAATTGTTTGTAAGGATTGTGTTATTATTGTTTCTGATAAGCGGAAGAATCACAAGCTTGTGGTTGAGGGGAGTGGGAATAAGATTCACGAGATTGATGCTCATCTTATGGTGACTTTTGCTGGGATTAATTCTGATGCGCGGGTTTTGATTGAGAAAGCGCGGGTTTTGGCTCAGCAGCATCGGGTGACTTATGATTCTGCTCCAACTACAGAGGCGATTGTGAAAGATATTGCAGATATTAAGCAGCAATTTACTCAGTATGCTGGGGCGCGGCCGTTTGGGGTTGCTCTTATGATTGCGGGTTATGATTCTGAGCCAAAGCTTTATACTACAGAGGTTTCTGGTGGTTATTTGCAGTACAAAGCAAATGCAATTGGCGAGAGAGATGATAAAATTAGAGATTTACTTAAGGATAAATATAAAGATGGGATGAGTTGTGAACAGGGAATTAAACTTGCTTTAGATATTTTTAAGGATATTTTAGGAGATAATTTTAATTTAGATAGATTTGATGCTGCGGTGATTGATAAAACTAAGAAGATGAAAATGCTTTCTTCTGGGGAACTGAAGGGGGTGGTGGGTTGAGGATGGGAGATGAATTAGGAAGAAGAGGAATAGATATTGGAGAGTTAACAAGAATTAAAAGCCAGGAATTAATTAAATTACCTTATGGAATGGGATACTATCATTGTGGGGATAGTAGTGTACTAGAAGGATTTTATACTCGGAAAGGACGGCCTGTTTTAATGTTTTCAAGCCGACCAATGTTAACTCGTCGATGGTTAAGCCAATCAAAATTTCTTAAGCCTGTGAGAAACGCTTCAGAACAACTTGGATTAAAACTTATACCTAAGGAGCAAGAGGCCATAGCCATATTTATTGAAGAACATAGATCAATATCCCAAGTATAAAAATAAAAATGACAAACTCCATTTTCACTTTGTCATCATAATAAATAAAAAATAGTGCAAAGCAAAAATGTCGCAAACAACCGCAAGAATAAAAAAAGAAGGGAAGAACTTTGAGATACTTGTGGATTTAGATGAGGCGCTGAAGGTTAGGAAAGGGGAGGGAAATATTAATTCTGCTTTACTTAGTGGTGCTGTGTTTTATAATATTAAATCTGGGGAGCATGCGTCTGCTGAGGATTTGGTGAAGGGTTTTGGAAGTGCGGATGTTATGGTTGTTGCTGAGAAGATAATTAAAAAAGGGGAGATTGAGCTTACTACTGAGCATCGGAAGGAGGAGCAGTCGCAGAAGTACAAACAGGTTGTGGCTTTTTTAGTTAAAAATGCTGTTAGTCCTTCTGGTCAACCTTATACTCCGGACAGGATTGAGACGGCTTTGGAAGAGGCTGGTGTTAATGTGAAAAACAAGCCTGTTGAGTCGCAGGTTAGTGAGATTCTTGAACAGCTTCAGAAGATTTTGCCAATTAAGATTGAGACAAAGAAGATAAAAGTTACAATTCCTGCTCAGCATACTGGACAGGCTTACGGGGTTGTTCAGGAGTTTAAGGAGAGTGAGGAATGGAAGGGAAATGGTGATTTGGTGGTTGTGCTTAATATTCCTGCTGGTTTGGTTATGGATTTTTATGATAAGTTGAATGGGGTGACGCATGGTAGTGCTCTTACTGAAGATATAAAGGAATGATTCTGAAAAATGATTGATTGGGGGATCCTTACTGCGCGAAGCGCATTTTGGCTTGCTGCTAAGCAAGCTTATTATGGCGTGTCCTAGCGGGCACACTAGTTCGCCTTCGGCGATTTAGTAATCCCTAATCTGTTTTGTTAGAGGGGCGATAGTTTTTTAATTTGCATTTATCTTTTAAATTAATGAAGATTATTCTCACAACACATGCAAAACATAGGATGATTGAGAGAGCTATTTCACTAAGGGATATTCAAGACTGTATTGAGCTCCAGGATTATACAGTTACTAAAGAGAATAAAGTCGAGGCACATAAAACAATTAACAATAGAAAGTTGAAAGTTGTTTATACAAAAGGTAAATTTATAAAGATATTAACTGTGATAGAAACATGAAAATAACATTTGACAAGGACGCAGATGCAGCGTATATTTATTTTAAAGATATTTCTCCTGGCGAGGTTTCGAAGACAATTTCGCTGAATGATTCTATAAATATTGATATAGACGTTGATGGGAAAACCCTTGGAATTGAAATCCTTGATGCTAGTAAGAATTTGCCTGGGGAGGCTGTTGCGGTGGCTGAGGCGGCAGCATAATTATAACCAACAACTTTAAAAAGTAAATCTCTTCGGAATTTTCATGTTTAAAGCTTCCTTGCGGAAGTTTTAAAAACCCTTATTTTCTAATTGTTTTGTAAGAGAGAAAGAAAATGGAGAATATATTATTATATTATGGTAGAAAAAGACAAAGATACTGATAGTTCTAAAGCAAAAATTAAGGTTAAAGCAGATTCAAGAGAGATTGTTGTGCCTGGAGAGACAATTGTTTCTGGTGAGCAATATCTTCCTGGAGAGGGGGTTTATCGAGATGGGGAGGATATAGTTGCTGCGAGATTTGGACTTGCTGATGTTTCTGATAAATTAATTAAAATTATTCCTTTATCTGGAGTTTATATTCCTCGAAGAGGAAATGTTGTAATTGGCACTGTTACAGATATAATTGGAAAGGGCTGGTTACTTGATATTGGTGCGACAGATAATGCTTTTTTAAATGTGGCTGAAGTTCCGAGATATATTAATCAAAATGAAATGCCTGAGCATTTTAATTTTGGCGATTCTGTGGTTGGAAAGATTTTTTCAATTGGTGGAAGAGGAATTGACATTTCTGTAAAAAACAGAGGACACGGAAGATTAGACGATGGCTTGTTAATTAAAATAAACCCTAATAAAGTTCCTCGTGTAATCGGAAAAGAGGGAAGCATGGTAAATGTTATTAAGGATGCGACTGGTTGTAATATTACTGTTGGGCAGAACGGGGTGGTTTGGATTAAAGGTGAGTCAATTGATGATGAAGTTAAGACGAAAAAAATAATTAAATTTATTTGTGATAATTCAGCTATTAATGGTTTGACTGAAAAAGTTGAGGATTTTGTTAAAACTATGGATAAGGGAAAATGAGTGCTGCAACAAAATCAAAATACACAAAGCGAAGTGATGGAAGAAAGATGGATGAGCTTAGAGAGACAGAAGCAAAAGTTGGGATAATTCCTACTGCAGATGGAAGCGCGATGTTCAGAACTGGTGGGACAATTGCAATTGCTGCTGTTCGCGGGCCTAGAATACTTCATCCGCAACATATGCAGAATCCGCGAACTGGAATATTAAGAGTTAATTACGGGATGATGCCTTTTTCTGTTTCAGATAGAATCAGGCCTGGTCCTTCTCGAAGAGCTCAGGAAGTTTCAAAAGTAATTGAGTGGGCTTTGTCAGAAATTATTGACCTTAGTGAGTTTAAGAGCAATGTAGTTGATTTATTTATACAAATTCCACAGGCAGACGCAGGAACAAGAGTTGCAGGAATTAATGCAGCTGCAATGGCTCTTGCACATGCTGGAATTCCAATGAAAGAAATGGCTTCTGCAGTTGCAATTGGAAAGCTGGATAAGACTCTGGTTGTTGATGTTGACAAGAGTGAGGAAGATTATAAAGATGGAGAGGGAAGCACTGATATTCCAATGTGCTTTTTATCAAGAAGTGGAAAAATTTCTTTACTTCAATTAGATGGAAAAATTTCCCCAGAAGAGCTGAAACAAGCTGTTGAGATGGGAAGAAAGGCTTGCGAGGAAATTTTAAAGATTCAGATTAAAGCTTTGAAGGAGGTTGGAAAATGACCGCAGAACCAATGCCTTTGCCAAATATTCAGAAACAAGAGATAATTAATTATCTTAAAGAAGGGAAAAGATTAGATGGGCGGGGGGTTGCAGATTACAGAGATGTTGAGATAAAGATTAGGATTAGCAAGAAAGCTGAAGGAAGCTGCAGTGTTAAGATGGGAGAGACAGAGGTTTATTGTGGTATTAAAATGGGGGTTTCTGCACCTTATCCCGATGGGCCTGAGGAAGGAACAATGATGGTTAGTGCAGAACTTGGTCCTCTTGCATCTGAAGATTTTGAAATGGGGCCTCCTAGAATTAATTCGATTGAGCTAGCGAGGATTATCGATAGAGGAATTCGTGAAAGTGGGTTTATTGATTTTAAGAAGCTGTGTATTAAAGAGGGTGAAAAAGTGTGGACTGTTTTTATTGACCTTTATCCAATTAATGATGATGGTAATTTACTCGATGCTGCTGGACTTGCAGCTTTAATTGCTTTAGGTCAAGCAAAAATGCCTGTTTATGACGAGGAAACAGACAAAATTGATTTTGAAACTCATAAAGGGGATTTACCATTGAACAAGGATGTGATGTCTTTTAATACAACTTTTTTCAAGATTGGAGATAATTTTATTATTGACCCGACTAGTGAAGAAGAGTTAGCTTCTGATTTTAGAATTAGTATTGCGGTTGGTTCTGATAAAGGAAAGCCGAGAATTACAGCTATTCAGAAGGGTGAATCTGTTGCGCTTAGTCAGGAAGATTTTGAAAAGGTTTTAGAGCTTGTAGAAAAGAATTTTAAAGCTATGTTTCCTAAAATTGAGAAGTATGTTTGGGGGAAATGAAGATGAGTGTTGAAGATGAATTAGCTGCAGTAGGAATTAATAAGCCTTTAAAAGAACTGAGTTTAATGGAGTGTACTCATGGAATAGTTTCATTGAGAACTGCACAGGGGGTGAGTATGGGCGCAGAAGCAGTTGATTTAATTAACAGAAAAGGATATGATTGGAGACAAGAAACTACAGAATCAAAAGCACAATACTCAGATGGACAGGCAGCATATCTTGATTTAATGGCAAGATTACAAGAACTTACAAGGACAAGATAAAAAATGAACGCAATAAGAACAAAAACTGTTGAGGAATTTTCTAAATATGAGAGAGCTCGTATTTTGGGAGCTCGAGCCTTACAAATTTCAATGGATGCACCTATTCTTGCGAAGATAAATACAGAAGAGCTTGGTAATTTAAATTTTGACCCGCTGCGGATTGCGGAGATTGAGTTGGATTCTGGGGTTTTGCCAATTACTGTAAAGAGGCCGATGCCTAAGAAGAAAGATGATGATTTGGGAAAGATTAAGGTTGAGGTATCTGATGAATCAGATAAAGAAAAAGTTAAGACCGAGGAGCAAGAGGCAAAAGATATTCAGGAAAAGGGGGAAATTATGGCGCTGGTTCAGGATGAGGATGAGGAAGAAGGGGAGAGCTTGACTGGTGGCGAGGATGGCGCTGGGGGGGATGGGGATTGAATTGTATAGTTTAGTACAATAATCTATTTAAAGAACTAACTATAATTTATTCTTATGAAATTCCGGGCTAGTGATATAACTGTAAGAACTATTATGAGATTTATTTCAGAACATGAAACTTTTGAATTAGATTATCTCAAATTTGCTATCAGGGAAGCTGGAGGAATAATGACTATTGGTCCATTATACAAAGTTAGTGATTTTTTACAAGATATGGTGGATCATAATGAACTAACTTATAATCCTCAAACTAAAACTTATAGTCGGGTGGCTTGAATAGACATTAAGGAAGCGGGGGAGGAGACGAACGAGCGTAAGGAGGGATAGGGATGATTTCAAATTTTTAATTGATATATGATTAGCGCTCCGCGTCATTAGGTTTCTATAATATTTTAAGATAGTTAAACTTCAAAGCTCGCCATCGAAGATGATATGGGCGAACTTGGAGTTCGCTTAATTATTGGCTTGCTAGCGCAAGCCGTAGCCTTCGGCGATTTGAAATCGCTACACGGCTCTGTTGGTTTTTTTGTTATTTTATTTTTTAGTAACTTTTATTAACCAACTCTTCTTTTTACAAATATGTTTATCAAAGAGGTGAGGACTAGTTTGATTGAAAACTCTCGAGGAGAGAAAACTGTGAGGGTTGATATTAAGACATTGAAAGGGCGGTTTGCAGCTAGTGCGCCTAGCGGAAAATCTGTTGGAAAGTATGAGACCCGGGCTTGGCGGTCTGGGGGGGTTGGGAGTAGCTTTAAGATGTTGCGGGCTTTTGGGAAAATTCTTGAGAAAAGGAATTTTATGATTCGGGATTTAAGTGGACTTAATGAGTTAAATGAATTGTTTCATAAGTTTGAGGCGCGGCACGGGCTGTTTGGAGCAAATGCAACTTATGCTCTTGAAACTGCTTTTTTGAAAGCTGCTGCTAAAGAAAATAAAAAAGAATTGTGGAAGTTTATTGCTGATTCTGTTGGTAGAAAAGGAAAAATTCCGATGCCTGTTGGGAATTGTATTGGGGGGGGTTTGCATTCTCATAATAAAAAGAAGCCGGATTTTCAGGAGTTTTTGATTATTCCAAAAGAGAGGAATTTTTCCAAGGCTGTGACTAAGATGGTTCGTGCTCATGAGTATGCTAAAATTTTGCTGAAGAAAAAAGAGAGGCGATTGTTTGGGATGAGGAAGAAGAGTGATGAGGGTGCTTGGGAAACTTCTCTGACAAATGAGGAGGTGCTTGAGGTGATGGCTGAGTTGCGGAAGAAATTTAAGATTTTTGTTGGGATTGATGCTGCTAGTTCTAGTTTTTTTGAGAAAGGTTATTATGAATATAAAAATAAAAAGTTGAAAAGAGATAAGGTTGAGCAGATTGATTATATGCAGCACTTAATTCGGAAGTTTGGGTTGTTTTATGTTGAGGACCCGATTCAGGAAGAGGATTTTACAGGGTTTTTGGGTTTGAGGAAAGAGCTTAAGAGTCGGGCTGGGAGGATTTTAGTTGTTGGAGATGATTTAACTGTTACAAATCTTCATCTGGTGCATAGAGCTGTAAGAGACAAAGCAATTAATGCTATTATTATTAAGCCAAATCAGAATGGTTCTCTTTTGAGCGTTGCAAAAGTTGTTGCTGAGTGTAAAAAGGCAGGACTGAAAATTATTTTTTCTCACAGAAGTGGGGAGACGATGGATAATGCTCTTGCTGATTATTCTGTGGGGTTTGGGGCGGATTTTATTAAGTGCGGGATTTTTGGGAGGGAAAGGTTGGTTAAGTTGGGGCGGATGATGGAGATTGAGAAATCTTTATAATTTTTTAGGAATTGCGAGAAAAGTTTCTGATTGTGAAAAGCTAATGCTCTGTAAAGCCCACAGAAATTTAGCCATCTTATGTACTATTATCTAAATTTCCGTAATAACCTACAGATAATTATAATATAAAAATTTTCTTTAGATTGTTATTTTAATTATTTATCTTTCATAACAATATTTAAAAACCCTTTTTCTTGTTGATTATTATAACCAGGTGCAAAACCCCACTTGTTGGGGAGTAGCGCGAACTCCTGGACCTATTTATTTGAAGATGGAAGAAGAAGAAAAAGCTGAAGAGAAAACTGATGAGGTAGTTGAGACTAAGAAAGAAGAAAAGAAAACAGAGGTCAAAGACGAAACTATCTTGACTCCGCTTGAGGATTATATTAAAACAGCGTCGTATCTTGGGACAAAGGTTATTACTCCGACAATGCGGAAGTATGTTTATCGGAGGCGGTTGGACGGGCTGGCGATTTTGAATACTCTGCTTGTTGATAAGAAGATGAAAGATGGTATTGATTATATTAAAAATTTTAAGCCGGAGGATTGGGTGGTGGTCTGTAAAAGAGAAGCTGGTTGGAGAGCTGTGAAGATGTTTGCTGAACTTACTGGTGTTCGTATTTTTACTAAGAAATATCCTGCGGGAATTTTAACTAATACTGAGCTACCTGATTTTTTTGAGACAAAGATGATTTTGATTTGCGACCCTTGGTTGGATAAAAATGCGTTGAAAGATGCGAAGAGAGTGCATGTTCCTGTTGTTGGAATTTGTGATACTAATAACCATGCAAATGAAATTGATGTTTTGATGATTGGGAATAATAAAAGTAATAAATCTCTTGGATTGTTTTTCTGGTTAATTTCTCGAGAGTATATGAAGGCACAGGGAATTAAGAAAGATGTGCCATCTCTTGAGGATTTTGTTGGTGAGGCTCTTGTTCTTGAAGAACCGAGAAAGAAGAAGAGAGCTAAGGAAAAAGCTGAGAAGGATTTGAAGACTGCTGAGCAGAAGATTGAGGATAGAATGAGGAGAATTGCTGAGAGTGCTGATGCTGTTGCTGAGATTGAGATTAAGAAGGAAGCTAAGGAAAAAGAGAGTGTGAAGGTTGGTGAAGAGGTTAAGGAAGGGGTTTGATTTTATCTTCTAAAAGCAGAAATTCTTTCATGTAAAAGCTTATCAAAATGAACTAATAATTCATCAGCAACTGGTCTCTGAATAGCTATTGTTCTTTCTCGTCTCATTGTTATTCTTGAAGCTGGAAGAGTTGTAAGTATATCTCCTGGCTGTATTCCTAAATCTTGACTTTGACGAGCTGCAACATTATCTGCAAGAGTCTCTAAATACCCTCCAGCTTCTGTTGACTTTGATCCATCTTCTTTTGCAAAAACATAAGTTACGTGCTTTTTTCCAACTACAGCCGCCTCTTCATATAAATAATAGGTTGTGGGTTTATTCATAAAAAAATTAGTAATAAGTTCTTTTTAATAATTTATATAGTTAAATATACATTTTGAAATGCTGATATTTTTGTGATTTATTAACCGCGACCGAAGGTCGCGCCATCGAAGATGATATGGGCGAACTTGGGGTTCGCTCATCTCTTGCGTGACTAGCGTCACGCCGGGCCTTCTCGCTTTGGGGTTTCTATAATAACTTAATTTACTTAAACCTCAAAGCTCGCTTCGCACGATTTAGTAATCCCTAATCTGTTGTGATTGTTATTCTTTCTTTTTTTCTTCTTAGATAATTTTATAATCTTGTTTTTACTTGTTTTATCATGACATGGCATGACTTGTCTGTAAAAGAGGTATTGAAAAAGGTTCGCGGTTCTGTTTCTGGCTTATCTAGTGGGGAGGCTATGAGGAGACTCTCTGTCTATGGGAAAAATGAGATTAAAGATGCTGGGAAGAAGAGCAGGCTAAGGATGTTTTTTGCGCAGTTTAATTCTCTGCTAATTTATATTTTAATTGCCGCCGCAGTTGTTAGTGCTTTAATTGGACAAGCTATTGATGCTTTTGTTATTTTTGTAATTGTTATTTTAAATGCTGGAATTGGTTTTGCGCAGGAGTATAAGGCCGAGGAGATTATTGAAAAACTAAAGAGAAGGTTGGATTATGATGTTCTTGTTTTGCGAGACCACAAACAAAAGCAGGTTAGTTCTAGATTTATTGTTCCTGGAGATATTATTTTTCTAAAAGAAGGAGATAAGGTTTTAGCGGACTGTAGGGTGCTTAGCAGTGAAAATCTGCAGATTAACGAGGCTATTTTAACTGGGGAGAGTTTTCCAGTAGGCAAGGATGGGAAAGTTTTGGATTCAAACACTATTCTTGCTGAGAGAAAGAATCTGCTTTATGCTGGAACCATGGTTGTGCGAGGGAAAGCTATGGCGGTTGTTGTTTCTACTGGAATGGAGACTGAATTTGGAAAACTTGCGGGGCTTGTTCAAAAAACTGAAGATGAAAAAATGCCTTTGCAGGAAAAAGTTGATGATTTTTCTAAAAAAATTTCTTTTGTTATTTTAGGACTTATTGCGGTTGTTTTCTTTGTAGGAATTTATCTTGGGCTGGATAAACTTGAAATGTTTTTAATTGCTGTAAGTCTGGCTGTTGGGGCAATTCCAGAAGGTTTGCCTGCAATTATTGTTATTACACTTGCTGTTGCAATAAAGCAGATGTATAAGGTTAAGACTTTAGTTAGAAAACTTCCTGCTGCTGAAACACTTGGGAGGGCAACTGTTATTTGCACTGATAAAACAGGAACTTTAACAGAAGAACAGCTTAGTGTCGATAAGATTTATTCTGGGAGATTTTACAAGAAAAAAGATAAGTTAGATGTAAATCTTCGGCAGATTTTGAAGATTGGAATTTTGTGTAATAATGCGAGAGAGGAGTCGGATGAGATTTTAGGAGACCCTACTGAAACTACTCTAATAAAAGCTGCTAAAGATTTTGGATTTGATAAGAAAAAAGAGACTGAGAGAAACCCGCGAGTCAGGGAGTTTGAGTTTACTTCTGAAAGAAAAATGATGTCTATTGTAAGGTCTAGTGGGAGAATTAATACTTCTTATATAAAAGGCGCTCCTGGTTTGATTTTGCCGAGGTGCAGTAAAGAGCTTGTTGATGGAAAAATTAAACTTATTGATGAAAAGAGGAGGGAGGAGTTAAAAGAGATTTTGATTAAGATGGAGGGGGATGGGTTACGTGTTCTTGGGTTTGCATTTAGACAGATTGCTGGGCCAGTTAGTCAGAGCCAGGCAGAAAATCATCTTATTTTTGCAGGTTTTATGGGGATGATTGATCCTCCTAGGAAAGAGGTTAAAGATGCAATTAGGGAGGCAATTGAAGCAGGAATTAAAATTAAGATTATTACTGGAGATGCTGCACTTACTACAAAGGCAATTGCAGAGAAAATTGGGCTGTCCTCAAAGGATGGGGCTGGTGAGCCTAAAGGGGAAGTTATAGAGGGGAGAGATTTGGAGAGATTAAGTGATGAGCAGTGGGATCGGGTTGTTAGGGAGAAAATTATTTTTGCTCGGACTACTCCTAAGCAAAAATTAAGAATTATTAATATTTTGAAAAAACAGAATCATACTGTTGCTGTGACTGGGGATGGGGTTAATGATATTCTTGCTCTGAAGAGTGCAGATATTGGGATTGCTATGGGGTTGCGTGGTGCAGATGTTGCTCGTGATAGTTCAGACATGGTTTTACTTGATGATAATTTTGCATCAATTATTTATGCTGTTCGCGAGGGAAGAAGAGTTTTTGATAATTTAAAAAAATCAATTAAATTTCTACTTGCTGCAAACGCTGCGGATATTTTTATTATCTTATTTGCCTTGATGATTGGGCTGCCTCTTCCATTTTTGCCTCTTGCAATTTTATGGATGAACTTGGTTACAGATAGTTTGCCTGCTCTTGCTCTTGCTTTTGAACCTGCTGAGGCCGGGGTTATGAAAGAGAGGCCAAAAAAAGATGGGTTGCTGCAGGGCATCTGGCACTGGATTTTAATTGCTGGTGTTTTGAATTTTATTATAGTAATTTATATTTTCAACTGGGGTTTGCTTTATTATGGGCTTAATGTTGCAAGGACAATGGCTATTACCTCTGGTATAATGTTTGAGATGTTTTTTGTTTTTGCGTGCAAGTCTGAAAATAGTATTTTTAAAACCGGGCTTTTAAATAATAAGTATTTAATTTATGCTGTGCTTATCTCTATTGGATTACAGGTAATCGTGGTTTATACTAGGCTTGGGGGTTTGTTTGGATTTGTTCCTCTTACTTTAGGGCAGTTGGGAATGGCTGTTGGGTTTGGTTTAATTGGGCTGGTGGTTTTTGAGGGGTGGAAATTAATTAAGAGAAAATGAGCTTAATATATCAAAAAGGGAGCGAAGCGATAAACTACCTGCTAAAGGGAGCGCTCTTCGAGAGCGCGATTGGGGTGGTGGGTTTTGGGGAGTGGAAGGTGGTTCGGAGGGGAAAGATTTAAATTAACGAATATCTTTATTAAAAAATGGCAATGATTGTTGCAAGAAGTATGTGGTCTCCTTTTTATTTAGTGGGAATTTTATTAATCGTAATAATTACTCTAATATATTATTTTGGATTAAGAAATCTGAAAAAAGAAAATAGAAAATACTGGCTTACTGGGGGGGTTATTGGGTTGGTGCTTTGGATATCACTTCTTATTTTTTCGATATACTCTTTTTATGATTGCGTTGGTAGCGGGGGAGGGGGTTTATGTGGTCTTGGTGTCTTAGGTCCAGGAATTCCAATAAGTCTTATTTTAATGCAATTGTTTTTAATATTTGGGTTAATGAGTAATAATCTCTTGCCCCTTGCAATTATCTCAGCTGTTTTAAATGCATTATTATTTTTCTCTGTTGGTTCTTTAATTGGAAAGTTTGTTGGAAAGTTTAGATGAAAAATAAAATCCTGTACTGGACTCCGCGAGTTTTAGGAATTTTGTTTGCTGTTTTTATCAGCATATTTGCGCTTGATGTTTTTGGCGAGTATGGTTTTCCTGAGGTGTTGGTTGCTCTTTTTATGCATTTGATTCCTACTTTTTTGATTGTTGGTGTTTTATTGATTGCATGGAAGTGGAATTTAGTCGGGGGAATACTCTATATTGGGTTGGGGTTGTTTTATATTGGGTTTGGTTGGGGGAAGTTTGAGGGGCTTGTTTTTTTGATTGTTGCTGGACCGGCATTTTTAACTGGACTGCTTTTTATTTTGAATAGGGTTTTGAAAAACAAGAGATGATTTCAATTTAGATTGAAGTTATCGGGGGGTTTATAAATAATCTTGTATTTAATTTACCATGGAAGATAAAACAATTTGGTGGATTGTTGGGATTGGTGTTTTGATTTTGATAATTGGAGGTGGTTGGTTATATAATAAATCACAAAATCTTGGGCCTGGGACTATTGAGCCACCATTAATTGGCGGGTGTGCTGGTGTGGCTTTGGAATATCAGCAAGAGTGCTGTGCGAGATGGGCTGCTGAGAATCAGATTGTAACTCCTGCTTGTGTTGGGGGGTGGGTTGTTGGTGATGGTGGGTGCGGGTGGGTTTGTGGTTGATTTATTTTTTCTTCTCAATCAAACTCCACAAAACATAACTCACAACAAATCCAATCAAAAAACCAATTACAGAAGATAAACCAAAAACATAAGCAGGTCCTGTGCCGCCAGTATAAATCATTTTAGAAAAAGGATATATGGCGATTATTATTCCGATGATTACTGAAATTATTATCTTACTTGTTGAGGGTTTAAAGTTCATAATTTATCATAGCTTTTCATATTTATAAAAGTTCTCAGGACTTCAAATTGATTTTGGATTAATCATCGTCGGGAAAATAAAAGAAAATATGCGAAAGGTTTATAAATGAAAATTCCACCTCTTTACTATAAAATGTTAACGTTAAAAGTGTTTACATTTATAGAAGCTAGAATGATTGCCTTATACTTATTACTATAAGGTATGATGTAAGCAACCGTTCTAGTGATAATTCTATTAGCAGAAAGGTTATATCTTTATGATTATAATCGACGGATAGATCTTGCAAATTATGATGTTGCTAACCTTTGCAATGTTATAAGCTAAGATTTTTCTTTTTAGAAAATTATTAGTTAAATTCCAGTTTATCCTGCTGGAGGTTGCGGCTATTTGGTTCGGGCTTAGATATGCAAGTTTTTTCTTGGTCTATGATTAAGGAAGGCGAACTGTTCAGTAACACGTAGCTAACCTGCCCTTAGGTCAGGGATAACCTCGGGAAACTGAGGCTAACACCTGATAGGAGATTTTGTCTGGAAAGACTTTTCTCTGAAACTTGTGCCTAAGGATGGGGCTGCGGCTGATTAGGTTGTTGGTGGGGTAATTGCCTACCAAGCCGATGATCAGTAAGGGCTCTTAGCGGAGTTGCCCTGAGAAGGAATCTGAGACACTATTCCTAGCTCTA
>CAZWNN010000015.1:0-15810 GCA_964635935.1 Candidatus Woesearchaeota archaeon
GTACCTCTTCGAGGCAGAAAAAAGAAAATTGGGCTTTCAAAAGAAAAACTAAGATAGTGCTAAATTTCCGCAATAGCTTTGAGAGATTGATAATCTAAATGACCTATAAATTGGTTTGTGAGATTTAACTAATAAACTTCTTTACATTTATAAACTTTAATTCATTCTTTTAATTATGACCTTTAACAAAGTTTTAAACAAAGTCCTGAAGAATATTTCTGTATCTAGAGATGAAGAAGTAGAGTTGAAAAAAATAGCTGCTGGAGTTGTTAAGAAGATTCCTGGGGCGCGAGTTGGTGGCAGTTTAGCTAAAGCCACTTTGATTAAGAAAGATGTGCAGGATATTGATATCTTTGTAGTGTTTAAGAGTGAGGCTGAGACAAAGAAGCTTGGGGAGCTTTTGAGGAAGAAGGGTTTTTCTGGGAGGGTTTTGCATGGGTCTCGGGATTATTTTCAAATTAAAAAAGGAAAGGTTTTGTTAGAGATAATTCCTGTTGTGAAGGTTCGTAAGAAGGAAAATGTAGAGAATGTTACTGATTTTTCTTTGAGTCATGTTAGTTATGTTCGGGAGAAACTTCGTTCACAGATTTCAAATAATAAACCTGCTCACCCAACCCAATCTAGGAAATTTGTGAACTCCAAAAGCTTTGCAACTTCTAAATCCTTAGCTAGTGAAATCAAACTTGCAAAGGTCTTTTGTTATGCTGGGGATTGCTATGGTGCTGAGAGTTATATTTCTGGTTTTTCAGGATATGCTTTAGAATTGCTTGTTATTTATTTTGGAGGTTTTGTGAAGTTTTTGAAGGGAATTCAGAAGAAGACCCACCCACCCACCCAAATAGTGTTTATAGATATTGAAAAGGATTTTAAGAGTGAGAGAGAAGCTTTGCAGGAGATTAATTCTAGTAAATTACAGGCACCTGTTTTGCTGGTTGATCCAACTTACAAGTATCGGAATGTTTGTGCTGGTTTATCGAAGGAGACTTTTGAGAAGTTTATAAAAACTGCAAAACAATTTTTAAAGAATCCCTCTGAAAAATTCTTTGAAAAGAAAGCGTTTGATGCTGGGAAATTTAAGAGTGGAGTGACCCGCCCGCCCACCCGAGAGAGATTTATAGCTATTAATCTAAAAACAAACCGCCAGGAAGGCGACATAGCAGGAACAAAGATGAAGAAGTTTTTTAATTTCTTGATTAAGAGTTTGCGTAGGAAGGGGCAAGAAGTTGTTGCATCGCATTTTGTTTATTCTGGAGAGGGGCAGAGTGCGGAGGGGTATTTGGGTGTGAAGGAGAAGAATGTTATTGAGGTTGAAGGTCCGCCTGTGCTTGATAAAAAATCTGCTGGTGGTTTTAGAAAATCTCGTGGGAAGATTTTCAAGAAAAAGGGGCATTGGTGGGCTGAGGAAAAGGTAACTATAAAAAAGATATTTCAAAAAGCAATTCTCAACGCTGGAGAAATGGGTATTAGTAATTTTGATTGGAGCTAATAACGAACGCCCCCAAAGCTGAACTGGCGAAGCCAGATTGTCTGATACTAAATTTTGGGGGGCAAAAATGGGAAAGCGAGCCTTTGCGAGCGGATTTTTGCAGGAGGGGTTAATCAGGATGGAAAAAAGAACGGAAAGGAGTAAAGAGGAAAACCTTGGTTTTCCTTTTTGTTGGGCGGTGGCGGGGGAGATGGGTATAACTGACCTTAACTGGAGCGAATAGCAAAAGTTCCCGAAGCAGAACTGGCGAAGCCAGATTGTCAGATAATAAACTCGGCGGGGCAAAAACCGGGAGCGAGCCTTTGCGAGCGGAGGTTTTTGCAGGGATTAAACAAAAGAAGTTTTTGATAAAACTTTTTTCAAAAAGTTTTGGGGGAGGTGGTGGTGGATTTTAGTTGGGGTTAAGGCAAGTCAAGAGGAAGCTCGTTATTATGTGCCATTTCATATTGAATTATTAAAATAAGTTTGTTTCTTTTAATAGTTGCTCCCATAAACCTTGTTGGAACGCCTTCTAGAATTTTAGATAGATCGTGAGGTATTCTTACCATTCTTTTGAAGAAAACTAGGAATCCTTCCTTTTTTTTAGTATCATAAACAGTTGCAGTATAATCTTTTGTTCCGAGTTCTCCTTCAATATCTACTCTGTATCTGTCATCTTCTCCACAAGTAAAGGATTTTCTATCTTCTGCCATACTTATCTTAAGAATTCAGATTATTTAGGTTTTGTGGGTGGATCATCTAATCTGCACAAGTTCACCTTTAGAAAAAGGAATTGCACCTTCTTCGCCCCTACATGAGCAAATAATATCATTTATTGCTTCTTCTACTATTACTTCTCCATCATCTCCTATTTGTTTTAATTTTCTAATTGCTGTTTGATATCTTTCTCTAGTTGATATTAATCCTATTTGTAATGATTCCTCATGTCTTTGTTGAAGATAATTTCCAAGTGCGACTCTAGAATCTCTATAATTTCTTATTCCGTGTTTAAGAGCATTGATAGAAATAAATGATTTTTTTGCCTCTCCTTCAAGATATGAAACATCATTTTCTAATTTACTTAATAATCTTTCTGATTCAGAGGGTCTTGGTTTAATTGCTGTTATCATTTTATTTTTAAGTGAAGATAATTATTAAATCTTATTATTTTGGGCTCTTGAAGTTTTGTCTTTTTGAGGTTCACTTTTTTCTTTCTTCTAATCCCCCTCTTCCTAATGTTGGGATTTCCATATCTCTACCATCTAAATCTGATTCTGAGGCATCATTGAGTTCGGGAAATAACATTTTTGCTAGACCTCTTTGACGAACAAGTTCCCACACTCTTCTGTCTCTACGGTTGAGTTCTGTAAGACTTCTTGCACTGCAATCAGCAGCACAAATTACAATATCTGTGGTATCTATACAATCATTTGGAGTATGGCCATAATTTTCTAAAAGCCTGAAAACCCCATAATGTCTGTATCTCATGTGCACTCTATCTTGCGGTTCCATGTTTTCAATTAAATCAAGAGTTTCATATTCTGTTAAAGATGGTTCAAAAGTTCTTTTGCCATCTTCTTCTTGCATAACTGTTCCTATTGATCTTCCTTGATATTTGTATGTTCTGATTGTTTTTCTTTTTGGCATTTTTATTAAGGTTTGTTTAATATAATTTCAATCTTAGTTCTTTTTTTCCTTTTTATATCTTCTTCCCAAGTTATAAAAGAGCCGTTTTCCTGTTCAACAAAAACAGCTCCAGAATCTGGAAGTTTTTTTCCTGTTACAGAAATTATTCTCGGGCCTTCTTGGTTTGCATTGATGTTTGCCATATATCTTGGTTTGTAATCATTTTTCCCGCATTGATATCCGCAGAAAATCAAACCCAATCCTGCAGTTAGTGTGGTGAATATTCTTGTTGTTGGGTTTTCCCATAGGTTTCTGAATTTTGATGGCATTTTATTTGCTGGTTCCTTCTTTTGCCAACTGCTCCAACTCAGAGTTCATTTTATCTACTGCTTGCTGGAATTTGTTTTTTAGCTCGTTATAATTTTTTGTTACTTCTTCAAGTTCTGCTTTTGCTTCTCTTGCTTTTAAGATGTTTCCTTGCTCATGATATCTGTTAAATTCATTTTGTGCTTGCTGGACAGATTGCCAGTTTTTATCAGGAGAGGTTCTAAATTCATTTCCGTAATCCAGCATTAATCTGTATTGGTTATTGTCAAATTTAATTATGTCTCTGCTTTTTACAGAGTATTCAACAGCAGATTTGTCATTTTGACTTTCTTTTAATACTGTTCTCGGAGAGAGCTGTTTATAATGAGCAATCGGACTTACAAATGCGAATAATAATGTTTTTGGAAAAGAATCCACATATTTGGTTGAATGTATTTTAGGATTATCATAAATGATTTTTTGAGAATTAACAATTGTAACTATCCCAGTTGATAGTGATAAAACAACTGAACATGCAAATCCAATAAGGCCTCCTGTTATTCTTTCATTCCCGTCCCTGCCAAACAAAGCCCCACCTAAAGGCGGACAAACAATAGTTGCAAGGGTTTTTCCTGCGATTGATGCTGCTTTTTTTAGTTTTTCATGTGGCATTTTTACTCTCTGGCCCCTTCTCTTACCTCTCTTTCAGCTTCTCTTGTATCTAATCTTGGCAACTTTGCAATATAAAAATCTCTCCATTTCTGAGTTAGTTGTTCTACTCTTGAAAGTTTTGTTATTCTTGACACAAGCATTCTTTTGGCATATTGGAAATCTACAAGTGCATAAATTTCCTGAAATTGTAATTCTTCATCTGAACGTAATCTTGAAGGTTCATCAGCTGGAACAACATATTCTTTACTATCTATTTTTAGAATTTTATATCCTTTCATCTCTGTTGCTGGGATTGATTTGAATGGCATTTTCATCCCCTCCAAGCTAGCTCAAACATATATGCTAGAGAGTTAGCAAGGTATGCAGAATTAATCCAAACACCGTGATCAAAATCTTCATACTTATTATTAGGATTGACAATAAAAAGTAACTCTGCTCTGTCTACAATTAGGAATCTTGAGTTAATGCCTTTGCTCTTGATTGGGACTTTGAATTTCTTTGCTAGTTTTTCTGCAGCATCTGGGGAGTCATGGATTATTATTTTTATGTCGATTTTTCTTTTGTTTAGTTTTGCAAATATTTCTGAGAACATTTTTTGCTTGCTGTTTAATTCATATTCTGAAGAGACAATGTAGGCGCTTTTTTCTGCGTTTTCAAGTGTGTCTCTTAGTTGTGCGTAGAAGTTTGATTTTCCTTTTAGGGATGTTGAAAGTTCATGGTGCTTGATTGGAGCCATGCCTGAGTTGTGTAGGTCTTTTAGCTCTTCAAATTCTTTTGTATCTTTTAAATTAGAAAGTGTTTTTATTTTTTCTTCTGCATTTTTTATTGTGTTGTTCTTTAGTTTCTCAATAACAACCACTGGTTTTACAGCGAGGTATTTAATTGGCTTTCCAAGTTTTTCAATTGCAAACCCGCGCTTTTCAAGAGACTCAAGTACATCGTAAGTTCTGCTTCTTGGAACTCCAGACATTTCTGCAATCTCTCCTGCAGATGAAACTCCTTTTTGAAGCAATGCCAACCAAACTTTAGTTTCATAAATATTCAAATCAAAATCTGCTCTTATTTTCTTGACTAGTTCTGGTTTTACTTGCTGCATTTTATTGTGGTTCTCCTGTCTGTCTAGTTAATTCAGAATATCTTTCTCTAGCTAAACTTATTGTTTCTTCAAGTTTTTCCCAAACTTTTTTCTTTTCTTTTTTAGTTCCTGCAATATCTACTTCTATTCTTTTTTCCCACTTTCTAAAATCATCAAGCAAAACCTCAAATTCTTCTGGTGTTGGCCTTCCTCTAAGTCTAAATTCATTAACATTTAAAACAACCAAAGAGTTTTCTAATTCTCCAAGTGTTTCTGCTGAACGAATTAATTCTTTGGTTCTTTCAAAGACATCTATAGAATATGATGTGGCTATTGTTTTTTTAGTTGAGGGAGCCCAAGGTGTTATGTTTTCATCATATTTTCTTTTTTGTTCTTCTAAACGCGTATCATATGTTTCTTCCATTTTATCTTTGTTCTCCTTGGTTCCGTCTAAATCTTTCATCATATGGGAGGGGTTTTAATTCTAAAATTGGCTCTCCTCGAGATTTTTTAATTGCATCTTCTAAGAATCCAGCACATTCTAGATCAGGAGCTGCAAATTTTCCTGTTGCAAAACCATAATCTTTTTTAGAAAGTTCATTTTTTAATCTTTCTCTTAATGCATTATAAAGAGCTAGAGCATCTTTTGCTTCTCTGCTATTTAAAAGTTTTAAAAACAATTCTCTTGCATCTCCTTGCCTGTATTGTGGGTTTGTTTGTTCTGTCATCTTAAATTCTCCATATATAAGATTTAAAATTTCCTTCAGTTAAAACTGCGCATCCATTGGAGCAAATTACATTAACAACTTTGTTTGGGTCAAAACTTCCTTTTACAACAAATCCTATTAAAGGACCACTATTTCCTTGTCTATTTATAGAACTAACTTCTTTAACACCGTCAAGTCTGCTTAATTTCTCACTTATACTTTCATATAACTTACCAGAAATTCTTGGAGTACCTTGTGGAGCACCCATGTGTCTTGACCTGTCTTTTGTAGCAAGTTCTCTTACATGTAAGTGATATTCTAGTTGGTCTCCCATCTTAAGCAGCTACCTCTTCTGGATTTAATAAATTATATAATTCAGTGGCTTTATCAAAAGGATTTATTCCTGCTCCTCGAGAAAAAGGATCTTTTATTATTGCTTGATTTGCCATTATTACTTCATCTGGAGTTAAACAAGAAACAAGTGTTGAATCTTGCAAATAATAAAAAGCAGCTTTTGCTAATTGTCTTGCATTTATATAATCCATAAATTCTCTAGCATGTTTTCTTATCTGTTCTATACATTCTTGTGGTGTTTGTTTTGTGTCTGCCATTTTACTACTAATTCCAAACAAAAACCCTTTAAAAAGGTTTTGGTGTGTTGTCTTTTGGGAGTGGTTACTAAGGGAAAGGTTTAAAAGATATTATTTTTTTAATAAGATATGGGAAATGGAAGAACTGCGGGATTTATTCCTGGAGAGAGAGAAGAAGGAACTATAGAAAGATATAAGGGAAAGTATGTTATGATTTACACACGTAATTCTTCTGTGAGTTTTGACGGATGTGTTAGAGGAGTCACTCCAGATGGTTTTGTTATTTTAGATCCTTATGTTGGAACTGTTTGGACAGAGAGGGAAGGTGGTTTGAAAAAATTATTAAGTGATGAAAACGGGATTGCAGTTAGAGCTTCTGAGATTGTTGATATTACCCCTTCTAAAAAAGAAGAGGTTGAGGCTTTCCTTGTTTATGTAAATGAACAGAGAAGGAAAGAGCAAGAAGAAAATGGGAAAAAAGGATGATGAAAAATTAAAATTTTCTTTAGGATATCAAAATGCAAAAGATTAATGGATTTTTAAGAAAAGGAAATAAAATTTTTATTCACGGAACTCCTACGGAAAATATTCAAAGAATTGTCTCTTCTGAAAAACCACATTTATGGGGGCATTTTTTTGCAATTGATGACCGTGATAGAAATGAATCAGACAAAAGTTTTTATGAAAAACTTCTTTCAAGCATAGATGTTTCTCTGGCATATTCTCGATATAATTTTTCTTATAAAGATGGAAAATTTTCAATCACAACTTCCCCGCAAAGAGTTCCCTCTGTTGTTTATCTTATTGGTAAAAATGATAAAATTGGTAGTATTAGTGCTAAAGATTGTGATGGGGTACATGGATTTATGGGGGGTAATAAAACATTTAGAGTTGAGCATGATCCTATGAGATTTTGCGATGTTGAAAGAGACAAAGATGGCAGGATAATTAGATATGTGAATTTTAAAGGATATTTAGGATATGTCTCTTTGTGTGATGCTTTTGCATATTCTGTAACTCAGGGATTTAAAAAATTGTTGGAAAATAATCCTCAATTTTCTTTGTGTGTTAAAATGTCTGCTGCTTTTTTTTGGAAAGAAAAAGTTGCAAGAGCAATGATAAGAACTATCAATAAGAGATTAGAAGAACTTGCTGATGAAGGTGTTATAAATTAGAAAACCCCAACCAACCACGCCACCACAATCCCGGCAAAAATCCCAGCTGTGATGAAAGGCATTGCTGGATATGCTTTTTTTTCTGAGTTTATGAATAAATAGGTTAGGCCGGCAAATGCTCCTGCTGTTACGAATAGTGCGGGAACCAACCCCAAAACTCTCAAGAAAACACCTGCAGTGATTATTGGGAATACAACATCTCCGCCACCGAGAATTGCGAGGGTGACTTTAAATTTTTGTTTTTTTGCTACACTTGGAGGGATTTTGTTTTTGTATTTTAGTTTTAGTGCTTTGATTTTTTCTTTGGTTTTTTTACTTGCAGTTGGGATAAAGAGTCCTGGAAAGATTTGCAACTCGTTGATGTGGAACTTTGCCATTTTTTGCATTATTCCGGATTTCCAGACAGCCCACATATCGTAAAGAGATATTAGGATTAGAAGGATGATGATTGTCCAGATGTTTAGAATTGGGACAAAAACTGCTGAGATTCCTGGGTATACAAAAAGTTCTGTTATGTTATGGACAATGAAGTGCGGTCTGTAAACTTTTATAAACGCGAGCGGGATGGCTATTACCAGGGCAATTAAAGCGCTTGTCGGGATTGTGTATTTTAAAAATGCATTGAAAGCAAGTGAGAGAGCAATGATTACTACAATAAAGAACCAAGCTTTGATTAGAAATTTCCATCTGTATTTTGAAAGGATGAGAATTAGGGTGATTGCTATCGCAAAAGCAATTATTATTGGAATTAATTTACCTATACAAATAAGAAAATTTCCAAATGAATTGATAGTTGGACAAGTATAATCTATATCTTCTGGGGGCTGCATTCCAAATGGTAGAGAATTTTCATTTATTCCTGTTTCTGGATTTATTTGCGGGGTGTAGGCGTGGATTACAATTAGTCCGATGATTTGCGCAACTAGAAACATTCCTAACAAGAGTGTGGTTATTTTTACGTTGTGTTTCATCTCTTTTACTTTAGTAAGTAGAAAACTTGGTTTTAATATGTTGTGCTTGTTTAATTCCCCCCGCAAAAATCCGCTCGCAAAGACTCGCTTTCCCATTTTTGCCCCGCCCAAGTTTAGTAATCTCTAAAAAATTTTTGGTAGCTATTATCTTAACTACCGCAATCTCAGCGTCTCCATATTCTTAGGAACACATGTCTCAATTCTATAGGTTTTATACAAACTTGAAGCCAAATCAAGAGCTCTCGAAATTTCTCCGTGATTGATTATTATCTTTTTTGGTTTTGGATTTATATTATTAATAAACGCCTGGAGTTGGTTTCTGTAGGAGTGGCCTGAGAAACCTTCGACTGTGTGAACTTCAAGTTTAAGAGGAGCTTGCTCTTGCTTTCCATTAACATCAAACTTAGCTTCTTTTACAGTTCCTTCTTGCAATTGCCTGCCTAAACCATTTGGAGGCTGATAACAAACAAAACAAATTCCGTTTTTTGCATTATCTGCAAACTCTCGGAGATATTCAACTGAGGCTCCTCCAACCAACATACCTGATGTAGCAAGAACTACACAAGGTCCTCCTTCAATAACCTTTTTTCTTTCTTGAGCAGAACCAACTTGCTTGAAAGTGTCTGATAAAAATGGATTTTTGTCTTGGAAAATTTCAGAACGAACATTTCGCGAGAGAAAATCTGGATAAGCTGTGTGGATTGCATTAATGTCCCAAATCATACCGTCAATATAAATTGGAATGTCTGGTAATTTGCCTTCTTTCATTGCTTCTTCTAAAATTAGCATTGTTTCCTGAGCCCTACCAAGACCTAGTTCTGGAATAAGCACTTTTCCTTTTCTTGCTATAATTTTTTTTATGAATTCGATTAAATCATCTTCTACTTCTTTTCGTGGTGGGGCTGTGTTTTCTTTTCCACCGTAAGTTGATTCTATCATTAGGGATTCGAGGCGCGGGAAATATGAAGCTGCAGGTTCAAGTAATTTTGTTTTTCCGAATTTTTGGTCTCCTGTGTAAAGAAAGTTGTGAAGCCCGTTGCCAATGTTGAAATGGATCATTGCAGAGCCGAGGGTGTGGCCTGCATTGTAGAGCGTGATTCTTATATCCGGGGTAATGTCTGTGACTTCGTTATAGTCTAAGCAGATTGAGTGTTTGACCATTTCTTTTACATCTGTTGAGTTGAATAGGGGTGCTGATGCTTGTTTGTATGCAACTCCGATGAAATCTAGAGCTAAAAGCGCTGCAATATCTCTTGTTGGGGGTGTCATGTAAACAGGACCTCTGTAACCAATTTTGTATAAATAAGGGATTAGACCTGAGTGGTCAAGGTGGGCGTGAGATAAAATAACTGCGTCAATAGATTCAATATTAAATTCTGGAATATTAAAGTTTGGGAATTTTTCTGAGTTTTGTGCTGAAACATCTACACCACAGTCAATTAGTATTTTTGATTCTGGGGTTTGTAAAAGCATACAAGAACGTCCTACCTGTCTTCCTCCTCCGAGAATTGTTAGTCTAACCCATTCATCACGTTTTTCAGGATTCCACTCTTTGTAGATTTTTTGCCCAATTGAATTGAGAAATTTTTTCCTTTGTGTATTGTTAAGATAAAGCACTGAACGGATATTGTCTGTTATCTTTGATTTGATTGAGGCGCTTCTCTGAACCTGAGGGGTCCAAAAGGTTTGTTTTTTTATTTCTTTGAGTATAGAACCTGCTTTTCCAATAACAAGCCCTGGTTTTTTTGCTTCAATAATTAGAACACTTCTTTGTACATCAAATATTAGTTGGGTTATTTCTGCTTCTTTTGGAACAATTTCTTTAATTTTTTCCTCTGCTTTTTCCTGGTCCATTAACATTTCTTTGTCTGCTCTAAGTTCAACTCTCTTCTTGATTAAGTTTACAACTTTCTTGATGTCTTCATCTCCATCCAGGAAAAAGGATTTGTCGTCAGTATACACTACAATGTTTGCGCCTTCAAAATTTGTAGATTTCACACTTCCTTTTGGAAGCTCTGATTCAATTGTTTTTAAAATATCTGTCATTTTCTCTCTTTAATCAATAAATAATTATGCAGTTTGTTCTGTATAAACAGCCTCTGCTTTTTGTTTTGCAACTTGCTTTATTCCTTTTGCAGTTATTGTGAACACATCTATTCCAAAGCCTGATGCTGTGTCTCTTTCGCTTGATGCTTTGATTGCCTCAATTGCTAATGCAATTCCTTCTTCCATAGTCATATCTTTTTTCCACTGTCTTTCTAATAATCCTAAAATATAGGGCATTCCTGAGGAGAAGTTTGCGTCGAAATCTTCTACCTTCATCACAGAACCAGCTGGTTCTATTGAAAAAAGCTCAGCCACCCCATCTTCATTAAGTCCTCCAGCCATTATTCCAGCAACAAAAGGAATCATGGACATCTGCCTGATATTCCTATAAGAAATCATTGCAATTAAATTAGCAGCTTCTTTAATTGTTGGCCGCTTTTTATCTTTAAGGTTTTTTAATCTTAACTCAGCAGAAATTAACTTTTTTAACATTTCAATATCAGAACTCGTACCAGTACCAGAAACAACAAGATAATCATTTATTGCAACAACCTTTTGGGTATTTTTATTCATTGTAATATGTCCACCTGCTGTTGTTTTTCGGTCACCTGCCATTACAATTCCATCTTTACATACAATCCCAACTAGAGAAGTGCCTGTTTTTAAAATATTTTTCCTTAAATCTTCATCCATTTTAAGTTTCTTAGAATAATTCTCGAAGAATTATTAAGGTGAGAGAAAGAACAACCGAAGCTACTCAATCTCTCGAAAATATGATGATTTAGGGGTTTATAAGTTTTTTGCTTGTGTTTTTTGGTGTCTTATCCAGAAATAATGTCCTCTCGATAAAAAAGATAAATCTTGTTGAAAAACAAGATTTTATGAAAAAACTAAATAAAAAGAAGATAAAACATATCGTAAAGGAGGGCGATAAGCGAGAACAAGGCTTTTGGACAATAGCAAGAATCCATAACATCTCAGAGAGACATGCAAGAAGAGTTCATAAAAAATACAAAAATGTTAAAGATCCTTTTTTGAAAAAGTGTGGAAGAAAACCAAGGGAAATAACAGAAGAAGAAAAAGATTTGGTTATAAAAACTTACAAAGAATATCTTGCAAGTGCTACAATGATTGAGCAGATTCTCGACGAGAAAGGAATTCATATCAACCACAACAGAATTCATAGAATTCTGTTGGAAGAAGGATTTGCAAGGCCCAATCTGAAAAAGAAAAAGAAAAGGAAATACAAATTTTATGCTAGGAAACATTCGTTAAGTTTGGCACATACTGACTGGTTTGAATACAAAAGAAAGA
This sequence comes from Candidatus Woesearchaeota archaeon, assembly GCA_964635935.1. GTDB lineage: Archaea > Nanobdellota > Nanobdellia > Pacearchaeales > GW2011-AR1 > CAZWNN01. The sequence goes on from CAZWNN010000015.1 coordinate 11,948, forward strand.
AAACTATTTTGTTTGAAGATGATGCTTCAAGATTTATTTTAGCTCATGGAGAATTCACAAGTGCAAACAAAATCAATTCGATTAAAGTTTTCAAAAAAAGTTTGAAATATGGAAAATACAAGGTTCTTCATTCAGATAATGGTTCTGTATTCAGAGCAAACACTCAAGAAGGGAAAAAATCTGCAGAAGCAGATTTTCAGAAAGAAACAAAGAAAGTTGGAATAAAACAAATCTTTACAAGAGTGAGATATCCACAAGGAAATGGGAAGTTAGAGAGGCTGAATGGGACGATAAAGAGGTTATGGAATCAGTTGGGTTCATTAGACAAAGCAGTTAAACATTACAACTACAAACGTCCACATTCAGGACTAACAAATGGAAAGCTTCGAACTCCTTATCAAGCTTTCCTTGAAAAAATGAGAAAGTAGAAAAATATTAAAATGAAGAAGACTAACTTAAACTACCGAGAGGACATTAATAGCGGACACTACACTTGTGTTTTTTGGAAATTAATTTTCTAGTAACTCTATGGATTCTTTGAGAGATAGTTAGTGTGATGCTCTTCAGAGCTCTCAGAAATTTAACGATCTTATAAATTATGGGATAAATTTCCGCAATAATCTTAAGAGATAATTTAAGTCTTAATGAAGAGACAAAGCTTAAAAAGTAAATTTCTGACGAAATTTTCATGTTTAAAGTTTCTAAGAAACTTTAAAAACCTATATTTCGAAAGATAGGTATAATGTTGGAGGATATGAGATGGAATATGATGAATTACTTGAAGAGGCATATGGAAAAGTCAAGAAAACTGAGTGTAGTGGTAGGTTTGAGATTCTGAAAGCTGAGGGGCATCACGAGGGGACAAGGACTGTGATTAGTAATTTTCAGCAGATTGTTCGTTGTCTTAGGAGAAAGCCAGAGCACTTGTCTAAATTTTTGTTTAAGGAGTTGGCTACGTCTGGTTATGTTGAGGGGGATAGGCTAATTTTTGATAGAAAAATGCCTTCTCAGAGAATCAATGATAAAATTGAACAATATGCTAACAATTATGTTCTTTGTAATAAGTGTAAAAAGCCAGATACTGAGTTGATTGAAGAGGGGGGTAAGAAGTTTGTGCGGTGTCTTGCTTGTGGGAATAAGAGGGCTGTTGGTTGAGAAAGAGGTTGTAACCTATATATTAAATCATATAAATTCTTAAAAAGGGTTTTAGCACTTAATTTTATGGAAAAGTCTCTTTGGAGCATGGCTGTACCAGATGTATTAGATAGGTTTCGACTTAATGCTGGGATGTTAATGAAAAATGCAGTACAAGATGTTCTTGGTTTTTCTGCTGTTTTAAGTGAAGGTTCTGGAAAAGTTTTGATAGCTAGATGTATGGGGGAATATAAAAATTATTCTGTTGTTGGAAGAATAGGAGATCCTGCTGTTAAAGGTCAACAAATACTTGCTGAGGGTAATTCTTATTTAATTAGAAATTATGATTTATCTAAAAGAACTCGTAATCCTATAAGGAAAGGTAATGTTCTAAGTAGATATCAAGGTCTTTTTCCATTTTCCTTAATAGATTTAGTTCCCCCAAGAGAATTTTCAATTAATCGCGGTAGAAGTAGAGTTCCTATATGGGATGTAAGTATTTCTGATAAAGAAGATGTTCTTTTGGAATGTTTAGATTCATTGAGATTTACAAAGGATGAAGAATTTTATTTAAGAGAACATTAATATTGTTTAAATTAAAAATTATTTTTAAGAATTATGAAGAATCCTTTGGTATATATTAAGAGAGATGCTCTGAAAACCAACAGAAATTTAGCCATCTTATCTATTATTGGCTAAATTTCCGCAATAGCTTTAAGATATAAACAATCTATAATTAGATATAACTTGTAGATAATTAATAATTACCTAACTAATTATTATGTTAGGTATATAACACCCACAAAAGAAACCTTTAAAACTGTGATTTTCGTGTGTATTTTAACTAAATAGTGAGGAGATAAAATAAATGACAGAAGGATATTGTGTAAAGTGTAAAAAGAAAGTTGAGATGTTAAACCCTAAAGAAAGCAAAACAAAAAGGGGAACAAAAATCGCAAAGGGAAAATGCCCTATTTGCGGAACAACTGTCTGCCGAATGGGCGGAATTCAAAAGTAATTTTTTTGATTTTATAATTATTTTCTAGTTCTCGGAATTGTTTTCCTAAGATTTAATCCAGGATTACCAAGCGTATCACTTTTTGGAAGTCCAAAATTAGGAAGCTTGAATAATTCTTCTAACAGAAGCACTTCATTGAAGTAGGATTCATAAGGGTCTGGAGGCTCTTCACTAAGGTTTGGTCCGAAATAAGGCGGAATTAACATTGGTTGTGCTTTGATTGGGTTTCTTGGAATGCGAATTTCTTTGTAAGATTGTTTTTCTCTATCTCCTACTTTTTTCCAGATATATACTTGATATAATATAACCTCCTGATTTTTGTATTTTCTTATTACTGTTTCTTCTTCTGTTTCTTTTCCTGCGTCTTTTATATCTGGAAGATGTGCGTATTTCTTTGGCAGCCTTAGATCAAAAAGTTCATGAGGAATATGTCCACCAGCACTTTTTGTTGGGAATAATGTTACAATAGTTAAAAGAAGTGTTAATCCTAGTCTTCTCATTTTATATTCAAGAGATTTTTAGCTTTTAAGAATTATTGAGGTTTAATGTATATGTTATAGTTAGATTTTTATAGCCTTGTTGTGAGATATTTTTATGTTAGTTAAGATTCATAAGTCCTGTCGGATGTGTGTGGCTGTTTGTGACTCTGAGCTGATTGATAAGAAGTTTGAGGAAGGGGATAGGCAGTTGGATTTAACAGGGACTTTTTTTAAGGGGGAGGAGAAATCTACTGAAGAGGCTAGGAAGATTTTAGTGCATGCTAGAGCTGAAGATGCGACTTTTAATTTTGTTGGTGAGAAATCAGTGGATATTGCAAAAGAGCTTAGTATTGCAAAAGATTCTGGAATAATTAAAATCCAAGATGTCCCAGTTGCATTAGTTTTACTATAATTTTATAAACCAAATTCATCTTTCTAAATCATGGCATTCAACAACTTCAAAAACAAAGCAAAGAAAAATAAGGCGTTTGTTCCGGGTAGTGGGCCTATTGGGCCTGTTCGTGTGAAAATGCCCCGTGGACGCGAGGTAATTGGAATTATTACTCAGAGAGTCGGGGGTTCTAGGATGCTAATTTCGTGCATGGATGGAAAGACAAGAAATTGCAGAGTTCCTGGCAGGAAGAGGCGGGAGTTGTGGTTGCGAGAGGGAGATGCTGTGATTGTTGAGCCGTGGGAGTTTGATGATGCTAAGGGGGATGTTTTGTTTAAGTATTCAAAAGCTGCTGTGGAGAGATTGAAAAGAGATGGTTTGTTGAAAACGCAGGCTAGTGAGTTTTAATTGTTCTTTCAGGGTGGGAAATAAAATAAGATGTGCCGATAAATTTATAAACTATAAAGTAATAACAATATTATGACAGAATTTGAAGATAGATTAAGAAAATATGGAACTTATCTCGAGCAAAAAGTAGCCGAGCATATGGCAAATTCAGAATTTGAAAGTTTGCATGGTTCTATTGCTGAAGAAGGACATGCAGTAACATTAAGATTAGCGAGAGATAAATTATACGAAATTTTTCCTGAAATAAAACCTGCAGATTATAAAACAATTGCAGAAGAAGATGCAGAAAGAAATGCAGAGCATAGGAAAAATTTACCAGATTTTCTTAAGTAAATATTTCTGAGGCACATCCTATTGGGTGGGAAAGAAAGAAAAATTAAAATTTGGGCGAAGCCTGTGAACATCCCATATTAAAGAAAGTTTTCTGTTAGGA
>CAZWNN010000016.1:0-15674 GCA_964635935.1 Candidatus Woesearchaeota archaeon
GAAAAAGAAAAAGTTTGATATTATTAATTCTCATGGATTTACTGGTTTATGGATGAAATCAGTCAAAAAGGATACAAAATTAGTTCACACCTACCACGGGTCAACATATCATTTTTACAAAAACCATCTAAAAAGGTTTAATAAAATAAAAAGAATTTTATTTTCTCCTGTTTTGCTTATTCCTTATTTTGTTGAAAGATTTCCTATGAAAAAAGCTGATAAGGTAATTTGTGTTTCTGAGCATGTTAAAAAAGACCTTCTTGGATTACATGGGGTTAGGAAAGATATAAAAGTTATAAGAACAGGGGTTGATTTAAGAACATTTAAACAAAGAAATAAAAAGAAGATAAAGAGGCTTTTGAATTTAAATCAAAAAGTTAATTATGGGTTATATGTTGGTAGAGGGGGTTTTTGGACAAAGGGATTAGATAAAATTATTAATCTCTCTAGGGAAATATACAAATTAAATAAAGATTTTAGATTAATAATAATTGGCGCAGAAGAAAACAAAATTAAACATTTGTTAGATAATAGATTTACAATCTTATTGCCTGCTCAATCAAGAAAAGATATTCTTTATTATTATAATGCTTCAGATATCTTTTTTTCTATGTCTCGTTGTGAGGGAGGTGCCCCTACAATGGTAACTTCTGAGGCTATGGCTTCTGGATGTTTAATTGTTACTGATAAAGAAGCTAATCAAGAGATAATTCAAGACAAAGAAAATGGATTGATTATACAAGCAAATTATGATGAAGAAGCAAAGAGAATCTTAAACACTATCCAAAATAAAAAAGAAATAAAGAAGCTTACAAATAATTCCTTAAAAACTATAAAAGATTTGTCTTTGGAAAAATGGGGAAAAAGATATTTAAGATTTTTATTAAAGTAAGATTATAATTCTTCCCAAGTTTTACCTTTGTAAAAAGGGAATTTTGTGTGCATTATCTCCCTAATGTTTTTATCATCTCCAGGTTTTACTTTTTTCCAAAAATCTTTAAATACTTTTATACGTCTTGCTTCTGCTTCAATTTCTTCTTGATTTTTATAATTCTCACTAGGTACAGGAAGATATTCTATATGAAAATCTTTTCCAAATATAAAATCAAATATCTCTTTTGTTCTTTTTATATGATAATCGCTTGTTAAAACTGCAAAAGAATCCCAATTATTTGGAACAATTATTTCCCTTTTAACACAATAAGCTTGTCCAACAGTGGTTATTGATTTCTCATCTTTTAGAATATTTTCTTCAAGAACCCCTCTTTCTACTGCATATCTTTTCATGGCTTCGGCATGTGTTATGTGTGCTTCCATTTTCCCATCTTTCAAGGCAGTACATTTCCCACTCATTGTTAATTTATCAGTTAGAGAAGCATTATATAAAACAATTCCTGCATCTGTTCTACGTCTTACATTTTCTTTTAAAGTTCCATCTAAATTTATATCATTAGATAAAACAACTATTGTAGGATATTCTTTAATCATTTTCATATAAAACTCCTTTCCTTAAGAGTTTAAAAAACTTTTGAAAGAGATATTTAAAATTTTTAATTAATTCTTAATGGACTTGAATTTGAGATATATTGATTATAAAGATGTTTGTGCACAATCATCCACTTTTTTAATTCAATTAATTGTAACCTTAGTGATTCTTCACAAGCCATATCTGGGTTATTATTTGTTTTATCGACTATTTCTGTTTCTTTTCTATTTATCATTATAACCTTTTCAAAAACATCTTTTATATCATTTAATAATTCAAATTTGTTTACTTTTTGCTTTGTTCTTAAATCTAAAGTATTATTTAATTCTGGATGTTCTTCTAAGATAAATTTTATTCTCTTTGCTAATTCCAATGTTGTAATTCCATCCCAATAATGATTTACAAATCCGTTTGCTTCTTCTTTTTGACTCATAAACCAATGAAAAAGTCCAGAACCATTTGATTTTAATTCTGGTCCAATTATACTTGTTCTAATAGTTAGATGCTCAGGATAATTTAATTCTCCTGCCCTTTTACTTTTACCATAAATATCTAAATCTTGCCAACAATCAGTACTTATATGAATTAATTTTACATTAAGATGTGTACATAAATTTGCTAATTCATGTGGAAATAAAGAATTTATTTTTATTGCTAATAATGGATTTTCTACTGCTTGGGGTTTTAATACTCCTATAAAATTGAGCATATAATCTATTTGGCCTTTAGAATTAAGATTAATTATTTTTTCTTTCCAATTTCTGCTGTCTTCTACTTCAAAATTGCTTCTATCAAACGATATGATTTCCCAATTAGTGTTTTCTTTTAAAAATTCAGTTGTCATATGTCCTGCCATTCCTTTTGCCCCAAGTATTAAAATCCTTGTATTCTTTTTTTTAGCTTTTTTATGCATTAATGCTTGTATTTTATAATTAGAATATTTTGGTTCTTGGTAATCTTTAATTTGAGACATATTTTCAGCCATTTCTTTTATTCCTTTTTCTAAATCCCATTCAAATCTAAAACCTTCATTTAAAATCTTGCTATTTTCTACTTTATAATTTCTAGGGTCTGATTTCATTTCGTTTATCTCTACTCCAATATTTTGAATAGGAATCCTTTGAGGTAAATCAGAAATCCTTACATTTTCTACACTTAGATTATAAATTCCCCTTAATTCTTTTTCTGCTGCAAAAATTATTGCTCTTCCAACATCTCTTATATGTACAAAAGGTCTCCATTGGTCCCCCCCAAAAACAGAGAGTTTCTCTTTGAAAAAAGCTTTTGCTAGAAAAGTATTAACTACCAAATCAAACCTCATTCTAGGACTCCAACCATAAGCAGTTCCTAATCTAAATACACAATAATCTCTTGAATTCTCCAACATATATCTTTCTTGTTGATATTTTGTTTGACCATAAAAATCAACAGGAAAAACTTGGGATTTTTCAGATAATAATTCCTCACTAAAACCGTATAAACTACAAGTGCTTGTATGGATTATCTTTTTATTAAGTTCATTGCAAATCCCCACAATATGCTGTACCCCCTGACAATTTGTCTCCATAGCTAATCTGGTGTCTTCTAAACATGCTTGGTCACCTACAATTGCTGCTAAATTTACTACAACATCACAATTTCTTATTATCTCTTTTATTTTTATTAAATCTTCAGAATCTAATATATTTAATTTATTCTCCCAGTTATGCAATCCCATGCAATCATTATCAATTATCTCAAATTCATGTCCTGCTTTTCTTAATTCTTCTTGCAAAACCTGTCCAATATATCCTAACCCACCTACTAATGCAAATCTCATCTGTGTTCTACCCTCCAAACTTCTTTTCCTAAAACATCATAAGGAATTCTAAAATCATCATTTTTGCTTTCTTCAAAAGTACTACTACTTAAAACCAATAATTCAGAATCATCTGTTAAAGATACAAATCCATTATAAACTCCAAAAGGTATTTTTAAGAAATTATTTCCTTTTTCAGTTATTGTGAATGCTTTCCAATCTCTAGTTTCCATTGAAATGCAAACAACTTTGAAAGCCCCTTTTATACAATAAAGTGTTTTTTCTTCTTTTTTATGCCCATGAAAAGCTCTTATAATTCCTGCTTTATGGTTTCTTACTAAATAAGCTCTTTTCATGCCACTTTCAAAATTAATAGCTGTGAAATACCCTCTATCATCTCCAAAAGTAGGGGTTACTTCTGTTTTTAGAAAATGACCTTCTATTTCTAATTCGTTTACTTGGTTAAAAGAAGTGTTTTCCATTTTGCTGTTTTCTAACAGAGAATTCCCCATACTTAAATATTTCTATTGTGTTTTATACAATTTAATAAAAATTCTTAAGATTACTAATTTAAAGACTTTTTGTACAAGGATAACTTATTATGTAAACCCTGAAGTTAGTAAAATAAATAGATATATAAAGAAGTAAAAAAGAAAAAAATTAAAGAGAATTAATCTTTAAAATGAAAAAAGCATTTTTTTTAGATAGAGATGGGACTATAAACAAGGTTGTAAAGAAATATAGTATTTCTCATAAGAAGGTTATTGATGATTCTCCCTTTAGTGTTTCTGAACTTAATTTTAATGAAGATATAAAAGAAATTGTTAATGTTGCAAAAAATAAAGATTATGAGATAATTGTAGTAACTAATCAACCTTCTATTTTAAAAGGTGAATTTTTAATGAAAGATTATGAAAAGATTACTACAGAGATTTGTAAATATTTAGAAATTGATAGATCAAATGTTTTAGAATGCTTTCATAAAGAAGGACTTTCTCTTCCCTGTAATTGTAGAAAACCAAAACCAGGACTTTTTTTAATGGCAAAAGGATTATTTGATATTGATTTAAGCAAATCTATAATTGTTGGTGATTCTTGGAAAGATATTGCTGCAGGACATTCTGCAGGAATAAATAAAACTATTTTCTTGAAAAGAAAACCCAACCAATATCAGTTTGGAAATCTTGAAGATGAACAAAAGATGGAAAAAGAGAATATTAAACCGAGTAATAAAATAAACTCTTTAAGTGAGTTATTAAATCTGCTATAAAATTTTGGCAAAAAACCTAATTTTAGGTTTCCTTTATAAAGTTTCCTACAAAACATTTATATATTCTATTAATTTAAAAATAGGATGATTGTTGTTAGAGCGCCATTAAGAATCTCAATCGGAGGAGGGGGAACAGATTTACCTTTTTATTCTTCAAGATTTGGAGGATCATTAATTTCAGCAGCTATTGACAAATATATTTATATAATTATTGAAAAAAGACATTTCTATGATGAATTCTTAATTAGATATTCTAAAATAGAAACTCCTAAAAAAGTAGATGATATTAATCACACTAGAATTAAAGCAGCTTTGAAATATCTTAATATCAATGACTATTTGGAGATAACTTCTTTAGCAGATGCTCCAGCAGGAACAGGTTTAGGTTCTTCTAGTGCTTTTTTAGTAGCACTGCTAAAAGGTTTGCATGCGTATAAAGGGGAGGATGTTTCTGCAAAAAGGCTTGCAGAAGAAGCAGCAGAAATAGAGATAGATATTCTTAAAGAACCGATAGGCAAACAAGACCAGTATATTTCTTCTTTTGGGGGAATAATTCATTTAGATATAGATAAAAAAGGAAATGTTATTGTAAGCCCTTTGGATGCTTCATATTCTACAATAGAAGAGATAGAAAACAATATTTTGATGTTTAAGGTAGGGGGTACAAGATCAGCTTCAGATATTTTATCTAATCAAGCAAAGGAAGCAGAATCAGAAGAAAGCAAAATGAAACAAATGCATTTAATAAAAGATATAGGAAATGAAATAAAAAAGGCATTAGAAAAAGGAGACACTAAAAAATTTGGACAATGGTTGAACGTGCATTGGGAATCAAAAAAAAGTTTTGGAAAAATGACTTCTCAAGAAATAGATCAAGCATATGAAACTGCTTTGCAAAATGGAGCTCTTGGAGGAAAAATTGTTGGGGCTGGAGGTGGAGGTTTTTTAATGATTTATTGTGAAAATAGAAAAGAAAAATTAAGAGAAGCATTAGGAAAATTAGAACTTTTGGAAATGCCAATTAAATTTGATAGAGAAGGTTGTAAAATCGTTTACCACGGAAGATGAATAGAGAATTTATTGATGAGTTTCTTAGAGAAACAGAAGAAATTATAAAAAATATTAATAGAGAAGATATTAACAAATTTATAGAAATTCTTTTTCAAGCTTGGAAAGATGAAAAAAAAATAATAACAATGGGAAATGGAGGTAGTGCTTCAACTGCTTCTCATTTTGCTGGAGATTTGGCTAAAACAGTTGTGTCTCCTTCTTCTGAAAAAGAATTAATTACTCATAGAAAAGGATTTAAGGCAATTTGCTTAAATGATAATCCTGCATTGCTTACAGCATGGATAAATGATTGTGGGTGGGATCAAGCTTATGCAGGTGCGTTAAATACGATTTTAGAAGAAGGAGATGTTGTTCTTTTAGTCTCGGTGCATGGTGGAAGTGGGTGGTCTGGCAATTTAGTTGAAGCTATGAAAATTGCAAGAAAAAGAAAAGCAAAGATTATTGGCTTAGCTGGTTTTGATGGAGGAAAAATGAAAGAATTATCAGATATTTGTATTGTTGTTCCAAAAGATTCAACACCCCACACAGAAGGGTTTCATGGGGTGTTACAACATATGGTAATCGAAAGGCTGCAACAATTAATTTCCATATCTTTAAAAGATTCAATTGCAGACAAGCTAAAAGAAATGGGGGAAAAATACGAGGACCAATCAATAAAAGAAAATCTTTCTAAATTAATTAAAGACTATTTATAACATGAAATTTTTTGCAGATACAGCCAGCTTAGAAGAAATAAAATATTGTTTTTCTAGAGGCATAAAAGATGGTATCACTACAAATCCGAAGATTATAGAAGATACAGGAGACCTTTCAAAAGGATTTATTGAGGCATGTAAAGATTTAATTAAAGAATATCCTGCTTCTCCTATAAGTCTTGAAACAGATCTCAGAGGAATTGATATGGAAAATTTTGAGAATCAAGATAGCCTAAAAATTAAGAACACCCTTCTAAAACAGGCTTACGAACTTGTGGGTTTAGGAAAAAATGTAGTTATTAAGATTCCGATGTGTGAAGGAGGATTAATGGCTGCAGAAGAATTAAAAAAAGTAAATATTATGACTAACATAACTGCATGTATGAGTCCTTATCAAGCAATAACTGCAACAAAATATGGGAAAGGTTATGTTAGTTTATTTGCAAACAGAATGGTAGATTCCCATATAATAGAGATGAGCGGGAATAATCTTGAAGAAACCCTAAAAAAACCTAATTGGAAGGATTTAGTAAAACAAAATAAAGAAGAATACTTTGATAAAGCATGGGGGCTTACATTAAAAGAGATTTCTTATGTTGCAAAAAGAACTAAAGGAACAGGGTGTGAACTAATAGTAGGAAGTATAAGAACTCCAGAAGATGTTTATAAAATAGCTTCTGCTAACCCACAAATTATAACTATTCCAACAAAAATAGTTAAAGATTTAGAGGACATAGAAGAATTAAAAAAAATAGGAAAAGAATTGGGAAAGGCCGTTCCTTTAGGAAATTCAATTAACCATCCTATGACTATTTATACTTTAAAAGAGTTTGAAAATAGCGCAAATGCGTATAGAAATAACTAAAAACCCTTCTCAATTAAAATTTTTATGAAAATGGAACAACCAAGAGTAGCAATAATAATAGCTACATATGTTCAAGAGGAACTCTTAAAAAAATGTTTAAAGAGTCTAAAAACAAAAACAGATTATAAAAATTATAGGGTTTACCTTATAGATGATAGTGGAAAAAATAAATTTGGGAAAGAGATTAAAAAGAGTTTTAAAGAAATAAATCTCATAATAAATAAAGAAAATAAAGGATTTGCTAAATCTAATAATCTTGGTATAAAAAAAGCATTAAAAGAATATAATCCTAATTATTTTCTCCTTCTTAATGATGATACAATGATAATTGATAAAAATTGGCTGAAAAAAATAATTTCAGAAGGTGAAAAAAATAAAAAAGCAGGAATTCTTGGATGTAAGATAATTTACCCTGATAACAGTCTGCAATGGGTTGCTAAGAATAATAAAATATGTTCTTTTGATAAACCAGGCTATCAATCTTCATCTAAAGAATTCTCAAAAATTCAAAAAGTTGGTGATATTATGGGTGTTTGCTTCCTAATTAAGAGGGAAGTAATCAATAAAATTGGCTTTCTTGACGAGGGGTTTTCTCCTTTTTATGGAGAAGAGACAGATTTTTGTTATAGGGCATCTAAAAAAGGATTTGACCTAATTTATGTTGGTAATACTGAATTAGTTCACCATGGAAAAGCTTCTACAACAAAATTGGAAGAAGATTATGTGTGGTATGTAAAAAAGAAAAATGGGGTTAGAATAGAATGGCTTAATTACAATTTTGCAAACATTCTAAAATATACCTTTCTTCACTTTGCATCTTTATTCAAAAGAAGTAGGTTATCTTTTATAAAAAAATTAAATTTGTTAATAAAAGCATATAAAGAAAACATAAATAATTTAAAAGAAATAAAGGTTAAAAGAAAAGAAAGAAAATGAAAAAAATAAATGTGTTTTTAAGATTAGGAAAAAGGCCTCATCCTAATTATTATAGTTATTTGGATAATCCCCCTAACGGAATAAATTACAAATATAGAGAGATTATAAAATCTGACACTCAAAAAGCCAGTCTTCTTCATGAATTAAAAGTGAAATTATGGTTGTGGTCTCTTAAAAGAAGACCACCAATAATAAAAATAGATCCTATAGGTTGTGATTTAATACATTCGATGAATAATGTTATGAATTCTGGAAAAACTCTTTGGGTAATGGATGTGGAACATTTAGAAGGGCTTTTTGGAATGAACCGTGCTAATGTTAAAAAAAAGCTTTATTTTTATCAAGTTAAAAAAATTCTTACATCAAAATATTGTAAAAAATTAATGCCTCATACAATTGCTTCAAAACTTTCCATCTTAAATGCTGGCTTACAAGAATTAGAGTCTAAAATGGAAGTTGTTTATCCTGGAAAAGAGTCAGTCCCTGATTTTGAAAAAAAGATTAACAAAGTTCCTATAATTCTTTGGGTGGGGAGAAGATTTTATGAAAAAGGAGGAAATACTGTTCTTCAGGTTTTTGATAAGATTGATGGAAAAGTAAAATTTAAATTAATCGTGAGAGGGCCTGTTCCAAAAGAATTAAAAAGAAAATATGCTGGTAAGAAAAATATAGAGTTCTCAGATACAGAAGATTATGTTTCTTCTAATTGGAGAAATCTCTATAAAAATGCAGATATTCTTCTTTATCCAACGAATTTTGATTCTTTAGGAAATGCTTATTTTGATGCTATGAATTATAAAGTACCAATTGTAACTGGAAATCTTTTTTCAGCTCCTGAAATTGTGGAAGACAAAGTAAATGGATTTGTAGTAAATCATCCTTTTAAATGGCACGATGAAAATTTTCAACCTCTTTATGATGCAGGAGAATATATTCCAAAATTAAAAGATTTTTATGATGAAAAATATGTTTCTGAACTAGCTGAAAAAGTTATAATCCTTATAAAGAATCCTGCATTAAGAAGAAAAATGGGTGAAGTAGGGCATAAAGAAGTTGCAGAAGGAAAATTCTCTATCAAAGAGAGAAATAAAAAATTAGAGAAAATTTATAGGGAGGCTGTGAAAAAATGATGAAATTATTTATAAAAATAAGACCACTATATAGATTTTTAAAATACCTTGGAAGAGCTATTAAAGGGGTAGATGAAAAATCTATGGCTGTTTCAAAAGATGAGTTAATTTTCTTGCTTGAAACATTTGGAAAAAGAAAAGAAATAATTGAGGTGGGTTGTGCCCGTGGGCAAACTACAAAAAGATTAGCTAAATATAATCAAGTTATCGCAATAGATCCTTTTATTCCTGATAAAGATGGGCTACTTATGGGAACATATATAGAAGATTTTTATAAAACTTTCTTAAAAAACATTGCAAATAAGAATGTTATCTTTTATAATATGACATCTATGGATGCTTTTAAGATATGGGACAAAAAAGTAAAAAGAAAAGTTGATGGAATATTTATTGATGCTGTGCATACATATGAAGCAGTAAAAGAAGATTCTCAATGGATTAAATATATTAAAACTGGCGGCCTTATTGCCTTTCATGATGTTGCATATCATAACGGGGTAAGACACTTTGTTGAGGGATTTATAGTTCCTAAGCATAAACTTGTTGGAAAGGTGCGCTCTTTATGGATTTTTAAGAAAAAATGAAAACATCTATTGTAATAAGAACACATAATCATGCTAAACTCCTTAAAAGATTACTAAGGAGGATTTTCTCTCAGAAGAAATTAAAAGATTTTGAAATCGTTGTTGTAGATTCTTCTTCAAAAGATGAAACTGTGGAAATTGCTAAAAGGTATGGATGTAGGATTATTAATATAAATCCAAAAAATTTCAGCCATGCCTATACTTTTAATCTTGGTGCTGAAAAATCAAAAGGAAAAATAGTCCTTTACGCTTCTGTTGATATAATTCCTAAAAGTGAATTTTGGGCATATCGTTTAATTAAACATTTTAAAAATAAAAAAGTTGCAGGAGTATTTGGGAAACAAGAACCTATAAAAGACTTTAATCCTGTAGAAGAATTCAAAATAAAAAAGATGTTTCCTGACAATAGGAAATGTGAAGCTCATTTTTCAAACGCAAGTGGAGCAATAAGAAAATCTGTTTGGGAAAAAAACAAATATGATGAGAAAACACCTTACAAATATATTGGAGGAGAAGATCAAAAATGGGCAAATGAAGTAAAAAAACAAGGCTATAAAATAATTTATGAGCCAAAATCTATAGCATATCATTCTCACAAATATCCTCTTAAAACAAGATTAAAGGGTGCTTATGTTAACGGGTTAAATAAAAAAGAAATACAAAAATGGAATCAAGATGTTTATATAGAAAAATATAATAAAAAAGAATTAATAAATTATCTTATTAAAAATAAGAAATTTAAAGCATTAATTGTTGATTTTTTATTTTTTGGATTTTTACTGAGAATATATACTCTTAAGGGTAAATTAGAAAGAAATCTTAGAAATCTTTAAAAATCTCTATATATAAAACTTTAATAGCACAAAATGAAAATAACTTTTTTAATGGCTGCTACAAGTGAAGGATTTAATTGTTTTGATAAAGATAATCCTAGCTGGGTGAACCATGGATTAGAAATCTTAAGCGCTTATGCTAAAAAAGCTAAACATAAAGTTTCTTTAATAGATTTTAGAAAACTTTCTGGATGGGGTGAAGTGACAGAAACCATAAAAAGAGAAAATCCTGATCTTTTAGGAATGACTGCTATGACTGTAGATTATCCTTCTGTTGTAAAAGCAGCAAAAATAAGTAAAGAGATTTTCCCTAATGTAAAAATTATTGTTGGGGGCCCTCATGTAACTCTAGTTCCAGATGATTTTCAAAAAATAAAAGAAATAGACCATTTATTCATTGGAGAAACAGAATTTTCTTTTCCAAAATTTTTATCAGACATGGTTAAGAATAAAAAAATTCCAAGAATAATTATGGGCAAAAGTCCGCAAGATTTAGATAAAGTCCCTTTTGCAGATAGGGAATTGTTTGGTCCTTATGAAGCTCCGATACATGATTCTTTTCCAAAACCCTTCACAACTCTAATCAATACCCGGGGATGCATGTATAATTGTAGTTTTTGCCAACCAGGAGAAAGAAATTTACATGGAAGTAAAGTGAGACATAGAAGTGTTGATAATTTTTTAGAAGAAATAAGTGATTTAGTAAAAAATCACAATATAAAAAGTTTTTTAATTCACGACGATAATTTTCTTCAAAATAAAGAATTATTAAAAGAATTTATAGAAAAATATCCTAAAAAGTTTAATATGCCTTTTGCTTGTCAAGGGAGAGCTGATTTAATTTTAAGAAATGAGGAACTTCTAATTGGACTTAGAAGAATTGGATTAAGATTAATAATGATTGGGTTTGAAAGCGGAAATCAAAGAATTCTTAATTTTTTGAGAAAAGGTGTAACTGTAGAAGAAAACTACAAGGCTGCTGAGGTTTGTAAAAAACATGGAATTTTAGTTTGGGCAAACTATATGGTTGGAATTCCTACTGAAACAAAAAAAGAAGTTCTTGATACTGTTAAAATGATAAGAACAATAAAACCAGCACTTTATAGTCCTGCAATATTAACACCCACACCTGGAACAGATATTTATAAATTTTGCGTAGAAGAAGATATTCTTTTGATTAAAGATTATAAAGATTATGCGAGAAGCTCTTTTACTCCTAAAATAAAAGGCTTAGATTATAAATTTTTATTTTGGGCTATAGAACAATCTCTTCCACTTAAAATGAGAATTAGAAGAAAAGTTTCTAAAAAAACCCCAAAAATAATAAAAGATACAATAAATAAATTTGGGACAATAAAGAAAGTTCTAAATAAGATCCTTAAATAAAAATGGAATCAATAAATAAATTTATTTTAGAATTTCTTAGAAAAATAGACAAAAAGCCCCTTCAAAAATTCTTTGAAAATCTACACTCCTTTTCGTTGCATGGAATGGGATATGGAGAATGTGAAATAGAAGTGGATGGTGAAAGAGAGATATTAAAAAAATTAAATAGAGAAAACAAAAAGGGCAAAAAATTAATTATATTTGATGTTGGTGCCAACAAAGGAGATTATTCTTTAGAATGTGTAAAATTTGTAAAAAACTCAGAAATATATGCTTTTGAACCTTCGAAAAAAGCATTTGAGATATTTAAAAAAAATCTGAAAAATACAAAAGTTCAAAGTTATAATTTTGGTTTTGGAGAAAAAGAAAAAGAGGGCACTCTCTTTTACGATGATGAAGGAACTGCATTGGCTAGTCTCTACAATAGAAAACTAGATTATAGAAAAATATATTTTACAAAGAAAAAAAAGATTAAAATAAAAACAATTGACTCTTTTTGTAAAGAAAATTCTATTGATAAAATAGATTTATTGAAAATTGATGTGGAAGGAAATGAATTAAATGTTCTTAAAGGAGCAAAAAAAATGATTAAAGATAAGAAAATCAAAAAAATACAATTTGAATTTGGGGGGTGCAACATAGATTCTAAAGTATTTTTAAAGGATTTTTGGTATCTGCTTCATAAAGATTATAATTTTTATAGAATAATTGGGAAAGGGGGCCTAAAGTATATAGAAAAATATACAGAATCTATGGAAATTTTCACAATAATGAACTATTTTCTTAAATTAAAACAAAACAATCTTTAAAAACTAAAAAATATCCTTGAAAATGAAAAAAATAAAAGTCCAATTTGATTTTAAAATAACTAAAAAACAACATAGCCTTTATAATTCTTATTTTGACTATCCTCCTAAAGGAGTCATATATACAAAGTCAGAATTTAAAGGAATAGGGAAAAAAACATATTCTCCTTTAAGGTTTATCTATAAATTTTTAAAGATTCCTTTAAACAAAGTTTTTCCTAATCTTGAAAGAAAAATTAAAGATTTTTTAAGAAAAGAAAAAGGTGTTGATATAATCCATTTTGCCAATCACATTGGAAAAACAAATAAGCCCTTTGTTGCTGATTATGAAGTGGGTGTTTCTCTTACAAGAGGAGATTTTTATAATAAAGGAGCTCAAACAGAAGCTAAAAAATTATTATCACAAAAAAATCTTAAATGTCTTTTGCCAATTCATAAAGAAGCTTTAAAATGTTTTAATCTATATTTTAAAGATTGTAATCTAAATATTAAACAAAAAGTTGTTTATCCTGTTGCTTTTATCCCAGAAAAATATAGAAAAAAGGTAAAAAAAGAGAATATAGTTGTTTTTGGAGGCTCTAGCAATATTAAAAATGAACATTCTTTTTATCGTAAAGGAGGATATGAAGTTTTATTTGCTTTCGAAAGGCTTGCAGATAAATTCCCAAAAACTAAATTTGTTTTTTTGGGGAATGCTCTTTCTTCTACAAAAATTCCTAAGAAAAAGAATTTGATTGTTAAGGAGGTTATTCCTTTAGAAGAGCTTTATGATTTATTGAATAAATCTAAGATGTTCATCCAACCTTGTTATTCTACTCCTGCGATGATGTTTTTAATTGCCATGTTTTTTAAACTTCCTATTATCACTTATGACTATTGGGCAAATAAAGAATATGTAACTTCAAAAACAGGAATCTTAGTAAAACCTCAAAAAATAGATATTCTTAATGAGTTTAATTTTCTTAGGACAGATTCTGATGTTGCTGAAAAAATAAAAGAGAATGCTCCACAAAATTCCTTAAAAGTTGAAAAAGCCATTGAATTCTTGTTAAAAAATGAGAAGAAAAGAGAAAAAATGGGAGAAGCTTGTTTTAAAGAAGTTACAAAAGGAAAATTTAGTATAGAAAAACGAAATAAAAAAATAAGGAAAATTTACGAAGAAGCCCTTGGAAAGTGATGATTACATCTCAACAATCTTTAAAAAAGGATTTCTAATAAAAGAACTATGTCTAATAATAAAATAGGTATTACTGGGGGCAATGGATTTATAGGGAATAATTTTGTTGAATATCTTGCAAATAAAGGATATAAAGTAGTTTCTTTTGATAAAGAATCTTTTAGACAATTTGACCATAAAAATATTGAATGGAAATCTTTAGATCTTAATTTATGCTCTGCTTCTGATTTTAAAGGGTTAATAAAATTAGTTCATTTTGCTGGCTCGCACACAGCAGAAATGGCTTTTGAGAAAAATGTAAAAATTTTAAAAAAAACACTTGATGCAGTCTCAAACAATCCTTTAATGTTTTATCTTATATCTACATATGCTGTTTTTGGGGATAGACAAACTCCTGCAGATGCTCAAGCTCCTTTAATTCCTTTAGATGATTATTCCAAAAGTAAGGCCATGGCTGAAGAAGAGCTTCAAAAATTTATCTCTGCTAAAAAAATTAATGGTATTATTGTTAGACCCAATAGTTTATATGGTAGATATGGAAAAAATTTTATTGATGTAATAGTTGATAAAATAAAAAATAAAGAGGAAATCCAAATGATTTATTTTAAAAATCAATTTCATCATGTTTCTGATTTTTGTAAATCTTTAGAATATGTGATAAATATAGAAAATCCAAATCCTTCTTATAATATTGAAAGTGAAGAAGTAACCGAACAAACATTAAAAAACATTTTTGAAAAGTTAGATATCAATTATGTTCTTCATAACAAAAAAGTTAGAAGTTATTGGTCAAAAGGAATAAATTTAAAAAGAGACCACTCTGTTGAAGGATATTTAACAGAAGCGAAGAGATTATCTTCTTAAAATGCCTTTTAAATTTGAAAAAACAAATATTGATGGAGTAATTTTAATAAAACCCAAAGTTTTTGGAGATAATCGCGGGTTTTTTTTAGAAACCTATGAAAAAAGTGAATTTAAAAAAATAGACATTAAAGGAGAATTTATTCAAGAAAATCATTCAAAATCAGAAAAAGGAGTTATTAGAGGTATTCATTTTCAAATAGGAAAATTTGCTCAAGCAAAACTTGTGCGTTGTATAAGGGGGGAATTATTAGATGTAGCCATTGATCTTAGAATGAATTCTCCTACTTTTGGGCAATATATTAAAGAAATATTGTCTGAAGAAAATAAATATTTATTATATCTTCCAAGAGGAATTGGACATGGTTTTGCTGCATTAAGTAAATATACGGAATTAGTGTATAAAGTTGATAATTCTTATTCTCTTGAAAATGAGGGGGGGATAATCTGGAATGATCCGGGTCTTAAAATTGATTGGCCTTTTAAATCTCCGATCCTATCTGAAAAAGATAAAAAATGGCCTTCTTTAGAAAAAGCACTTAAAGAAAATCTACTTTTTGGTTAAAATTCAAAAAAACTCATTGCACCTTTTCCAATCATTAAAATCCCAAAAACAATTGCAATTGAATATGAATTAAGAAATATTAAAAGAAGTACCCCTGCAACAATATCCATTGCCCCCATTAATGAAGCTAAAATATCCATTTAAGAACTCAAGAAATGAATTATTTAAAATTATCTCTTTCTAAAAAAGACTAATAATCCTAAGAAAACAA
>CAZWNN010000017.1:0-14777 GCA_964635935.1 Candidatus Woesearchaeota archaeon
AGAATATATACATACCACTGGTTTTTCATTTTTGGATTTTTAATTTGAATAATATTTTTATTTTATTCAGAACTAGCTTCTTCTGATTTATGTCCTTCTTCTCCATTTTCACTAAAAATTCCTTTAAAAAATTTGATTATTCCATCAACAGCTTTAGCAACAGGATTTGGAGCTACATAACCTTCTTGTCCAATTCCTGGGCCTTTTCCTGGTTCATCTCCCCATTCAGAACTTGCATCTTTGCATTCAACATCAACAATACAATCCCAACCCTCACCAGAAGCCTCCATTACTGGTTCTCCATAACAATGTTCACAAGTTTCACACTCTTTTTCTTTTTCTCCTATTTGCTCATCATTTAAACAAGGACCTGCATATAAGTGAACACATTCTTGAGCACATCTTTGGCATAACGCATTCCCAGTCTCGCCTTCTTTACTATTTCCACAAATTACACTTGAATCCTCTGCAGCTACACAATGAGTAATACATAATTGTTCTTCATTCATTTCTGATTCATCTGGTGCATCACCTTTCATATCACATTCTCCTTCACAATTTTCTTTATTTTCTCTTTGACATTGAAAATCAAATTCTTCACAACCTTTTACAACACATTCTTGCATACATGCTTCTCCTTTATCTGTAGGTGTTGGTGGTCCACTAGTATCTACGCCACATTCTTGTCCGCATTTTTCAGAATTTGCAACCATACATTCTTTATCTTCTGGTTGACATCCAACTGAGACACAATCTTGCATACAGGTTTGTTCTTCTATACTTGGCCCTATATTATGTTCATCAGGTATTTGTTGAATAGCACTTCCAGTAAGGTTTGAATTTTTAATTAAGTAAAATGCAAGAATAAAAATCATTACAAATAAAATTAATATAATAGCAGAACCTATAATTCCCTTTTTCATAATTTGATTAGTTTTAATAGGTTTATATAATTTGCTAATCAAATTAGATTGTTTTCTCTTAAATAACCATAAAGCTGCAAGCCTTCTTTTCCGCGGATTTCTAATTTTATTTCTGTTTCATCTGGCTGGCATGCAGAAACTTCCTTGATTCCTCCCATCCCTCCACCGTAGATTTCTTTTTCTTTGCAGGTTTGTTGGCAGAGAATTGCAGAATCATAAGCTTCTTCAAGTTTTACTTTTGCTAATTCTGGAAGACTTTCGATTTGGGTTTTTTGCTCTTGATTCATTCTTTCCAAGAATGCATTAATACATTCTTGTTTGGTTGTGCAAGGGATTTCTAAATCTTCAACTTGGTTAGAAACACATAACCTATAGGTGTAGAAAACATGGAAGAAATAAAAATAAACTGCAGTGATTATTACTAAGAAAATTATGATTAGAAGAGCTATTCCTAGGACTTTTAGGGTTTTTCCTCTTTTATTCATGTTTTAATTAAGAGGGGGTTGTTTTTAAATTTTTGGAAGAAAAAATTAATCAACAAAATATTTATAAACAGTGTTGCTTTTTAATTAGTAAGATGGTGAAGAAAACAATCTTATTTATTTTATTACTGATATTAGTTATATCTTTTTCTTCTGCAACTAGAATACTTGTCTCGATAGATACAAATGAATATAGTGGTGGAATCTTAAAAATTGAGGATGTTAATAGTGGGCAAGTGTCTGAAAAGATTTATCCCAGTTTTGTAAATGAAGAGCTAATTGAGTTTTCTACAGACATTATTTGGGCACAGATTAATTTAGATTTAAAATTATTAAATAATGGGGAAATAGTTCTTAATCAAAATCTAGGTCCTTATCCTAATACCGGAGACATTAATATTGATTTAGCAGAACCTCCTGATGAAGAATTAGAAAACCTTACTACGTTAATTAGCGAAGAAAATCTTTCTGATGAAGTTGTTGAGGTAGAAATGTTAGAGGATTCAGAAGACTCAGAAGAAACTACAAAAGAAGATAGGTTTTTTTTAACAACTGCAAAGGCTATATTTATTGAAGAGGGTGGTTCAATGAAATCTATTTATTTTTATGCCATTGGAGCAATTTTACTTTTTGTGGTCCTTTTGGTTGTACTTAAAATTCGTTCAGGTCCTTCAGGAGAAGATAGAGAATTACTTGATGCTGAGAAAAGGATAAAGTTTGCAGAATTGGAGATAAATAAAATTGAAGAAAGAAAAAGAAAAATTTCTCAGGCAAAAGAACGGTTAAAACAAGATGAAGAAAGGCTTGGGAAGTTAAGACAAGATGAAAGTGTGACGAAGCAAGAAGATTCTAATGTGGAATAAGTGGTTTGTTTTTGGGTTTAGTAAGTTGTGGAATTTTTATTAGATGTAGGATTATTTTTATTTTTTGATGTTATTGTGTTTTTTAAGATTGAGATTTCTTAACCTTAGTTTTTCTTACTTAATCTTCGCTGAATAAAAAACAAGATTCCGATTACAAAAATAGCGCCTACAAAAACTAGTGCTAGTGGTAGTTTGTTTCCTGAAAAGAACTTTTCTGCATCTGGGTCATCTGTTCCTCCGATTATTCCTCCGCTTAGGAGGGATTCGTCATAAGCTCCGATTACATTTCCAGTTCCTGTTAGAGTGACTGCTTTTTTTGTGGCTAGTATCTCATTCTGATCTCCTCTAATTTGAATATCATAATTTCCTTCTGGTGCTACTAATTTCAATCTCTTGGTTTTTCCTATGCCAACAGTTACACTTAGGGGGGTTATATCATCTCCGATTATTATCTGGATTTGTTTTTGATAGTGGGTGTTTCCTTTGTTCGTTATTATAAGTTCTTCTCCTTCAATTTTAAATTCAACTGCTGTTTTTTGCTTGATAAAGAAAGTTCTGTCAACTTCTTTTTCTTTATAGATTGCGTGGGCTTTCCATCCGCCTGAGATAAAATCTTCTTCAATTAGCAACTTATTTTTTTGGTTTGACGTGACTGTTTCTTTTATTTGTTTTTTTTCTAGTGCGTCTGAGAAGGTTATAGCTACTTGGTCGGAGATTGGTTTTGTGTCTTCTAGTAATACTATTGTGTAAACTACTTCTTCTCCAACAGCGTATTCGTTTTTGTCAAATCTTATGTCCAGGGAGTATTCTGCTGCTACTAGAGATAAACTTAAAGTTAGGAGTAATATTATTACTAGTAATTTTCTCATATTTTGATTAGGAGTAGAGTTTATTTAAAGGTTTCTATGTTTGAAGTTTATGGATTGCTAAATTTAATTTATGAAGTTATATTGAATAATTTTTTATTGTCTTTGCGGAAATCTTGCCTTTTCTATTTTATCCTTGGGCAAGATTTCTGTTAGCTATGAAAGGCGTTTACTTTTGAACTATAGTAATCATCTAGAGAATGATTACTTAAAAACATCTACAAAATATTTATAAAAGAAGTTATCTATAAAGTGGGATGAGAAGGAGAGAGGTAACTGTTGCAATTCTTGCTGTAATTGTGATGACTGTTTTTACTTTTGCAGTTGTTTATAAATTAGATGGCGGTGATTTGATTGGAAATATAATTACTGGGTTTGCTGTTTTTACTCAGGATGATGAAGCTGGTTTTGATGAAGGAAGTTATTCAAATACTGAGTGGAATGGTAGTGATGTTGCACTAATTTCTGGACAAACAAGCGGGACATATACTTCAAAAGTTTTTGATGCTGGTGCTGATGCGATTTGGAACTCTGTTGTTGAGAGTTCAATTACTCCGAGTGTGAATTTTTTATATGGGGTGGATGGCGGCGGGGATGTTTACAAAACAGTAGATTTTGCAACTTGGACCCAGACAGTGGAGGGTTATGGGGGGGGAAGTGGAACTCAGGGCATGTTTTCAGATACTGAATATTTATACATCCTTGCAGGGGATGCAAAAAAAGTGTGGCGTTCAGAGGACTTCGGAATTACATGGGAAGATGTAAATGATGCAATTGGAAAAGAACTAAAAGAAGGTGAATCTGATTTAAACTATAAATTATATGTTATAGCAGGGGATGGAACTGTTTATCAATCTGTGGATTATGGAGTTACGTGGAATGAAAAAGGAGATTTTAATGCAGGTGGTGGAAGCAATGCAAAGGGCATCTGCGTTGATTCAAATAATGTAATTTATGTGGCAGATGTTCCGAAAGATGTTTACTCTTCTTCTGATGAGGGGGTCACATGGGTGCAGAAAGTGGATGATTATGGGGGAGGAGAGCCCGATGATATTGTATGTGTAGGAACTGATTTATATATTTTAAGAGACAAGGAAGTATGGAAATCAACAGATTCTGGAGTTACATGGACGGAAATAAATCATGCTGCTTTAAATGATAATGGATTAAGAATGACTAGTGATAGCTCCGGCAATCTGTACGCTCTTGATGTAAAAGGGCGTTCTTACAAATCAACGGATTCTGGAGTTACGTGGATTCAGTTAGGAGATATGAATCCCGGAGATAATGATCCAAAAGGTTTAACTGATTTTGCAGAATCATCCATCTTATCATTCCAAATTCGCAACTGTTCTGCTTCTGATTGTAGTGATGGTAGTTGGGAGACAGTTAGTGATTTATCGAGTATTGGAAATGTTTCAAGATATTTTCAGTATAAGGTGAGTTTTGCAAGTCCTGATTCTTCTGTTAGTCCTGCACTTGAGAGTGTGATTGTTGATTATACTGAACCAGAATCTGATTCTCCGAGTATTTCTTATGGGGGTTCAACAACTGAAGAAGGAACTTATTCCAATGTGAACTCTATTAATGTTGATGTTGATTTGTCTGATGAATCTCAAATTTATAGTTTTATTAATTTTGATAATTCTCTAGTTGGATTTTGGAAGATGAATGAAAGTTCTGGGAATATTATTGATTATTCTGGTTTAGGTAATGATGGGGTGAATAATGGTGCAAGCGGTGGTGCTTCTGGAAAATTTGGAGGAGCTTTGAGTTTTGATGGGGTAGATGATTATATTAATTTTACTAATGGGGTTTCTCAAATTAGCGGATCAACAACAGTTACAATCTCTGCTTGGATAAAAACAAATGATAAAACTCATAAAAAAGATGTTGTGCTCCTAAGAGATCTTGGAGATGATTTGGGTCACCGTTTTTATCTTCAAACTATGGAAACCGGTGTTTTTAGTGCGCAGACGACAGGCGGAGGTTCTAATGTGCTTGGTACAACCCAGATAATTTTAGAGGAATGGTATCATGTGGTGGCTGTTTTAAATGGGCAAAACTTAAAAATATATGTTAATGGGAATCTAGATGGCGAGACTGCTAGTTTAATTCCTATAACAAATATTACTGCAGATAGGTTGACAATTGGAGCCGGAGAAGGCTATGATGAAAGTCGCGTATTTAATGGGACACTTGATGAAGTTCTAATCTTTAGTCGTGTTTTATCAACAAGCGAAATTTCTGCACTGTATGGTGCAAGTTCATATTCTGTTAATTTTACTGATTTAGATTATGATACTTATGAGTTTTATTCTTATGCACAAGATGTTTATGGTAATGAAGCTCAGACATCTATGAGAACAGTTACATTAAGTGAAAATGCTCCCCCTGTTTTGAATCTTATTAATCCTCAAGATGGAGATGCTTATGGGTATAATGAATCACTTTCATTAAACTTTTCTGTTTCAGATGCTGATGATAATCTTGATTCTTGCTGGTATACTCTTGATTTTGGATTTACAAATACTACAATAGTTAATTGTGCAAATACTATCTTTGATGTTGCAGAGGGAAGCAGTGTTCTTGTTATTTATGCAAATGATTCACAAGGAGAGGGGGTCTCAGATAGTGCAAGTTTTAGTGTTGCTGTTGGAGCTCCTACAATTAGTTTAAGTTCTCCAGTGGGTTCTTATCTATCTTCTGGAGATGTTACTTTTACATATACTCCAACAGATATTGATTTAGATAGTTGCAGTTTGTGGGGGAATTTTTCAGGGGTTTTTGAAATTAATCAGACAGACCTTTCTCCTACTTCTGGGGTTGAAAATACTTTTTCACTAACTTTAGAAGATGGGGGTTATTTATGGAATGTAGAATGTAATGATTCTGCTGGAAATTCTGCTGTAAATGGCAATCAGAGTTTTTGGGTCGATACTGCTTATCCTGTGGTTAGTATTACTCAGCCGACTGGAACAAAGACTTCGCGAACTGGAATTGCGCTGGAATATTCTGTTTCTGATTTAACTCCTACAACTTGTTGGTATAATATTTATCAGGGTGCTTCTGTTGCGGTTGTAAATACAACTATTTCAAATTGTGCAGACACAACATTTTCTATAAGTGCTGATGCTGATTTTGTTTTGAATTTATATGTTAATGATTCTGCTGGAAATGAAGACTCAGCAAGTTCGAGTTTTAGTGTTGATACTTCTGTAAGTCCTCCTCCGAACGGAGGAGATGGTGGGGGTGGTGGGGGTGGAGGCAGCCTAGGAGTTACTGCAGAGAAGAAATTAAATATTGAGATTGGTGATGAGCTTGGGGAGATAATTGTTTATCCTGGTGATGAGAGGAGATTAGAAGTTAGTATAAAAAACAAGGCAGCTACTTTTTTGAATAAATGCAAGTTGACTGGAGATTGTGAATCAGATGATTTGAAAAATATTGCTCCAGGAGAGATTGTTGAATTTGCTTTTACTTTGCAGGTCCCAGAATCTGGAGATTTTAATCCTAAGGTGAAGTTAGAGTGTGTTGAGGGTGAGGGAGAAATATCTTTGAATATACTTTTGATTAACTCAGAATTTAATATTGAGATTAAAGAAATGAAATTAGAAGGAAGTAATTTGATTGTTAATTATATCTTAGATTCTGATAGAGCTGTTGAGTTAGAGTTTGCAATTCTTAATTCAGTAGGGGGTAAAATTATTAAGAAAACAGAGAGTGTTGCTTCTGGAGAAAACTCTGTTGAGTTGGATGTTAGTGATGCTGAAAAAGGGATGTTGAAATTAGCTGTTTATAAATCTGGAGGAAAAAATCCTCTTGTGGAAGAGAGTTTTATTTTTTCTGGTAGTTCGATTACTGGGTTTGCTTTTAGGGATGTTTTAAATTCATCAATTGGGATTGGGGTTATTCTTCTTGTTTTTGTGGTGATTTGTTTTTTTGTGGTGAAAAGTATTTTTTATTTGAGGAAGAAGCATAGAAGATGAGTTGGTTAGTATCTATTGAGGAAATTCAGCAAGTATCTTAATTATTCTTGTGCTGAATTTCTGTTAGTTTTGAAGAGCGGCTTCATGCTAAATCATGAGTACTCCTAACAGGATTACTAAACCTATAGAAACTAATTACATCAATATGTTTTTAAATAGATTTTTCTTTTTGTGGAAATGGAAGATAAGAATAAGAGGTGGGTTCTGGTCGGAGTTGTTGTTGCTATTATTGTTGTTATTTTTTTAATTAATTATGCAAAGTCAAATGGGAATCATGACGATACTGTGATGAAATGCATTGCTTCTAAGACGGTGCTTTATGTCTCTAAAACCTGCGGGCATTGTGCTGCTCAAAAAGAACTTTTAGGCGAGAGTATTGGGTATTTTGAGGTTATTGATTGCACAACTAATTATGATGCTTGCGCTACGGAAAATATTATGGCTGTTCCTACGTGGGTGATTGATGGGGAGAAACATACTGGCAAGAGAAGTGTTACACAATTAAAAGAGCTAACTGGGTGTGGATAATGGTAAATTTTGTTACGATAATTTCGCTGGCGCTTGTTGATGCTGTTAATCCGTGTGCAATTGCTGTTATGACTATGGTGCTTGTGGCTTTGTTGTTGCATGACCCAACTAAAAAAAGGAAGATTCTTCTTGGGGGGTTTGCATTTACACTTGCGGTTTTTATTTTATATTTTCTTTATGGCTTGATAATGGTTCAGTTTTTTTCTCATGTGATTCCTGAAACTGGAGGGTTTACAAATTATGTTTTTAAAGGTTTTGGGATTTTAGCTATTATTCTTGGGTTGTTTAATCTTAGAGATTATTTGAATTACAAGCCAGGCGGGATTGGAACCGAGATGCCTATGCTAATGCGGCCGCGAGTTAAGATGCTGATTAAGAAAATAACTTCACCTTTTGGGGCTTTTGTTATTGGGTTAATTGTTACTTTGTTTTTACTTCCTTGCACAATTGGACCTTATATTATTGCTTCTGGAAAGTTGTCTGTTTTGAGTTTTCTTGCAAGTATTCCGTGGCTGTTGATTTATAATTTGATTTTTATTATCCCTATGATTGTGATTACTTTGATAATTTATTTTGGGGTTTCAAGTGTAGAGGGGGTTAGCGGGTGGAAGGAAAAGAAGATTAGAAATATTCATTTGGTTGAGGCTGTGATATTAATATTATTGGGGATTGCTATGGTTGCGGGGTTGTTGTGATTGCTAGGTTAGTAATTTACTAAATCTGTTATTGATTGGATGTATTAATTAATTTTTATTTAGTCTTTGCGGAAATTTATCCTGTCTTAGAAATTATTGGATAAATTTCTGTTGGACTTGAGGAGCGTTTTGATGTTACTAATAATTAATGTTTTAGAAGATTACTAACTTTTTGATTTCCACGGTGAATGCCCGAACTGAATCAGCAAATCAACATCTGTTTTAGGAACATCACAAGCTCCGAAGCAGGTTCCTAACCAGATTGATATTTGAGCTTGAGTGTTTTTTTCAAGGTGGTCGGCGATTTGGGTGGCGTAGGGTTTGAGACCATCGGGGAATTGGAGGAGGACTGTTTTGGCTTTAGTTGTTTGGATTTCTTTTATAGCTCTGTCTAGTTCGAGATGGTATTTTTCCTGGAGTTCTTTGAGTTGCATGATTTTTTAAAAGAAAAAAGGTTTTTAAGGTTGATTGTTAAGGATAGTTTATGAATTTGACATTAGAACAAGAAGCAAAAGTTAGAGAGTATAGGGTGCAAGGAGTTTCTTTTGCTGAAATTTCAAGAAAAACAGAGATACCTTACTATGTTTTGTATAGCAAATTTAGATTGCCTGAAAGAGGTTATAAACCAGGGGAATATATGGGCATTTGATAAGTATTAATAGCAGAAGATGGTCTAATCAAACTCTTAGTAGACTTATTTCAGATAGACTTGAAGAATTTGGAAAAAAGGTTGGATGGTTAGCACGTGAAACAGGAACAACCACTGCTACTATTAATCGGGCAAGAAATGGAAAAACAATTCCAAGACCTGAACTTTTAAGAGACATTTTTAGGGTTCTTGGGCTGCCTTATAATAATCTTAAAGAGATGATTGCAGATAATCCTTTGGAAGCAAGATAAAGGAATCAAAAACCTTTTAACTCTTCTATTTCTCTTTTAATCATGACAAAGATAAGACAGCCGATTATTACTGTATGCGGGCATGTTGATCACGGAAAGACGTCGATACTTGACAAGATTAGGGGGACTTCTATTCAGGAAGGTGAGGCTGGTGGGATTACTCAGAAGATTTCATTTACTTTGATGGAAAAGAAGACTATTGCTTCTCGTGCGGGAGATGTGCTTGAGAGGTTTAAAGTTCCTTTAGAAATTCCTGGGTTTCTTTTTATTGATACTCCGGGGCATGCTGCTTTTACTAATCTTCGGAAACGTGGCGGGAGTTTGGCTGATTTAGCTGTGCTTGTTATTGATATTAACGAGGGGATTAAACCTCAGACAGCAGAGGTTCTTCAGATTTTAAAAGTAAATAAAACTCCTTTTATTATTGCTCTGAATAAAGTTGATAACATTGGAGGGTGGAAAGCTGGTGTTGGAGTTGACGAACAGGTTTTGAGAGTTAAACAGAATTTTGAGGAAAAGTTTTACACACTTGTTGGTGCTTTAAATTCTTACAAGTTTGAGGCTGAGTTATATACTAAAATTAAAGATTTCACAAGGCAGGTTGCAGTTGTTCCGTGTTCTGCAAGAAGTGGGGAGGGAATTAATGAACTACTTGCAATGCTTGTTGCACTTTCGCAGAAGTTTTTGCAACAGAGAATTTCTGTTAAAACTGATGGGCGGGGGGTTGTGTTGGAGGTTAAGAAGGAGAAAGGTATTAACTATCTTGAGTGTATCTTATATGATGGTGTTCTTTCTGTAGAGGATGAAATTGCAATTGCAGGATTTGATGGTGTTGTTGTTACAAAGATTCGTAATATACAGAAGGCAAAACCTCTGAATAAGGGTTTTGAAAATGCTAGTGAGGCTGAAGCTGCAGCTGGTTTGAGACTGCAAGTTAATTCTAAGGAGGAGATTTTACCTGGAATGGGTTTTAGAATTGTTAAAGAAAATTTGGAAGAGATAAAAAAAGAGTTTGAAAAAGAATTGGCAGAGGGTGTTGTTGAAGATGATGATGGTATTGTTGTGAAAGCTGATTCTCTTGGAAGCTTAGAAGCTTTATTAGTTTTATTAAGACAGAAAAATATTAAGGTACTTAAGGCTGGGATTGGAAGTATTACTAAGAAAGATATTTATCAAGCTAGTGCTAATCCTGAAGAAGATAGAGTGATTCTTGGTTTTAATGTTGAGGTGGATGAAGACTTGGAGTATGATAAGGAGAAGATAAAAGTGATTATAAATCCTGTTGTATATAAGATAATTGAGGATTTTGAAGAGTGGCGTACCAGTAAGGTGAAGGAGATGGAGAGAGTGAAGTTAGATGAACTAGCTAGTTTGTGCAAGATTGAAATTTTAGATTTTGTTTTTAGAAATTCTAATCCTGCTGTTTTTGGTGTTAAGGTGATTGGGGGGAAGTTAAGGCAGGGGGTTGAGTTAATTAATAATATAGCTAAGAAAATTGGTCGTGTTAAGACTATCCAGCAGGAGAAGAAGAATATTCCTGAGGCTGAGAAAGGAAAAGAGATTGCGATTTCTGTTCCTGGTGTGAATTTTGAGAGGCAGTTGGAAGTTGGGCAGAAACTTTATTCTAATTTATCAGAGAGTCAGTTTAGAAAGTTTAAAGATAACAAAACCTTGCTTTCTGTTGACGAGAAGAGTGTGTTGATGGAGATTGCTGAGGTTAAACGGCGGGCTAATTCGGTTTGGGGTGTTTAATCCACTACTAGTTCATATTGATTTGTTTTAGGAATATATCTATAAGTTCCTGACTCTGTAACTACTCTCCATGGTTCACAACCTTTATAGAATATTGTTTTTATTCGTTCATGTGCTCCATTAATTATTATGGAATCAAGTACTCTTAATGTTGTTGGGTTGTCAAATTGATAGAACATGGGGCTTTCTGGTGCTCTTTGGTGGGTGTGGGCAAGGAATCTTTCTGGGTCTGTTTCAGCGTTAGAAAATAAAAAAAAGCCTGCAAATCCTGCAAGCAATAACCATTTTCCGGCACTAATAAGAGCGTTGTTAGTAACTCGTATATCTTCTTCTGAAAGATAATCTCGTTCATTCATATAGCAAGAGAGCAAAAAGGTTTTAAAAAGATTGTTGTTGTTTAGTTGATGGAATAAGGAGGGTGTTTAGTAATAAATTTATGGAAATTGAAAGGATAAACAGTATATTTTTAGTTTGATTAATTATTTATAGTTCTTGCGGAAATCCAAGCTTATTTTATATGATTGCTTGGATTTCTGTTGGACTTGAGAAGCGTTATTTCTGGATTATAAATACTGTTGGATTTTTTAATTAATGAATTTTTAATAATGCAACAAATAAACTTAAAAACCCAAATTCAAACTAATAATTATATAAGATGGTATTTAAGATAAATGTTTCGCACAATGGAAAGACTGCAAAGTTTGAAACTGAAAATGAAGAGTTAGTTGGAAAATCAATTGGAGATAAGATTGCTGGGAAGATGATTGGTGTTGGGCTGGAGGGTTATGAACTTGAGATAACTGGAACTTCTGATAAAGCTGGTTTTGCTGGGTTGCCTGATGAGAGCGGGCCTGGGTTGAGAAGGGTTTTACTTACCTACGGTCGTGGTTTGCACAAGAGGCCGAAAGGAATTAAGAAGAAGGGTGATAAACCTTCTGGGTTGAGGTATAGAAAGACTGTTCGTGGAAATGAGATTTCTGAAGATACTATTCAAATTAATATTAAGGTTTTGAAAGAGGGTGGTAAGGAGTTTGAGGATTTGGTTGTGAAGAAGGAAGAGGTTAAGGAAAGTGAGACTCCTAAAGAAGAAGCTAAAGCTGAAGTTAAGGAAATTGAAAAAGAGAAGGTTGGTGATGAAGGTGTTAAGGCTGAGGTAGCTCCTGCGGTCGAACGTGAAAGGAAAACTGAAGATAGTTCAAGTTCGACAGAGGGTTCTGAAGAGCGTAAGGAAGAAACCCCTAAGGAAGAAAAGAAAAAAGAATCACAATAATCCTTATAAAGTTTAAAATATTAATTAAAATATGGCGAGGGTACAATTAATAGATTCGCAGGGTGAGGCTCACAGATGTAATGTTGTGTTTTGGCCAAAAGGTAGATGGAAAGATGTTTGTGAGGCTTTTGCATTGGTAGGCATTTCTAATGGACTTGTTCTCACGAGAGATGGAGAACCAGATGCAGTATATACAGAAGTAAGGAGGAGGAGCCTACTTTATAATGGAGATCGCGTAAGTGGTCTTGTTGATTCTTTGAGAGATAGAGGAATCACAGTACAGGTGCTAAGTGGACAATTAGAGTTTCCGTATATGTCTTCTGTTGCATAAAAAAGAATAAACTTATAAATAACTGATTCTAAACAATAATAGAAAAAGAGTGAACATGGCAGGAGAAGTTTTTGTAGATGCTTATAATAATGTGTTAGCTTCTGTTGGGAACTATGGGATTTTAGTTACCTTGCTTGTGTTTACTGTTTTGATTGCTGTTTATTCTGTTTTTGTTTTTTATTTTTATAGGAATCTTGCTCGGAAGAATCTTATTGGGTTGAATTTGAGCCAGTATAATCGGACAGAAAATCCTGGGTTGAATAAATTTTTAGCAATTGTTTTTTATGTACTTGAATATCTAATTATTTTGCCGATACTGGTTGTGCTGTGGTTTGCAGTTCTTGCGATATTTTTAGTACTGCTGTCTAAGATTGATAATGTTGGAACTATTTTGATGATTTGTGCTGGTTTGATTGCTGCAGTTCGAATTACTTCGCAGGTTAGTGAGAATCTTTCAAGAGACTTGGCAAAGATTGTTCCGTTTACTCTTTTGGCTTTGTTTTTGATTGAGCCGAATTTTTTTGATTTTTCATTGTTAATTGGAAGATTTAATCAGATTCCTTCTGTGCTTGTGAAGATACCTTACTATCTATTGTTTATAGTTGGGATTGAAATTATTGGAAGGGTTGTTGCTATTTTTGATAAGTTGTTTCGGTCGGGTAAGGAGACTGAGTAGGTAAATAGTTTGATGATATTATATTCTGTTTAATAATGTAAATGGATTAGGATTATAATTAAACACAAATCTTTAAAACCCTATTCTATATCTAATTATTATGACTGAAAAGATAGACCTTTCGAAAATAGACACGCTAAATGTAGGAATAGTTGGACATATTGATCACGGGAAGACGACACTTTTGTATAAGTTAAGTGGGAAGTGGGCTGATACGCACAGCGAGGAGTTGAAGAGGGGGATTACAATTAAACTTGGTTATGCTGATGTTATTATTCGCGATGAGGGTGGGGGAAAGTTGAGTACTGATAAGAAGAGTGGTGGGAAGCCTCTTCGTTATATTACTTTTGTTGATGCACCTGGGCACGAGATGTTGATGGCAACAATGTTGAGTGGGAGTGCAATTATGGATGCGGCAATTTTGGTGGTGGCTGCCAATGAGGGGATTAAACCGCAGACTCAGGAGCATTTGGTTGCTCTTCAGGCTAAAGGAATTAAGAAGATTATTATTGTTCAAAATAAGATTGACCTTGTTTCTAAGGAGGAGGCTAAGAAGAATTATGAGGAGATTAAGAAATTTGTTAAGGGGAGTGCTGCAGAGAATTCTGTGATTGTTCCTGTTTCTGCTCAGCAGGAGGTTAATCTTGATAAGGTGTTGGAGGAGTTGTGCAAGATTAAGGTTGAGAAAAAGAATGAGGATGGGAAGCCGATATTTTTAGTTGCTCGGAGTTTTGATATTAATAAGCCTGGGACTGCTTTGAAAGATTTGCATGGCGGGGTTTTGGGTGGGGCTTTGAAGCAGGGGGTTTTGAAGATTGGAGATGAGATTGAGATTAAGCCGGGGTATTCTTACAAGAAGCATGATAAGTTTGAGTATAAAACTATTAAGTCAAAAATTGTTTCAATGCAAAAGGGGGAGTTTCCTATTGAGGTTGCGACGCCTGGGGGGAGCTTGGCAATTGAGACTGAGCTTGACCCGTCGCTAACTAAGGCTGATGCTCTTTCTGGTTGTGTTGCTTCTGTTATTGGTGTGCTTCCGGAGATAAGTGAAGAGCTTAAAATTAAGTTTGATTTATTTAAAGAAGTTTTTGGAACTGGGAAGCACGAGGCTGTTGAAGCTGTTAAGTCAAATGAGTTGCTGATGTTGAGTATTAATACAACAATTACTGTTGGGCAGGTTAAGAAGATTAAAAATGGTGAGGTTGAGTTGAGCTTGAAGATTCCTGTTGTGCCTTTGAAGGGTGAGGGTGTTGGGCTTGCTCGGAATGTTAAGGGGCACTGGCGGTTGGTGGGGTTTGGTAATATTATTTAGTAATTTTTGAACTTGACTTTTGGTTAGGGGTGTTGATTAATTCTTTGGAGGACTTTGCGGAAATTCAGCTTTGTCTTATTTATTATTAGGCTGAATTTCTTTTGGTCTTGGGGAGCTTTGATGGTGAGAATAAGTTGAAAGTTATTTGGATAATTACTAAACTTTTTGGGGGGTGGTAATTTTTATAAAC
>CAZWNN010000018.1:0-13775 GCA_964635935.1 Candidatus Woesearchaeota archaeon
AATACTTTGTTAGGAAGGCTCCATCCTAAAGGATGGAGATATCTTCTTAATTATAAATTTTTGTGTATTAGATTTTTTTGAATAGAATCTCGGACTTTTTAATTTTCAAATTTTTAAGTGGCTTGCTTATTTCCTCTAGGGAAAGTTTAAATCCGAGATGTTTTGCAATTTTTTCGCTTGTTTCAGGGATAAAAGGCCAGAGGAGAATTGCAATTGCCTTGATGCTGTCTGTGAGTTGGTAGAGGACTTTTTTGTCCTTGGTTTCCCAGGGTTTTTTGTTTTGAATGTATTCGTTGCAAATATCGATGAAAGCGAAGATTTCGTTAAGTGCTTTGTCTAGTTCAAAGTTTTCAAATAGGTCTTGGATTTTTTTTAGGTTAAGTTTTTTTAGGAGTTTGTTTTGGGTTTTTTCTGGAGGATATTTTTCAGCTAAAGCGGTTGTTCTGCTGATGAGGTTTCCTAGTTTGTTTGCGAGTTCGTTGTTGTGTCTGTCTATTAGTGCTTGTTCGCTGAAGTCTCCGTCGTCGCCTTCTGCAAAAGGGAATTGTCTGCAAGTAAAATACCTAACTGTATCTACGCTATATTTTTCTTCTAAAGTTAAAGGGGATATTGAGTTTCCTAATGATTTGCTTATTTTCTGTCCATTAAAAGATAGAAAGCCGTGGATGAAAACTGTTTTTGGAAGTTCGTATCCTGCTGCGAGGAGCATTGCTGGCCAGATTACTGCGTGAAACCAGCCATTGTCTTTTCCGAGAAGGTGGGCTTGTGCAGGCCAGTATTGTTGGTTTTTTCCTGCGCCGGTTAGATAGTTTAGAAGCGCGTCAAACCAGACATAGATAACATGTTCTTTATCTAAAGGAAAGGGAATTCCCCAGGTGAAATTTGTTCTTGTTATGCTTAAATCTTGTAGTCCTTCTTTTACTCTGTTTTTGATTTCATTTCTTCTTGAAGCTGGAAGAACAAATTCTGGATGCTCTTTGTATAATTTTAATAAATCGTCTTGGTATTTGCTTAGTTTGAAAAAGTAAGTTGGTTCTTTTATTTTTTCTATTTTCTTTCCAGGGTGATATGGACACTCTCCATTTACTAAATCTTTTTCTGTGATATATGCTTCGCAAGGCACGCAGTAGTAACCTTCATACTCTCCCTTGTAAATGTCTTTTTCAACTTTTTTTACAAAGTCTTGGACAAATTTTTCGTGGTCTTTATCTGTTGTTCTTATGAATCTGTCGAATTTTACATTTAGTTTTTTCCAAGCTTGTTGAAATTTTGCCGCCATCTTGTCTACAAATTTTTTTTCTGACAAGCCAGCTTTTTCAGCACTTCTTGATATTTTTAATCCGTGTTCGTCTGTGCCTGTTAAAAAGAAAACATCTTCGCCTTTTAGTTTGTGCCAGCGTGCGAGAGCGTCTGCTATGATTTTCTGATATGCGTGCCCGATGTGGGGCTCTGCATTCACGTAGTCGATTGCTGTTGTTATGTAAAACTTCTTTGTCATGATTTATTTAGAAGGAGATGGTATAAAAGTTTAACTCTTATTCTGGATTATATATATTAGCGACATAATCTTCAATAGCTTCTGAACTCTTTTTTCTTTCTCTAAGTTCAGAATCCTTTATTACAGGTTTTCTAAATAAGTTGAGATTCAGTTCTCTTGGAGCTATAGTAGAATCATAACTTCTAAATAAATATCTAAATCTTGTTCCTGCAACTTTCCCTTCAACATTTCTAACAGGAATTAAGTCTCCAAATTGTTGCATTTGATCTAAAATTCTCAATAAAACTCCCTCTCTATC
Organism: Candidatus Woesearchaeota archaeon; assembly: GCA_964635935.1. Classification (GTDB taxonomy): domain Archaea; phylum Nanobdellota; class Nanobdellia; order Pacearchaeales; family GW2011-AR1; genus CAZWNN01. The sequence goes on from CAZWNN010000018.1 coordinate 1,797, forward strand.
TCTGTCATCTACAACAACAAAATGATATCTCATTAATCCTAACCCGTCAATATCTACAGGTGTACTTGAATCATCAGGAGATTTTTCCCAGTTACACCTCACGTGCCTTTCTGTTTTATCAACCATGAAGATTTTAGAATAATAAGATTTAAAATGATTATTGTGATGGATTATATAACTAAAGGCGCCGATAGTATAACGGCCGTATGTAAGCTTCCCAACCTTAGGAAAACTCCAGTTTTCCTGAAGTTCACCTTTCGGAGAGATAAGTGACTTCGTCACATTGGAAAAAGCTTGAGATCCGGGTTCAATTCCCGGTCGGCGCATATTTAGGGAATCTCACCCTCCGGGTTTCCCAATGGGATTACTCAACTTTGTTGAGCCGCAATTCCCGGTCGGCGCATTCAAGTTTAAATCCTAGAAAATTGTTTTTTCTAGAATCTTTTGATTTGGACTTCGGACATCTCCTTTTCTTAAACTTCTAAAAAATTATCACAAAGATTTATAAATTTCTTCTACGTTTTTATATTAATTAAAAAAGGTGATAATATGGCATCTGCAAAACAGAAGAGAGCTGCGAGAAAAAATATTAAGAAAGCTCAGGCTGCGAGAAAGAAGAAGAAATAATGGTCCTGCAATATAAAAAGAAAGAAGGTAGTAGGTGGGAGGATTATCTTGGAAAAGATAAGATTACTGGAAGTGTTGGTGATTATGATTTTCGGTTGTTGAGCGAGGATAAGAAAAAGGTTTTGGTGGATAAAAGTTCGTATGAAAAAGTTATGAAGAGGTTTAGGCAGATTGAGTTTTTTAAGCACAGGGGATAATTTAGTATGTGCTGAAAGATTTGATAGAGGGAGGTATTGTTTAATTTTTTATAGCTATTGCGGAAATTTATCCTTGCATTATTTATTCTGGGATAAATTTCTGCGGGTTTTGCAGAGCGTTCTTTAGATAAAATCTTTATAACCCCACAACATTTATTAACAAATTTTTCTTTTATTAATTATGAAAAAGAGGGATGAAGTTATAGAGGTAAATGTTAATCCAGAGATTAGGAAAAAAATTAATTACAGTCTGAAGTCGAGTATTACTGAGGGGAGTTTTGCAGCGGCGATGAATGGTTTTGGGGTTTCTTATTTTTCTCCTTTTGCAATTGCTTTGAAGGCTACTTCAAGTCAGGTTGGGTTGATGAGTGCGCTGGTTAGTTTGCTTCCGAGTATTGTTCAGCTGAAAGGTGCTCGTTTGATTGAGAGATTTTCTAGGAAGAAAGTTGTTGTCACAGGTGTCTTGCTTCAGGCGCTGATGTTTATTCCATTGATTTTGCTTGGGGTGTTTTTTTCTGGGACAAGCTGGGTGATTTGGGCAGTTATTGGGCTTATTTGTTTGATTTATATATTTGGGGCAATTGCTCACCCTGCATGGTTTTCGTGGATGGGTTCGCTTGTTCCTGAAAATTATAGGGGAAGATATTTTGCAAGAAGGAACAGAATCACAGGTTTTTTTGGTTTAGTTACAATGATTGCCGGTGCTTTTATTTTAGACAGGTTTGAAACTCTTGGGATTGTTATGATTGGGTTTGGGGTTTTGTTTGCGCTTGCAGGGATTTTCAGGTTTATTGCAATGCTTTTTTTTAAAAAACACTACGAGCCGAAGCTGGTTATTCATAAGAAAGATTATTTTTCTTTTTGGAGTTTTTTGAAACGCCTTGACACTCCGTTTGGGAGGTTTACTATTTATACTACTATACTTAAAATTGCAATTGGGATTGCTACTCCTTTTTTTGCAGTTTATATTTTGCGGGATTTGAATCTTCACTATCTTTGGTTTATGATTATTTCTGTTGCTGGTACTCTTTTTCACTTGTTTTTTCTTCCTGTTCTTGGGAGGTTTGGAGATAGGTATGGGAATGTGAAACTTTTGAAGGTTGCAAGTTTTTGCTTTATGGTTTATCCTTTTTTATGGATGGCTTCGAAAAGCCCTTACTATCTGATGCTTGTTCCTACTATTTTCTCTGGGGTTGCGTGGGCTGGGCTTGGGCTTGCTTCGAGCAATTACATTTACGACGCTGTTCGGCAGGAAAAAAGAAGTTTTGGTGTTGCTTATTTTAATTTGCTGAATGGGATTGGAATGTTTGTTGGGGCTGGAATTGGCTCGCTTATTGCACTTGCACCAATAAATTTCATGAACAAGATTTTATTTATATTTTTGATTTCAGGAATTTTGCGGTTGGTGTTGTTTGCTTTTGATGGGGGATTATTAAGAGAGGTAAGACATGTTGATAAATTCAAATATCAATTTCTTGTTAAGGAGTTTAATCCTGTCCAGGGATTTGTAAGAGAGGTTCACGGGCTGGAGAAGTTTGGGAAGAAGGTTGTTGATGGTGTTGGTGGGAAGAGGTGAGATTATTTTAAAAGTTTAGTAAACCTATAATAAGTATTTAGATATAAAGAGGATACGCTCTTAAGAGCAAACAGAAATTTTGCCATCTTATCTACTATTGGCAAAATTTCCGCAATAACTTTAAGATATTAATATCTAGCTTAATATGATAAGTGGGTTGATATTCTTATTAATTAAATAACATTATTTACACAAACTTTAAAAACTGCTTATGTTTTTTACAAAGATGTTTGAAAAGAAATGTCCAGATTGCGGTAAGAAAGTTAAACGTGGTTTTAATTTTTGTCCGTTTTGCGGAGCTGGTTTTAAGAGCCAAAGGGCTGAGGAAGATTATGGGATGTTGGGGACTGATGATTTTGTTGAACCTAATCAGCAGAGAGCTAATGTTGTTAAGTTACCTTTTGGTTTGAATAAGGTGATGGGTGGTTTGATGAAGCAGTTGGATAGGGAATTGCGGGAGATGGTGCAGGAGGATATGCAAGTTAGAGGGGTGCCGCGGGGTTTTCAAATTAGGATTTCAAGTGGACAGCCAAAACTTCAGAAGGTTGCTGCGCCTGTTCAAAGGGTAAGTAAGATTAAGATTTCTGAAGGAGAATTTGAGAGACGAAGGAAGCTGCCGAGAGTTGAGGCTGAGTCGCAAATTAGGAGATTAGGAGATGTGATTGTTTATGAGATTTCAACTCCTGGTGTGAACAAAAGAGAGCAGGTTGTGATTGCAAAACTTGAAGAGGGTCTTGAGGTTAAGGCATATTCTAATGATAAGTGCTATTACAAAGTTATTCCGCTGAAGGTGGAGATTGCGCGGTGGGGGGTGTTGGGGGAGAAAGTAGTAGTGGAATTAAAGGGTTGAGGAAGCCAACTCACTCCGAGGTTTCTATCATAGATTAAATTACTTAAACCTCAAAGCTCGGCTGGGAAGTTGAACAAGTTCAAATCAGAACATAAAACCTATCTGCGATAGGTTAATGAGCCCGCTGGGATTTGAACCCAGGACTTCCACCTGTCTAAAAAATCAGATTTTATCAGAGTGGCACGCTACCTGGCTGCGTTACGGGCTCGTATAATCAGAACAGATTATTTGTTTATAAGGTTTTAGATTGCTAAACTTTAAAAACGCATTTTTTCTAATTAAAACATGGGAGTTGCAAAATATCTTAGAAAAGCATGGAAAAAGCCAGATGTTAAGGTACTTAGAGAGAGAATGATTGAGTGGCGTAAAGGGGATACTATTGTTAAGGTGGAGAAGCCTTTGCGGTTGGATAGGGCGCGGGCACTTGGTTATAAGGCTAAGAAGGGGGTGACTGTTGTTCGTGTTAGGATTAATCGAGGTGGAAGAAAGAGAACACGACCAAGAAAAGGTAGAAGAACAAAAAGAATGGGAATTAAAAAGGTCTTGAGTATGAATTACAAAGAAGTTGCTGAGCAGAGGGTTGCGCGAAAGCATCGGAACATGGAGATTGTTGGGAGTTATCAGATTGGGAAAGATGGTGTGAATTATTTTTATGAAGTTATTTTGGCTGATAGGGCGCGAAAGGAAATTCAAAATGATAAGCAGTTGGGACCTTTGGTTAGATCTGCAAAGGGAAAGGCTTTCAGGGGATTGACTTCTTCTGGGAAGAAAGCTCGGGGGTTGAGGAATAGTTCTGTTAAGGTGCCGAAGGTTCGGCCTAGCTTGAGGGCTAATAGAAGAAGGGGAAATTAATTTCTGGGGGGTGATTGGTGGTGGGGGAATTAGGATTTATTAATTATTGACTAAGATATTTTGTTAGAGGAGTATTGATTAATTTTTTATAGTTCTTGCGGAAATTTATCCTTGTCTTATTTATTCTTGGGATAAATTTCTGTTGGCTTTTGAGACTAAGATATTCTAGATTTCTTTTTGAAAAACTTGTCATAGAGCAAATAAAAGAAAGGAACACACATATTAAATTCAATTAGTGAATTTTCTAAAAGTATTAAAAAAGAACCTGGGCGGATTCCACTAATGAACAAAGAAAACTCCATCATAAAATGAACTAAAAACCCAATGAAAAATAAGTAACTGATTTTTTTCCAATCATATTTAAGTAAAAATAAAAGAGAGTAACCTATTAAAACAATTAAGACTCTCCAAATTCTAAAATCAGACATGTGCCGTATTGTTGTTATTAAAACGTCGTTTATTGGGATTAATTGGGATAAGAAAGCTACTAATAACCAACCTCCAAAAATCAGAAGAGTCCAAAGTATTTTGTTTGATTTTTTCTCAAACATTAAAAATACATAAGCATATTCTACCCCATAGGAAAGGGAAAACCAAATAAAGAATACAAAAACTCCTCCGAGAAAATTTATTGGTAACGTAATTGCTCTTATTCCTGTGTGAAGCCAAATTCCCCAATCAACTACAAAATTAATAAGCAATCCTCCGGCAAATAAAGCAATCAAAGGAATTTTCTTTTTGAATCTAATCAGTAGAGATATGAAAACTACTAAGAAAATTAAATCAAAGAAAATATAGTCTATTCCAAAGATTCTGATTACATCATACATAGGTGTAAGAAAGTTTGCCCATATTTAAGTTTAATTACAAGTGCTTATCAACAAACTCCTTAATATCATCTTCAGAGCGGGCGCCGACAAATTCGTCTACTACTTCTCCATGTTTGAAGAGTTTTACTGCGGGGATTGACATTATGTTGAATTTTGCTGGGGTTTCTTGGTTATCTTCAACAGACATTTTTGCTACAATTATTTTACCTTCATAATTTTCTGCAATATTTTCTAAAATTGGGCCTAGCATTTGGCAAGGTCCGCACCAAGATGCCCAGAAGTCAACTAAGACTGGGAGCTCTTTTGATTTTTCTATTACCTCCTGCTGGAAGGTTGCGTCTGTTACATCCATTTTTTTATTTAGGGGTTTTGGTTTTTAAAGTTGTTGATGGTTGATGCGAAGATTTAAAAACAGAAAATATTGTTAAAAGTATTTAAACCGGAGGAAAATAAAAATGTCTTTGGATGAAGATGAAGATGCAGAAGAGGAAGATGAAGATGAAGGCGAGTTTGAGGAGTAATTAAACTTCTTTGATTTATATTATTTTTTAAATTACAAAGTTATTTAAGTTTGCTTTGTGATATTTTTTTATGAAATACACAGAACTTTGCAAGATATATTTGCAGTTGGAGGGAACTTCAAAAGGACTTGAGAAAACAAGCATCATAGCAAAATTCCTAGGAAAAATTAAAGATGAACCAGAAGTGATTTATCTTTTGCAGGGGAGGGTTTTTCCTGACTGGGATGAGCGGGAGATGGGTATTTCACAGCAATTAGCAATTAAAGCTATTTCTCGGGCCTCAGGGGCTTCTAGTGAGGAGGTTGTTGATGAGTTTAGAAAGTTGGGGGATTTGGGATTGGTTGCCGAGAGTTTGTTTAAAAATAAAAAACAATCATCTTTGTTTTCTTCTAAATTAATTGTTCGCAAGGTTCTTGATAATTTGCAGAAATTGCCTGGGCTTGAAGGAAAAGGGACAATTGACAAGAAAATGGGGTTGATTGTGGAACTGCTGAATTCTGCTTCTGGTATTGAAGCGAAGTATATTATCCGAACTTTAATGGGGGATTTGAAAGTTGGGGTTGGCTCGGGGTTGTTGCGAGATGCGATTGTTGAGTATTGTTTTAAACCAAAAGATATTGCAGAGAAAAAAGAAAAAGGGGAAATTTTGCAAGAAGCTTATGACAAAGCAACGGATTTTGCACTTGTTTTTGAAAAAGCTTGTTCTGGAAAGCTGAAAGAGATTTCCCTATCACCTGGTAAGCCGGTGAAGGTTATGTTATTCCCAAAGGCTAAAGATGTTGAAGATGCATTTAGGATTGTTGGAAAGCCTGCTGCTTTTGAGTATAAGTATGATGGTTTTCGAGTTATGATCAATAAGGACGAGAAAGGGGAGATTAAGGTTTTTACGCGAAGGTTGGATAATGTGAGTAAGCAGTTTCCTGATATTGTTGAGTCTGTTAATAAGAATGTAAAAGCAAAAAGTTTTATTTTAGATGCAGAGGCTGTTGGTTATGATCCTAAAGCGAAGAAGTATAAACCTTTTCAATATATTTCTCAAAGAATTAAGAGAAAGTATGAAATTGAAAGATTAGTTCGGGAGTTGCCAATTGAGTTAACTATTTTTGATATTATTTATTATAATGGGAAGAGTCTGATTAATACTGAATTTAAAAAGAGAAGGAAGATTATTAAGAAGATTATTAAACCAGAGATGTGGAAGATTACTCTGGCTGACCAGATTATTACTAGTGATGAGAAAGAGGTTGAAGAATTTTATCAGAAAGCTTTAGATGAGGGGCAAGAGGGTTTGATGGGTAAAAATCTTTCTGCGAGGTATAAACCTGGGGCGCGGGTTGGGCATGCTGTGAAGTTGAAACCAGATGATGATGATTTTGATTTGGTTATTACTGGTGCTGAGTGGGGAACTGGGAAGAGGGCGGGGTGGTTGACTAGTTTTGATGTTTCTTGTATTGATGCTGAGGGAAATTTAAAAGAGGTTGGAAAGGTCAGCACAGGATTAAAGGAGAAAAAAGAAGAAGGCCTTAGTTTTGAGGAGATGACTAAGTTGCTGAAGCCTTTGGTTGTGGAAGAGCATGGTAGAAAGGTTGAGGTTCGACCAGAGGTTGTTGTGACTGTGCGTTATCAGAATATTCAGAAATCTCCGACTTATTCTTCTGGTTATGCTTTGAGATTTCCGAGGATTGTTGGGTTGAGGCCGGATAGGGGTAGGGGGGATGTTGCGGGGGTTGATGAAATTAGGGGAGAGGCTTAAAAGGTAATTTTATAAATCAGTTTAACTAATTAATTAGAGGGATGTTTATGGAAAAAATAAAACTTAATTTTTCTAAGATGAAGGGTTTGATACCTGTAGTTATACAAGATTATCAAAATGATGAAGTTCTTATGGTAGGATTTATGAATAAAGAAGCGTGGAAACTAACTCAAAAAACTGGGAAGGTTCATTATTGGAGTAGGAAGAAAAAAAGACTTTGGATGAAGGGAGAGGAATCTAGACATTATCAATATGTTAGAGAAATTTATTTAGATAATGATAATGATACCTTATTGATAAAAGTAAAGCAGATTGGCGGGGCTGGTGAAGACGGATATAGAAGTTGTTTTGATAAACGAATAAATGGAAAGAAAATAATTGAAGTTGGTAAAAAAGTATTTAATCCAAAAAAAGTATATAAAAATTACTCTGAGAAGATTCTCTTTGCAATTCCTAGTGGCTCCTTGTATGAAGGGTCAATTAAACTTTTAAAATTAGCTGACTATAAAATAGAATTAAAAGGTAAACGTTCTTTTAAGCCAAAAATTAGAAACAATAAAAATCTAAAATTAATTGTTGTTAGGGCAGAAGAAATTCCTAGATTACTTGAGCAAGGTAAAGTTGATATTGGTTTGACCGGGATTGATTTAGTGGAGGAATATGGCTCCAATATAACCAATTTAGTTGATTTAGGATATAATGAAGGAGGGGGTGGGGAGGTTTTATGGGTGTTGGCTGTTCCACAAGAAAAGAGAAATAAATATTATTCATTAAAGGATTTTAAAAATAAAAAAATTGCAACTGAATTGCCAAATACTGTAAAAAAATATTTTGAGAGGCATAAGATTAAAATTAATATTGTTCCTTCTTTAGGAACTACAGAGGCAAAAGCTCCTTTTTTAGCTGATGCTATTATTGATCTCTGTGAAACCGGAAAGTCTTTAATAGATAATGATTTGGTTCCCTTATATAAAATTAGAGGTTCAACAGTTCACTTGTTTGCACATAATCATTCAATGGCTTATGGCTGGAAAAGAAGACAGATTGAAGAGATTAAAGAAAGATTAAGAAAGGGTGCTAAGAAGCTTCCTAAAAATCCAAAGAGGTTGATTAAATTGCCAGTTGTTTAAAATGGAGAAGAAAATTATAGGCCTTATATGTCCAAGTGATCCAAAGTATTCAGCAAAGAAAAAGGTTGAAAAAATTTTAGAGAAAGTATCTCAAATTATTTTAGAAAAAGATTATTCTGTTATAATTTCCCCTGATAAAAAAAGTACTGCTGAAAAATTTGCTAAAATATATAAAAAACAAGGGGGAAACAAACTAATAGGAATTATGTATGCAGATGATAAAATCGGAGGGTATCCTGGGTTGAATAGAGTTATTTGTGATAAAAATATAAATTGTAAAACTTATGAATTACAGCCAGGGGTTTTAGTAAGAAAATCAGATGATATTGTTTGTGCTGGACTTAGTAATGGGGTTTTCTGGGAGATGTGCATGGTAAAGTATATTTGGGGAAAAAGGAAAAAAAGCAAGGTTTATGTTATTAAGGAGCTTGTGAAAAAGCAAATTCCTAAGGAAATAAAAAAGTTTGTTCCAATAAAATATATTAGTATTAAGGACTTAGCAAAGTTTATTTAGGATTTTTTAGATTACAACAAATTAATTAATCTCTGAGCAGTAGCCTTAGGATCTCCTTCTCTTGCTAACGTGATTTGCGGAATTCCTAATTTTCTTACAAAATGGAAACTTCCCATTAAGCTACAATTATCCCACAGTTCTCCTTCTTTATCAACTAAATGAACCATAGTACCTAGTCTAAATGGTTCGTCTACTTCGCCGTAGCCATAATAATTCTCAACTACTTGAGATTTTTCCAGATCAAAATAAGCAATACCATTAAATCCCCTTGCAAATCTTGAAGGGTCTATGTTTAGTAGTGTGCTTACTATTACATTTGCTTGCGTGCGTGTTATATGGTCCGCATCACCTCTGTTACTAACAATATAAACTCCTCCCTTCTCAACCCTCTTGCTATCAATTACAGCCCCCCCATAAATTAACTTTTGACCTGCTCTCCAGCATAAACTACATAGATCTCGAGCCCCTGGGGGGATGGTTGAAACCCCTTGGGTGGGGTTAACTTGTTCCCATCTATACACTCGGGGAATTGTGTCTTGGCCTATCATCGAAAACTTATCCAATGCTTACTTTTAAATTCTTTGGTTTTACAAATTTTCAGCAATTAATCCAGAAACATCAATTTTGCCAACTTTATTGGGAATTGTGTTGCAAGAGATAATTCTTGCTCCAGTCTTTTTAATTTTCTCGAGAGCATTTTCAGCAAAAATCCCGTGGACACAAACACAGGTTATTGATTTTGGGTTTTGTTTTTTTAAAAGTTTAATTGTTTCTAAAATAGTGTGTCCTGTTGAGATTATATCGTCTACTATCACTACATTCTTATTTTTCACTTTTTTTAAATTTTTATTTGTAGCTATCTTAACTTTTCTTGAGCTAAGTCTTTTTTTGTTTAAAATGAAAAAGAGGCAATTAACTAATTTTGCAGTTTCTTTTGCCCACCTGTGGCTTTCAAAATCAGGGCCAATTATCAAAGGATTTTTAATTTTCTCTTTGATATATTGTGCTATCAAAGAATTTGCAGTTAGTTTATGACTTTTAGTTTTAAAGATTTCTTTTAAAGTATTTTTCCTATGAAGATGCGGGTCAATTATATAAATTTCATTTATACAATTATTAATATATTTAGCAATAATTTCTAATGGAATGATTTCGCCTTTTCTAAATCTTTTATCTTGCCTTAAATATGGAAAATAAGGTGCAATTAAAATGATTTTTTTAGCTCCTAAATCTTTAGCTGTTTGTGCTGCAAAAAGAACTTCTATCAAACAATCGCTTATCTCTTTGTAAAAAGATTGGATTAGAATAATTGTTTTGTTCTTAATATCTTTTTGAAATCTTAGATATATTTCACTGTCTGGAAATTTTTGTGATTCTAATTCTAAATAGGGTTGTTTTAGTTTTTTGCTGATTTTTTTTGCTAAATGTTTTCCGTGTGAGCAGGCGATTATCATGGTTATAGAAATTAAAGATTGTTTAAATAACTTTTCCTTTCCCCCGACGCCACAACCCTCCCAATTCACTCTTCGAACATTATAGATAAGATAGTCAAGAGCAAATTGCTCGTAAAAACCTTTATAAAGCAAATTTCTCATTTATAAATAGATGGCTGGGAAAAAAGACTCCTTAAAAGTTCAAAATATTGTTGCTACTGCTTCTCTTGGTAAAGATGTTTCTCTAACTAAGCTTGCGCGGACTCAGCCTAATACAGAGTATAACCCAGATACTTTTCCCGGACTTGTTCTTCGAATAAAGAAACCGAAGTCAGCTGTTTTGGTTTTTTCTTCTGGTAATTTGGTTTGCACTGGGACTAAAAATCTTGCGCAGGTTAAAGATGTAATTCAGCAGGTTATTAAGCAATTGAAAAAGATTGGTGTGCATGTTACAATTAAGCCGAAGGTTGAGGTTCAGAATATTGTTGCTAGTGGCGCTATTAAGTGGGATTTGAATTTAAATACTTTATCTCTTGAATTAGAAAATACAGAGTATGAACCGGAGCAGTTTCCTGGAATGGTTTACAAGTTAGATGACCCTACTGCAACATTTCTATTGTTTAGCAATGGAAAGCTGGTTTGCACTGGGACTAAAAATCTTAAGCAGTTAGAGGATTCTATGCAGCAGTTGAATAAGAATGTGCGTGCTGCTATGAAGAGGTTGAAGGGTTAGGGGGAGTGGGGGGTTTGTTTCTTAGATTTTAATGTTTACTAATTTAGGATGAGACGGAAGCGCGCGTTTTTTGTTTCTTTTTTTCTGCTCGAAGAGTACCCCCTTAGGAGCAAAAAGAAAATAGAAATAATCTTTTTGGGGGGGGAGAAAAACGATTTGTTATATAATTTCAAAAACGAAGTTTTTGACAAATTGTCCGTAGGACAGCGACGACAAACCCCTTTTATAATTAAGCCGACAATTGAACGTCAGGATTATGAGAAGTCGTGCGTAGCACGATTTGGGTGGAGAAGTCTGCAAGACTTCGGAATCTCTTAATCGCTGTTATATTCTCCGAAGGACAAAAATTTAGTGCAACGTTCCGAAGGAAAATTTTTGAGTTTGAGAGTCCGCCGTATTTTAATCCGTAAAAATTTATTACTTTTCTAAAATCTTTTTTAGATTTTCTCCTTCTTCTTTTACATGTTTTTTGCCAGCCGCAATTATAGTATCCAAATTTTTCTTATCCTGGTGATGAAAAATAGATGCTAATTTACGCATAAATTTTTCAGCTCTTATATAGCTTACTGCAGTAAAAACAGACTTTGAACCTTTGGGTTCAATTAGCCATTCAAATCTAGGGAAAACTATCGATATAGGGAAATCATTTTTGAATACAATCTTTCTGTTTGGAATGACCTCACCAATTATTCCTCCGCCTTTTTTCAACTCACCAAATATATATTCTTCAGCATACCAATGAGAACCGGTTTCCATTGGCTTTCCTTTGGTCCACTTGAACGAAACATGGTCTTTGGGATGCCATGCTTTGTAATTCTTCTCAAGATTGTAGAAAAAATTCCAGATTTTTTTAGGCGTTGTTTTTATTTCTATTGTGTCTTTTAAGACTAATGTTTTGAATAAATTCATATAGTTCTTTCTAATTTTTAGAATTTATAAATCTTTTTATAGTTTACTAATCTT
>CAZWNN010000019.1:0-2646 GCA_964635935.1 Candidatus Woesearchaeota archaeon
ACACAAGGATATACTTGTGTAACTAGTGATGGCACTGTTGGAGTAATTAAAGTTCAGATTAAGAGAGGTGCTAAGGGTTTTAATTTAGCAGATATTCAGATGATAGTTACAACTGCTGAAGGAGATACACATTCTAGTTATCTTCTTGATGATGAAGATGATTTATGGGGAGAAAATACTTTAGAAGATTTGCCTGGTCAAAATGAAGAAAAAGTTTTTACTTCAGGAGAAATTGAAGAGTTTGACGGTGCAGAAAGAATTTCAATTGCTCCCTTAGTTGGAAGTGGTGCTTCTAAAAATCCTTGTGAGATTTCATCAAGTTTTGATTTGATTCCTTGTGAAGAAGAAACTACAACATAAATATTTATTTATTTTTTAATTTACTTTCATAGTTGCAAATGGAAAAGAACAAACTTGGACAGGTCTGGGTAGAGACTGTGATTTATACTTTGATAGGGTTGGCGATAATTGGGTTGCTGTTGGCTTTTGCTAAACCGAAGATTGATGAGATGCGGGATAGGCTGGTGGTTGAGCAGACAATTGAGTCGATGAATGAGATTGATGGGAAGATACAAGAGGTTTATAATAAGGGGCCGGGGAATAAGAGGGTTCCTGATTTGAAGATTTCTCGAGGTAAGTTAATTATTGATGCTGAGAGTGATAAGATTTCTTGGGTGATTGATTCGAGGTATAAGTATAGTGAGCCTAATGAGGATGTTCCTCTTGGGAATTTGAATGTTATTACAACTGCTGGAGATCCTTGGAAGGTTGAATTGAGCAAGCAATATAATTTTGATTTGACTTATGATGGTGAGCAAGAGAGGAAGGAGGTTGATTCTGCAACTGTTTCTTATAAATTTAAAGTGGAGAATATGGGGTTTGAGAATGGTGAGGTGGTGGTGGATGTTGTTGTTAGTTAGATTTAATTAATTATTAACTGAAAGTAGTGATCAGATGGTGTTGATTAATTTTTTATAGTCCTTGCGGAAATTTAGCCAATAATATATATGATGGCTAAATTTCTGTTAGTTTTTAAAAGCGTCTTCACTTTAAATTAGAGATGCTTATTACATAATATTAATAAACCTTTTTTCTATGTAATTATATAAAAGAGGAAGGAAAATGCAAGAACTAAACTTTAACCCGCGCGTGCCTGTGATTCCAAGAGTTCCTGATAAAGAGAATGTAGATTTGCGTTATATTTTGATTGCGCCGTTTGCGAGTGTGCATATTTTTTGGGATGAGAGTTTGAAGGAGCTGGTTTATGAGCTGGAAGAGCCTGTGCTTGACGAGGGGGAGAGGTTGAATCTTGATAAGATTGAGAATGCGATGACAGAGATGTTGAATTTTAGTGTGATTATTGATAATGATAAAGAAGCGTTGATTGAGCATATTGATAAGACTGCTCGGGTTGTGATTTCTGAACTTGGTCTTAGAGTAGAAGAGGAAAGTTATGAGAAGATTTTTTATTATCTTTACAGGGATTTTATTGGGATGAATGAGATTGAGGCGCTGATGCATGACAGGTTTATCGAGGATATTGAGTGCAATGGGGTTGGTGAGAATTTGTATATTGTGCATCGGGTTTTTCGGAATATGCGGACAAATATCAAATTTAATACTGTTGAGAAGTTGGCTGGTTTTGTTGAGAAGCTTGCGCAGAAATCTGGGCGTTATATTTCTTATGCTTCTCCGATTTTAGATGGGACCTTGCCAGATGGTTCTCGTGTTAATGCAACTTATACAAAAGATGTGACTTCCAAAGGACCTACTTTTACAATTAGGAAATTTTCCAAGACGCCGTGGACTCCTATTCAGCTGCTTTCGTTGGGAACTTTGAGCCCTGAGATGCTTGCGTATTTTTGGATGTTGATGGAGTATAAGATGAATGTTCTTTTAGCTGGTGAGACTTCTTCTGGTAAGACAACTTTGTTAAATGCGATTGCTTTTTTTATTCCTCCTGAGGCTCGGGTTGTTTCTATTGAAGACACACGCGAATTAAACTTGCCTCGGGAGAACTGGCTGCCGTCTGTTGTTAGGACTGGGATTTCGCAAAAAGGAACTGGAGAGGTTGACATGTTTAGCTTGTTGAAAAATTCTTTTAGGCAGAATCCTGATTATGTTATTGTTGGGGAGGTTCGGGGGAAGGAGACTTATGTTTTGTTTCAGGGGATGGCTTCTGGGCACTCTTCGATTTCAACTATTCATGCTGATTCTGTTGAAAGTGTTATTCGGAGATTGGAAACTCCGCCAATTGATTTGAATCCTTCTTTGGTGAATGTTCTTGATGCTGTTGTTATTATGACTAAGGCTTTAGTTAGTGGGGAGGAGAAGAGGAAGGTTAGTTCGATTGTTGAGATTGTTAATGTTCAGAGTGATGGTGTTGCTCTGACTAATACGCCGTTTGTTTGGGAGCCGGCTAAAGATAAATTTTATTTTAAAAAAGATAGCAGAGTTTTTCAGAAGATTTCAAGAGTACATGGGATTGCTAAGGATGAATTGGAGAGGGAGTTTGGAATTAGGACTAAGTTGATTTACGAGTTGTTTAAGAGAAAGATTGTTGGGTTTGATGAGTTGCAGAGAGTGGTTAATGATTATTATAAGAATCCTGCGGATGTTTTGAGGAAGTTTGGTTTGGGGAAGTAA
>CAZWNN010000019.1:2746-13349 GCA_964635935.1 Candidatus Woesearchaeota archaeon
TAAGGACACCGAGTATAAAACAAACTCCCAAACGGGGCGTTGTAGTAGCAGGTTCTTCTGTAATTTCCGTAACCTGGATAGTATTGGTTATAATAATAAGGAGAGGTGTCGCGGTAGTCGTAAGAGTAATATTGGTATCTGTGCTGGTCTTCTTTCCAATTGACATAGTCGGCGTCGTTTCTGTATTTTGAGTGGACATATTTTGTTGGGTTATAGTCGTTGTTGTAGTAATTATCATAGTGTTCTTGGATTGTTTGTGAGTATTGTTTTTCTTCTTCGAGAATATAATCATCTCTGTATCTGTAGGGGGTTTCGTAGTGGTACTGAGTTGCTTTTTTGAAAGATGATTCAATTTCTCCAAAGTATTTAGACCAGCTTGATGCTGATGCTATGCTTGTTAGTAATAGAACTAATAAGATTATTGAGAAGATTTTTAGGGTTTTTCTCATGCCTTATTTAGTGATTTTTGGGTTTTTATGGATTGTTGTGATTTAGTGATATCTTTAGAAAAACTTATAAACTATAGTTGTTCTATAGAATTATGGTTACGACAATTCAGTTGAGTGAAGGCGTTAAAAGTGATTTAGATAGGCTGAAAACTTCTAAAGAGACTTATGAACAGATTATTTTGAGGTTGATTATGATTGCTGAGAAATGTAAGAGAACTCAAGAGGAACTTTTGATTGAGGGATATAAAGTTATGGCTGAGGAGAGTTTGCGGATTTGCGAAGAATTCAAATATGCTGATTCTGAATTAGATTGGGAATGGAATGAAAATGGAGATTAAACGGGGGGAGATTCTTCTTTCAAATCTTGAGCCAGTTGTTGGTGCTGAGCAAGGAAGAATAAGACCTGTTTTAGTGATTCAAAATGATTTAGGAAATTTTACAAGTCCAACGACGATTATTGCTCCGATAACTTCTAAGATTTATGATAAAGAATATCCTACAAATGTTTTTTTAGAAAAGAAAGATTCTGGATTAAAAACAGATTCTACTATTTTGTTGAATCAGATTAAGGCAATTGATAAGCGAAGGATAATTAAGAAACTGGGTGTTGTTAGTAATGAGATTATGAGGAAGGTTAATATGGCTATTGGGGTGAGTTTGGGGTTGGTGTGATTTTTTTTGGGTGGGTTTTTGGTAAAACTTTTTTCTAAAAAGTTTTGTTGGGGTGAAGGGAGTTAAGGCAATGTTGTACGGGCTTGTTGAGAATGCTAAACCTTCTGAGGAGTATTTATTTTTTTCAATGAAGAAGCCGGAGTTTGACAAATCTGTTGCTAATATTTATGTTCCTTTTAGAAAGTTCAGAGAGCGCAAGAGAGTGAAAGTTAGGGGAATTCATAGAGCAGATATGAAGGGAATTGTTGAGCCTGTGAAATATACTGAGGATAGGTTTCTTGATTTCCCTCTTCCACCAAACATGGCGATTTTTCGAGATAAGGTGGCGATTACTAGCTGGGGGGAGGTTCCTACGGGGATTTTAATTACAAGCAAGGATGTTGCAGATCAGTATAGAGAGTTGTTTTGGGAGTTGTGGAGGATGGCAAAGAAATAGTTATTTCTTAAACCAAAAGTTATTTAAAGTTAAATAAGGTTATTTAACCGTGGTTTTGAAGACATTTAACTTAGATGAGAAAGTTTACAAGGAGTTTTCTAAGTTTTGCAAGGAAAATGGAATTAGTATGAGTAAGCAGGTGAATATTTTTATTCAGGCTCAGATGGCTGGGAAGGCAGGGGATAGAGATAAATTGTTGGATCAATTAAAGAAGATGAGGGAGTTGAAATGAAGGTTAAAATAAAAAAATACTTTGAAAGTTTGAAGCCAGAACAGCTTGGGCTGAAAAAGAAGATTAAAGTTAAGTCGGTATCTAAACTTGGTATGGGAAAAAATAATGCTAATTTCTTAGTTGTTGTCGTGGATTGTAAATTTACTTTTAGATTAAATATGCTTCCATTATCTAGGAATAAGGCTAAGGCTGAATTTGATTCTCTAAAGTTAGTTGAAAAATTGAATATTGGTCCGAATGCTTGGATACTGGACGAGTCTCGGTTGGTTTTTGATTCTGATTTTATGATACTTGATTATATTGAGGGTAAAACTTTTAGTAAAACGAATTATAAATTAGATAGAGGACTAATTAAGAAGGTTGTGAAATTATGTGTGAGTTTCCATTTGATGCCGGTTAGGGGAAAAATCTCTAAACTTCCTAAGGACGAGGTGGATTATGAAGGGGTGTTTAAGTGGATGAAACATTTTTATAATTCCTTAAAAAAGATGACTAATAACAAAATTTTCTTAAGGATGTTAAAAGAAAGTTATAATAACCTGGAAAAATCTAGCTCACGAAAAGATAAGCATCCTTTGGTTCTAGCGCACGGAGATATTTGTGAACAAAACATAATTATTCAGGGGGGAAAGTTAAAACTTATTGATTTTGAAAGTTTAGGTCTTACAGATCCTGCTTCGGAGATTGCATATATATTAACACAGTTTGCTAGAAAAGAATTGACAGAAAAACAAAAAGAGATTTTTGTAGAAGAATATCTTAAGATTAGAAAAGATAAAACATTAAGGAAGAGGTTAAAGATTTTTATTCCATTAAAGAACTTTGTTGATTTATTGTGGGCAATTGATCATGTTTTAAAAATAAAAAATAAGAAAGTGCATCGACATTATTTAGAAAATAATGATGTAGATAATGATCTTGTTTATGCAAGAGAAATGTTTAAGAAAAACTTGAGAGAGGGAATAATTAGTAAAAAATATAAAAATTTTGATTTAGATGAGGTGCTAAGATGAAAAGAGAGTGTGATGTTGAATTTTTAGGTCAGATGGTGGAGTCAATGGCAGATGCAGTTGAAAAGCTGGAAGAGGCTGAGAGTGGAAATAAGATTGAGGAGTTTAATAAGATAAGGGATTTTATTTTGGAACTTCAGAGAAAAATAGGGGAGATTTGTAATGATTAATGAATTAAGGGAAAATATTGAAGAGGAAATAGAAATTATTTTTAAAATGAGAACTTTGCAGAGACAGTTGGAGATTGCAACTGGAAAACAAAAAGAATCTTATGAGCGGTCTTTTGATTCGTTGAAACAGCAACTGAGAATTTTAAATGATTCTGTTCCTTCTCTTCTTGCTGGGATTTCTCCTGTTAAGAAGTTAGAGGGGGGTGGTTTGAAAGGTGCCTACCCAACTCACGATTCACTCTCGGGATTAAAGAATTTGTCGAGAGCAAATCTCTCGCCCACCCATAGTAAGATAGTTCTAAAGAGTAAAGGGTCAAAAGTTATGAAGGATGAAGAGGATCAAAGATTTGTAACAATAGACCCAGCAGATAAAGAAAGATTTGAACAAGAGCTGGGAATTTATGGTGTGAGTTTGAAGAAGCTGAAGAAGCTGGAGAAGAGTAAAAAGACAGGCGAAGAGAAACCTAGTCAGATTGCAGGTATTTCTAATAAGATTTTTTCTGGGGTGAGTGAGGGGATAGCGCCGAGTTTTGGGAGTTTGAAAGATGATTTGAAAAAGGCTAATTTGCGGTTTTCAATTTCTACTTATTTGTCAATTGCGATTTTTGTATCTATTTTGGTTTTTCTAGGGAGTTTGGTTTTATGGATTATATTGATGATTATTGGTGTTTTGGGAATTTTACATATTTGGATTCCCTTTGTTTTGACTTTAGCTTGTGTTACTGGATTTTATCTTTATCCTGCGAGTGAGAAGGGGAGTGTTGGAAAAAGGATTGCTGATGAGCTTCCGTTTGTTACAATTCACATGGCTGCGATTGCTGGTTCGAATCTTGAGCCGACTCGGATTTTCAAGATAATTGCAAGCTCGCCAGAGTATCCGACTGTTGGGTTGGAGATGAAGAAGATTGTTAATCAGGTTGAGGTTTATGGTTATGATTTAGTTAGTGCTTTGAGAAATGCAACTAAGTCCACACCTAATCGTAGGTTGGCTGATTTGTTTTCTGGTTTGTCGACGAATATTGTTTCTGGCGGGGATTTGAAAGATTATCTGGAGAAGAAGGCTGATAATTTTTTGAGGGATTATAAGCTTGAGAGAAAGAGGTATACTTCGCTGGCTGAGACTTTTATGGATATTTATATTAGTGTGATGATTACTGCTCCTTTGATTTTGGTTGTGATGCTGATAATTATGAATGTTACTGGGTTGAGTATTGGGTTGTCTTTCCCTGTTGCTATGGGGTTGATTATTGGAATAGTGGTTTTGATAAATATTATTTTCCTGATTGCTTTGGAGGTTAAGCAGCCGCGGGTATGATGATGGAGATAAGAAAAGCTACAAAGAAACATATGGAAGAATCATTAGAGATAGCTCGGGATTTGAAAGAGTGGTTTACGAAAGAGGCTTTGAAAAATATGAACATTGATTTTAAGATTAATAATCTTTTTGTAGCTGTTGATAAGGAAGTGGTTGTTGGTTTTCTTTGTTATAATTCAAAAGATGGAATTATGAATTTTATTTGGGCAGGAGTTAAACGAGAGTTTCAAAGAAAAGGAATTGGTCGGAATTTGCTTGACTATGTGGTTAGCGAAGCTAGGAAGTTGGGTATGAAAACAATTGAAGTTGAGACATTGACTGAAGAAGAGGATTATAAACCCTATGAATTGACGAGGAATTTTTATAAAAAATATGGATTTAAGAAAATTTATACAAAGAGGGCTGTGAAAAAGGGTTGGGATGATGTTGATGTAATGGAGTTGGAAATATGAAAATAAGAAAAGCTACAAAAAAAGATATTAAACAAATGCTTGAAATTGTAAAAATTAATAATCCAACATACCTTAAGAATTTAGCTCTAAAAGAAATTAATGAGATGTTTTCTCTGTCGTTAATTAAGCCAACCTACTTAGTATTAGAAGACAAAAAAGAAATTCTTGGGTTTGGAGGTTTCGCTCCTTCGTGGGCAGACAATATGATTTATAATTTATTTTGGATAAATGTTCATCCGAACTTTAAAAATAAGGGTGCTGGAAAAAGGATTGTTGAATCTTTAATTAAGGAGATAAAGGAGATTAAAAAACCTCTGGTTAAAATGATTCTCATTTCTACAAAGATTCCTTCTTTTTATGAAAGATTTGGATTTGAAAAAATCACTCAAAAATACGATGGAGATTATATTTTAATGGGTAAGGTGTTAAGATGAAACTAACAAAGAAACACTGGGTTGGAATTATTGCTGGACTTGTGATTGTCTTAGTTAGTATTTTGTTTTTTTTGTTGGATGTTTTTAGTTTGCAGTTGCTGTGGTTTTTGATTGTGCTTGGGATTGTGATTATTGCAATTCCTTTTGTAGTTGGGGTGGTTATTGAGGGTGGTCGGAGAAAAGATATAGAGGTTCGGTTTTTGGAGTTTGTGCGAGACTTGGTGGAGAATGTGAAGTCTGGGATTCCGATAAGCAAGGGGATTGTTCAGTTGCGGCAGCGGGATTATGGGGTTTTGAGTTTTCATGTTGAGAAACTGGCTAATCAGATTTCAATGGGGATTCCGTTGACAACAGCTCTTCGGAGTTTTGCACGAGATGCTGACAACTCTGTAATTAATCGTTCTGTAAATCTAATTTCAGAGGCAGAGAGGGCTGGAGGGGATATTGAGACTATTTTGGAGAGTGTTGCAGCGTCTGTTAATCAGATTGATGATTTGAAAAAGGAGAGGAAGAGTGCTGTTTATAATTTGGTTGTGCAGGGTTATGTTATTTTTATTGTTTTTATTGTTATTATGCTTGTTTTGCAATTTATGATTTTGCCGTGGACTGCGGATATTGCGCAGGTGGAAGGGACGTCGCTGAATGTGCATCCTGTTTCAGAGGCGCAGTTTGCAACTCCGTTGCTGATTTTGCTTTTGGTTCAGTCGCTTTTTACAGGGCTTGTAATTGGCAAGATTGCTGAGGGGAGTGTTAGGTATGGGATTAAACATTCGTTTATACTGGTGGTTCTGGCTTTGTTGATTTCAACGGGTGCGGGGGTGTTTTTGGGATGAGGGGTAAGAAAGGCGTATCCCGCCACGTAGAAATGATGATTTCATTTATGTTGTTTGTGGTATTTGTGATGTTTTTGCTGATTTTTGTGCAGCCGTTTGAGTCGCGGGCTTTGCCTGATTCTGTTATGGCTGGGTTGGAGAGGAATTTTATTAAGAATGCTAGTGTTAATCTGACAAGGGTTTTTGTTTCTGCTGGGTGCGAGGGTATAGAGAAGAGTGAGTTTATGAAGACTGTCTGGGTTCGGGAGGAGGAGAGTGTTAGAAAGCTTATTGGGGCGGGGGATAGTTTTTACTTGCTAGTTTCAGAAGATATTTCAAATCAGGGAGAATATGATTTTGGAGATTGTGATAATTTTACAATTGGGAGTGTTGAGAGGAGGGAGATTGTTTCGATTAAGAAGTTGCAGTTGTTGAAAGGAAGATATGAGAGTAATTATAATGATTTGAGATCGGAATTAGGAGTTCCGCCTACTATTGATTTTGCTGTGGTTGTTAGTGACCCTACTCACAATTCACTCTCGGGATCAGAGGATTTGTCGAGAGCAAATCGCTCACCCACCCCCCCTAGTCGAGAGGGTGTTGAAATGACGAGGTTTATTCCGGATGAAGTTAATGTGATTGCGCGAACTATTGTAGTTCCTGTTTTGTATGAGGAGGGGGGGATTGAGAATTTGGAGGTGGTTTTTAGGATATGGTGATGAAATCAAAAAATTTAAATAGGGGGTTAACTTAGAATAAGTATTAAATCCCCGGTATGGTCTTCGGACAATGCCGGGCCTACTTTATTCTAAATTAATTTATGGAACAAAAGAGAAAAGCTATGGTGTTTATTGATGGAAGCAATCTTTATCATAATTTGAGAAGAATTATGGACGAACCCACAAAAGTAAGTATAAAGAAACTTTCAGAATTTATATGTGGTCATTTTGATTTAGATCTAATTGAAATTAGATATTATAATTCAATTCCAGATATAGAAGATGATAAAAGAGCCTATTATAAACATTTAAAATTTTTAGAAGATTTAAAAAAACAAGGAATGATTGTGAACACAAGGAAATTAAAAAAGATTAAAAAGAAAAATATAAAGATTGAAAAAGGAATTGATGTTATGATTCCTGTTGATATGGTAAGGAAAACTTTGGTTGAAAATAAGTGTGAATGTTGTATAATTATTTCAGGAGATGCTGATTTTATTCCAGCTATGCAAGTTTTGAAAGATTGTAGATTTGAAGCAATTAGTTCTTGTGTTAAGGGAGGTCATTCAAGTGAATTGAAAGAAGGAAAATTTAGATATTTAATTTTAAAAAAAGATGATGTAGAAAAATGTTTAAAATGAAAAACAAACGCGGTTGGCTAAGAATTGTCGAGGCTGTATTTGGGATTTTGTTGGTGGCTTCGGTGCTTCTTGTGATATATTCGTCGCATCGGGCTAATGATAGTGATTATGATTATGTTTATGAGATGCAGAAAAAGGTTTTGACGGAGATTGCTGATGATTATCGGCAGGAAGTAATGGATGGTGAAAATTTAACTGGAGTTGCTCAGCAGAGTTTTCCAAATAATTTTAAGGTTGTTGTGAAGATTTGTGACATTGATGAGCGTCCTTGTAAGCCGACGTTGCCTTTGGAGAGTGAGGTTTTTGTGGAGGATAGAATTGTAAGTGCTACTTTGGAGAGTTATTCTCCTAAAAAGGTGCGGGTTTTTGTTTGGGAAAAAGATAAATAAGATGGAAACTATAAAATAAGATGCCATATGATGTTGTAATTGGTCGGGATGAGTCTGATAAGAAGCTTTTTGGAAAAAAGGGTTTGGTTTATCTTGGGAAGTCGTATGTAACTATGGGGAATTATACTTCGCTGTCAAATCCGATACTTGTGGATATTGCGAGAAGTCATGTTATTCTTGTTGCTGGGAAGAGGGGTTGTCTTGATGGAGACACAATGATTTTTACGGATTTAGGATTTAAATTAATTAAAAATTTTAATGAAAAAAAGGATAAGGTATATTCTTTTAATAAGGAAAGCAAAAAATTTGAATGGGAGAAAGCAAAATTGTTAAGGTATCCTATCATGAAAGAAAAATTAATTAAGCTGATTTTTTTAGATGGTTCTGAAATTGTTTTAACCAGAGAACATCCTTTATTATGTTCCTATGGGAAATATGAATTTTGGAGAAGAGCTTGTGATTTAAAAATTAGTGATAAAATTGTAAGTCCGACATATGTTCCTGAAATAATGAAAAAAGAAGAAAGTTTAAGGATTGCAAGGTTGCTGGGTTTTATTCTTGCAGATGGAACAATTAATATTAGAAAGGGAAGATTTAAAGATGGAAGAGGTTATTTGTATAATGGAACTAAAGCAAGAATTAGAATATTTAATCAAAATGATGATGTCTTAAATCAAGCTAAAAAAGATTTTGAAAAAGAGTTTGATGTTAATGTTAAAAGATATAAAAGAAACGATTGTAATTGTGAGGTTGTAGAAACTAAATATCAAAAAATAGTAAATAAGTTTGTAAAACTTGGGGTGCCTATAGGTTATAAATCTAAAATCATTCGTATACCTGAAATTGTTTTTAAAAGTTCAAATGAATTTAAATCTAATTTTATAAATGCGTTATTTTGTTGTGATGGTTATGTACCTAAAACAGGAAGGTACCTTGATTATTCTTCTGCATCTAAAGGATTTGTTTATGACTTGAAATTATTATTAAAACATTTTAATATAGAGTCTTCGGTTAGAAAAAAAATCAGTAAACTTAATGGCAAATCTTTTTTGAGTTACAGACTTTTTATTACAGATAGATTTTCTGTTAATAATTTCATTAAAAAAATAGGATTGATTCATAGAATCAAAAAAGAAAGATTGAACAGTCGAAGTCTTCAGTATATTGAAAGAAAAAGAAAGACTTATTATTTGTCGGATAAATTGGTAGGTAAGAAAATCTCGAAGATAGAAGAAGTTTCTAATGTTAAGGAAGTATATGATTTAACTGTTGATAAAAATCATTCTTTTATTGCTAATGGAATAATCTCTCATAATTCTGGTAAGTCATATACTCTTGGTGCAATTGCAGAGGCGCTTTGTAGTTTGCCTCGGGAGGAGGCGCAGAATATTTCTCCGCTGATTTTTGATACAATGGGAATTTTCTCGACAATGAAGTTTAAGAACCAGAAGGATAAGGTGTTGCTGGAGGAGTGGGGGCTTGAGCCTAAAAATGTTCCTGTTAAGATTTTTGCGCCTTTTGGTTATTTTCAAGATTACAAAGATGCAGGGATTCCGGTTGACAAGGAGTTTTCAATTAAAATTTCTGAGCTTGGTGCTGATGACTGGATTACAACTTTTAATTTGAATTTTACAGATTCTGTTGGTGTGTTGGTTGAGAGTGTGATTTCTGAGTTGAAGGAGGGCCATCGTTCAGGTAGATCACTTTCAGATTCAGAAATTGAAAATAACCCACCCACCCACCCTAAACTAGCTGAATCTGAAAGTTCCTCTGCTCGCAAAAAGAAAGGGTATGATTTTAACAACATCCGTGAGGTTATTAATGGGAAGGAGGAGTTTTCTCAGGATGTGAAAAATGCTGCTACTGCGTTGTTTGATGCTGCTGAAACTTGGAAGGTGTTTGATGAGAAAAAAGGGACGGCTGTTCGGGACTTGATTGCTCCTGGGCAGTCAACTATTATTGATTTGTCTATGTATGCTTCAATTGGGAGTTTTAATGTTCGTGGTTTGATTATTGGGTTGGTTTGCAAGAAGCTTTTTGCTGAGAGAATGTCGGCTCGGCGGTCTGAGGAGATTCAAGCTGTTCAGCACGGGATTGATTATCTTTATTTTAAGCCGCAGAGGGAGATGCCACTGGTTTGGATTTTTATTGACGAGGCGCACGAGTTTTTGCCTGCAGAGGGGAAAACTCCGGCAACAGATGCGCTGATTCAGTTGTTGAGAGAGGGGCGGCAGCCCGGGATTTCAATGGTCATGGCAACTCAGCAACCTGGTAAGATTCATACTGATGCAATGACTCAGTCAGATATTGTTTTGTCTCATAGGGTTACATCTGAGCAGGATTTGAAAGCACTGAATCAGATTATGCAGAGTTATGTTTATGAAGGTATTAAGGGAAAAATGGATGCTTTGCCTAAGTTAAAAGGAAGCGCAATTGTGCTTGATGATAATTCAGAGAGAATTTATCCAATGAGAGTTAGGCCGCGGTTTACTTGGCATGGGGGGGAGGCTCCGACTGCTGTGAGGGTTGAAGAGGGGGGGCGAGTCTGAAGGTTTAAGTAAATTAATTATGATAGACCCTTCTGGCGAGAAGGGTTTAGTTATTTTTTTGATGGTAATCTTGAGGTCTTGTTAGGTGTTTAAAAAATACATAGGTTCCTGCTGCTGCTAATGTAGTATAAATAAATCTTTGAGGTTGATTTATTTCTGGGTCAGAGTTAGTTAGGCTGGTGGTTTCATCATCAACTAATCCTGTTTCTGGAAGAAGAGACCATGCTGCGATACTGATTGCTGTAGCTGCTACAACTGCTGCGAGGGATTTTAAATAAAAAGAAATCTCCATCCTTTAGGATGGGGTTTCCCCAACAAAGTAT
>CAZWNN010000020.1:0-12097 GCA_964635935.1 Candidatus Woesearchaeota archaeon
TCCAACGGGGACATTCATAGCACCAGGTTGGTTGTCGGCGGCTACTACCGGGTCGACGACTACTACGGCTGTGGCTGTGCTTTTGGGGTGTTAGATTCTGCCGAAGGCAGCGCGCCGAAAAATTAGATTTTGACTATTTTCTAATATTGTCGCAATCAAGTTGATGGTTCCGAGTTAAGCAGCAAGAAGTTTCTCCCATGATTCTGGGAAAAGTTTTCTTAACAATGTTTTTAATCCAGCCCTAATAGGAATATTTTTCTGCTTTTTTCTTTGTACAAAATCCTCCCACCCTTCCACCGCACCTTCCCAAAACAAATAATCATCATAAAAATTAGGATTTCCACTTCCAACTTTATTTGCAAAATCATCACCATCCCCTATGAGAGAAGAGTAGAGCTCAATCACTCTTGGTCTAGCAACATAATACATAGTATAATCAATAGTAGCTGGTTTAATTAATTTTCTACCAAAACTTTAAAAACCCCAAATTATAAATACCATTATTAATTCTTAAGATTGTTAAGGATTAACTGGAGAGCTGCGAGGTTTAAGTAAATTAAAAATATAATAAAAACCTTAGAGCGAATAAGAAATGGAAAAAGAAAACAAACCAGATATTCAAGAAATTCCCCAAGATAGCGACGAGCATGAAGAACCAATAGATGAGGTCCCGCAAAAAATAGAAAAATCTGGCTCACAAATCTATGTAGTAAAAGTTACAACAAACAAGGAAGACAAAGCCCTGGACATGATTGCAGAGAAAATCCAAAAGCGAAATATTGATGTTTATGCAATTGCACGCCCGCACGGACTCCGAGGATACATCTTTCTCGAAGCACCAGACAGAGATAATGCCGAAGAAGCTGTCTTCAATCTCCCGTATGTAAAAGGCATAATCCCAAAAGTAGTTTCCTACGAAGAAGTAAAACCAATGCTAGAACCAGTAACAGCAGAAGTTAAAATAGAAAAAAATGATATCATAGAAATAATCTCAGAAGCCTTCAAAAAAGAAAAAGCAAAAGTAGTCAGAGTCGACAAAGCAAAAGGAGAAGTAGTTGTATCCTTGCTCGGTTCAGTTGTCCCAATCCCTGTAACAGTAAAACTTGATAATGTTAGGGTAATCAGAAGAGACGAGTCAGATGAAATAGAAGGTGAGGAAGGAGAAAAAGAATAAATTTTTAAACTAAAATAAGAAAAGATTAACATGATAATAAAACTTTTAGTAGAAGGCGGGAACATGACACCAGGTCCAGCAATAGCTCAACAGCTTGGACCAATAGGTATAAATCTGGGTGAAGTAATCTCACAAGTTAATGAAGCAACACAACAATTCAAAGGCATCACAGTTCCAGTTCACCTTGAGGTTGACACAGCAACCAAAGAATTTACAATAAAAGTCTTATCACCACCAACTTCTGAATTACTGAAAAAAGAATTAGGAATTGAAAAAGCCTCAGGCGAAAGATTAAAAACCATCGTCGGTAATCTTGCAATTGAACAGGTAATTGCAATCGCAAAAACAAAACATGCAAACATGCTATCTAAAGAATTTCCAGCATCAGTCAAGTCTGTAATTGGAACCTGCATGGCTCTCGGAGTTTTAGTTGAAAGCAAAGAACCTAAAGATATTTTAGAAGAAATAAAAAAAGGCAAATATAAAGAAGAAATTGAAGCACAAAAAACAGAACTAGATTTGGCAAAGAAAAAGAAACTAGCTGCGCACTTTAAGAAAATCACAAAAGAACAAGAAGTGGCTAAAGCAGCAGAAGAAGCTGAAAAAGCAGCAGAAGAAGCAGCCAAGGTCGCAGCTGCAGCAGCTCCAGCAGAAGGTGAAGAAGAAGCACCAGAAGGCGAGGAAGAAGAATCAGAAGAAAAACCAGCTGAATCCGCACCCGAGGAAAAAAAGTAAGATTTTTAAGGCAATTATCTTTTGTGAATTATCCCTCTGATTGCTTCTTCAACTAATTTAACCAATCTTTCAGGATTTTTCAATAATGGAAAGTCTATAGCAATTTTTCCTGATTCTATTTTCGGGATTATATCCAAATCAGTTTCTTCAACTTCTCTCCAAATATACCTATCACTCGTTTCAGTTCGGTCATAAGCTACTCTTATCTCATCCCTTCTTTTTTGGAACTCCCAAAGCCCATAATAATCTTTTCCGAGAAACCCAAGATATAGTGTATTATTTGTAAAAATACAGAGCATCTCATTTCTTACTTTAATTCCTTGAAAATATCTGTATGGCTCAAGAGGATACTGTTGGATAATCTTCCTTAGGCCTTCATCAGTTTTTATTCCTGTAATAACTTCCCATACCTTTCTTTTTCTTGCTTCATACTCTTGGATAGCTCTTAATTCATCTTCAAATTTTCCTTCAAATAATCTTTCTTCCATTTTTATTTTTCAGTTTAACAATAAGGACAATTATACGGATTTTCTGAATCTGCCTGACATTTTCCTTCTTCGAGGTATAAACATCTTATAGACTGAAAAGTTTTATGTGTCGGAATCTTGTCATAAGGACGCCTCGCTTTATCATCTCTAATTTGTCGTGATGTACGTTCGATTATTCCAGTGGTTACAACTACATCTACTTTTTCTTCTAAAAAATCTCTTTCTGTTTTTCCATCTACATTTCTAATTCCCCCACAATGGAAAGTCTCTGGTTGATTTATTGTTGGCATTTTATTTCCTTAAATCTTAAATTTAATTACTATCAAGTAGCCAAGAAGGAGCTTATAAATATTTGTTGTAACTAAAAACAACAACATTTATAAATAATAAATACCATAATTAAAACATGCAAGAATTAATGGAAAAACTTAGAATAATAGGATTAAGTAACAAGGAAGCTGAAGTTTATATGGCCTTGCTAAAAAATAGTCCGATTGGAGGAGGAGAACTAGCAAAATTATTAAATATGGATAGAACACACACATATAATCTTTTAAATAATCTTTTAAATAAAGGTTTAGCGGGGGATGTAATTAAAGAAAATAAAAAATTATTTATCACAACCTCACCAAAAAATCTTTTGAATCAAGTTCAGAAAAAAGAAACCATAATAAAATCGATTTTACCAAAATTATTATCTTTAGAAAAAAACAAAAAACAACCTTCTATTGTAAAAATTTTTGAAGGCAAGGAAGGATTAAGGACCGTTATAAGAATGCTTTTTGATTCAAAAGCAAAAAATATTTATGTTTATGGCGGAACAGGAAAAAGTTATGAAGCCCTGAAATATGAAATGCCCCACATAGGAAAGAAGACAGAATTGTCAAAAATAAAAGGCAGAATTATTACAGGAGAAAAGTTAAGAGGAAAATTATTTACTAAACTTAAAAATTTTAAAATAAAATATATTGAAGAACTAACACCGTCCTCAACTATGATTTTTGGAGATAAAGTATCTATTAATATTTTTGATGAGAAAATATTTATTATTCTTATTGAAAGCAAATCTGTTGCAGACAGCTATAGAAAATATTTTGAACAGCTCTGGAAAATCGCGAAAAAATGAAAAGATATCTTATAACACCAAGATTAATTTCAGCAATTAAGAATTATCCCACTAGTTTAGACAAGATAAGCAAACAGGTAGGATTTAATATTAAAAATATTTGTTACTTCAATATCAGCATAAGACAAGATCATTTACAAAAACTAAACGATTTTTTAAAGACAAATTTTCAACTTGAAGAGATAGAATTTGATTATATCAAAAATCTCGGACTTTGTGCAATATCCCCAAATCCTAAACAAGTAAAACAAACCACAGACTTAGCAGAATTTATTGGAATTATGTTAGGAGATGGCCACTTAGTAAAAAAGCAATTAGATATTTCTTTTGACAGTAGAAATAAAAAGTATATAGAATATGTAAAAAAATTAGCAAAGAAAATCTTTAATATCGATTTAAGACTTAAACTTCAAAAGGGGAGAAACACCGCACATCTTTATTATTATAATAAAAACCTTAAAGAGCAACTTCTAAATCTCGGTCTGAAAAAAGGGAACAAAATAAAGAATCAACTAGGAATTCCTGATTGGGTAAAACAAAATAAAGAGTATGCCAAAGCTTGCATAAGAGGATTAATTGACACCGACGGTTGTATTTACATTTGCAAAAGAGAAAAACAAAAATACGTCAAATTTACTAATCGCAATAAAAAACTTTTAGACGATTTCGCAAAAATTGCCAAAGACTTAGGATATTCTTTTGCAAATGCCAATAAGGAAAATAAAACTCTCTATAGAAAAGCAGAAGTAGTAAGATTTATTAATGAGATTAAGCCTTGTAAATCAATAGGGACTATGGGGTAGTCTGGTAGCCTTCGAGCTTTGGGAGTTCGCGACCGCAGTTCAAATCTGCGTAGTCCCATTTAACCCCAACACTTAAAAACCTCCCACGAAACTTAATAATATATCATGGCAGTAAAAACAAAAAAAGTAAGAGCAGCAGGAAGATTTGGAGCTGGCTATGGCTCCACCCCAAAAAAGAAACTCGCAGAAGTAGAATCAAAACAAAGAAAAAAACAAATCTGCCCTTTTTGCAAAGGCCGAGCAAAACGCCAATCCAAAGGTATCTGGCTCTGTCAAAAGTGCGGGAAGAGGTTTGCAGGTGGGGCGTATCATCTTTGAGAATATTAGTTCTAATAGCAAACAACTAACAAGTCGAACTGGCGAAGCCAGAGTTATCAGATACTAAACTTGGTGGGGCAAAAATGGGAAAGTGAGTGAAACGAGCGGATTTTTGCAGGAGGTGGTTTAATGGGCGGGGCGAATAATTTGCTCTGCACAAATTTAGATATACAGACAGAGTGAATTAGGAGTAGTAAACCAACAAACTTAAAAACCCAAATTCTTCAGTAATATTAACATGGCAGAAAAACAACTTGAATTTTATTTTATGGAACAAGCTAGACAAGAAAGAAGAGCTGAAGAAATTGCTACGGAGAGAAGAGAAGATAGAAATTTTAAAATTAAACTTTATGGTTCAATAATCTGTGGAGCTATACTCGGAGTAGGAATTATGGCTTCAGGGATTTATGATTCTACAGTAAATTATTTGGCAAAATTATTTCCATAACATGGCAAAATACAAATGTTTTGATTGCGGAAAAACAATAACTTCCAAGGATTTGGAAAAGCGGTTTGTCTGCCCAGGTTGCGGAGGAAGAATTTTTTTTAAACCTCGAACTAAAATGAAGACAGTCAAGGCAGTTTAAGATGGATCAACAAAACCCCTTCGCCAATCTATCTGAAGAAACCCAGAGAAAAATCCAGGAAATGCAAATGATGGAGCAAGGCTTTCAGCAACTAATGATGCAAAAACAAGCTTTTACAATGGAAGGCAATGAAAACGACAAAGCTCTCGAAGAACTCAAAAAAGCAGAAGGCGACGTCTTTAAAATCGTCGGCAGCTCAATAGTAATAAAAACAGAAAAAAACAAACTCCAAAAAGAACTTGAACACAAAAAAGAACTTATAGATTTAAGACTAAAAAATATCGACAAACAAGAAAAAGAACTTACAGACAAACTCCAAGGACTTAGAGAAGAAGTAATGAAAGAAATTTCTGAAAAACAAGATAAACCAGAAAAGAAAAAGAAGTAAGAATATTAATTCTAATAGCAAACAATTCCCTGCCAATCAGCCGGAGGCTTGGTTGGGATGATACTAAACTTGGTGGGGCAAAAATGTGGAGAGTGTGAACAAAGAGGTTTAGGTAATATAGATAAGATAGAAACCTCTTTGTGAATTGCCGAAGTGAGCGGATTTTTGCAGGCGGATAATTGAACAAAGTTCAACTATCTAGCGTGAGCTTTGCTTAACCAAAAGAAGAAATAGCAACTAAATCACAGAAATCTTTAAATACCAAGAGAATTAATTTTAATCATGGCTTTTGAAGCATTAAAAAGGTATTTTGGAAAAGAGGATTATGAAGAAGGTCCAGAATACATTGAGATTGATTTAGAGCAAGATAAAACAGAATCTAAAGTTCTAGTAAAAACCTTCAAAATAAGAGTTTACGAAGATGTCAACCAAATTTTAAACGCACTTAGAGAAGGCTACACAATCGCAATAATTGACATCAAAACCCTAAAACAAAAAGATGTCATTGAACTAAAGCGAGTAATCTCAAAAATCAAAAAAACAGTCGAAGCACTTGAAGGAACAATTGCAGGATTCGGAGAAAACACCGTAATTGCAACACCGAGTTTTGCAAAAATCCAACGGGGTGATATTGAACCTCAGAAAAGACCTGAAGGTGTGATGGAGAGATTTTAACTTTTAATATGGCAGATCCTCTTGAGTATGTCTATCATTCTCTTGGCGGACCTCCGCTTAAAATAATATTAGAAAGATTGACAGCTCTTGGATATGCCCCAAGATCAGTAGGAGAAGAATACATAGCAGGTAATCCTGGAGTGAAAAAAGATTTTTCGTGCGAAAGAATAGATCATAACTTAGTTAGTTTAATAAACGTCTTTCCAGGAGTAAATCTTACAATTAAGTGTAAATCAGAACAAGCTGACCAACAAACCTAAAAACCCTCTATTTCTTTCAAAAGCATGAAAACCTTATTTATCGAAACCCGTAAAAAATTCCCCAAAGATCTAGACCTCTCACCATTAAATCAAATTCCAGGCCAAACAATCTCCATCGCAGCAACAATCCAATACCTCGACCTCATCCCAAAAATCAAACAATATCTCGAAGACAGAGGAAAGAAAACAATAATAAAACAAGGCGCTCATCATCAAGCCCAAGTTCTCGGCTGCCAATCTCAAGCCTTTGACAAAAACGCAGACACCCTTCTACTAGTCACCGACGGCAAATTCCACGCAATTAACAACGCAATCCAACTAAACAAAGAAATTCACATCTTCAACACAAAAACAATTGAAAAAATCACAAGACAAGAAATAGAAAAACAAAAACAAAAAACAAAAGCAAAACAAACCAAGTTCCTCTCTTATAATAGGATAGGCATCATTACCTCAACAAAACCAGGCCAAAACCACCAGTATATAATAGGACTAAAACAAAAAATCGAAAAACTAGGCAAAAACACCTACATCTTCCAATCAGATAACATAAATCCCACAGAACTTGAGAATTTCCCAGATATTCAGATATGGATTAACACTGCCTGTCCAGGATTAGCTATGGATAGTGAGAAGATTGTTGATTTAAGTGATGTTGAAGAGTTCCTTAGTTAATTCACTGATAGATTTTATTTAATCAGATATTATCAGACTTAGAAGCTATTGCGGAAATTTTGCTTATCCTATTATATTATTAGCAAAATTTCTGTTTGCTCTGCAAAGCATCTCAATATCAGAAGGATAAATCCGCATCAGAATTATTAAGAACCTATCATATCCGCGCAACAGAAAAAACAGTCTTTAAAGCTACTACAATAGTAGCAGGAACAAATAAAACCAACAAAGAAGACATAACATTACTTAAGGCTTCTAAAACAGGACTCAGATTTGAAATAAAAATTAAGGTATTATTTCCCAAACCCCCAACAATAACTAAAGCTAATGAAGCAAGTAAGAAAGTCATTGAATCTTTATCCCCCACATTTAGAAAACCAATCACCAATCCTAAAACTACTAAGAGTATATACACCCAACTACTCTGGAAACTAAATAATCCAACGATTATCGCGAGCACAATACCTGCAGCATACGCCCACGCCCCAATCATTTTCTCTTTTGCTTGCGCCATCCTTTATATTAAATTTCTACTTATTTAAATCTTTCCTCCACGACGGAAACAAAAAACAAAATCGAAACATTTATAAAGATGTAATTTCAAAGTTACAACAATGAAAACAACAAAATTAATCCCAGTTTTTGGATTATTTGCAGTTTTAATTCTAAGTTTAAGTTTGGCAAGTGCCGCAGTTGTATTTACTCCAACTTCCCTAACAGGAACAGGAGATGATGGGACAACTGTTAATATTAATCTTAATATTGAAAACACATATGCTGGAGATCTTTCAGAAATCTCAGCAGTATTTACAGATTTAACAAAAACAACTTCTTCAACTACAATCGCTGATTCAAATTTGGCGCTTTCAGGTGTTGATTCAACAACTGTAATTATAGGAACAGCAGATTTAGATGTTTCAGTAGATATACAAATTCCTTCAGACAAAGCAATAGGAACTTATGAAGGAGAGCTAGAACTTTTCGCAAAAGTAGATGCTGGAGATGTTTTAAGCAGAGGAATAGTTCCAATTACACTAACAGTAACAAGTGCTACACCTTCAGACCAACCAGAAGAAATAAACGAATGCTCTCTTGACGGAAATATAGTTGGTGACGCAGAACTTAAAATATCAATCGAAGATATAAATGTAAAAGAAGGATTTGGAGATGACGAAGATTTCTGGTATCCTTATGATGAAATCGAAATAGAAATCGATGTAGAAAACAAAGGTGACTGGGATTTAGAAAATATAGAATTAAACTGGGGATTGTATAATGATAATGAAGAGGATTTTATAATTGATGATAAAGAAAATGACTTTAAATTAGATGAAGGAGATGACGCAGAAACAATAAAAATCTCTTTTAAATTAGATAAAAAAATAAAAGATTATGCAGATGGAACAACAACTCTTTATGTTTGGGCAACAGGAGACATAGACGACAAAAACGCTGGTTCTTATGACGGAGATACAATTTGCGCTTCTGATTCACATGAAATAGATATTAGAACTGACGAGAAATTTGTCATAGTAAGCAGTGCAGATTTCCCCGAAGTTGCTTCATGCGGAGACACAATCCAAGTATCTTTTGAAGTAACAAATATAGGTGACGAAAAACAAGAAGATATTACTGTAGATATTTCATCTTATCAAAATAATGCAATGGGAATAATAAAACAAACTATATCAATTGGAGATTTAGGAGATTTTGATTCAGAGGATTTTTTTACAAGTATAGTAATCCCAGAAGGGTTAGAAGAAAGAACTTACTACATAGAATTTACAGTATTTGATGAAGATGGAGATGAATTTGAAAATGATGAAGATGACATAGCAAAATTTGCCTTTCCAATAAATATTGTTTGTGGTGCAGATTCCTCAGCAGAACCAACAATCACAGCAGCACTTGCTTCAGCTGCAAAAGTCGGAGAAGAGCTCGTTGTTCAAGTTTCAATTAAAAACAACGGAGATGCAACAGACTTCTTGGTTTTTGTAGAAGGTTATGAAACATGGTCAGAACTTATAAATATTGAACCAACAATCTTAACAATCCCAGAAGATGGCACAAAACAAACAACAATTACTCTAAATCCAACACAAGCAGGCTCACAAACATTCAAAATAAAAACAATCCACAACGGAAAAACAGCTGAACAAATAGTAACAGTGAACATAGCAGAAAAAGCATCAAGCGGAATCACAGGAGCATTCGCAGGTGTCGGCGACACAGGATTATATGTAATCTCAGCAATCTTTTTGATTTTAATAATCATAATCATAGCTTTGATTGTGAAAGTAGCACGAAGCCCAGTTGCTGCTGAATTTTAAATTTTCTTTTTCCTAAGTTTTATTAACCTCTATTCTTTAACAAATCCATGAAAAAACCAACTCGCAATTCACTCTCGAAATCATATAAAAATTTGTCAAGAGCAAATCGCTCGAAACAAATCCTAAACCTATTCCTAAGATACATAATCATCTTATTACTAGGAGCAGGCAACCTCTTCATTTTCTACAAAACCCTAACACCAATCACAGTCTACACCCTTAAAATAATCCTAAACATCTTCACACAAACCACACTCACCGAAAACCTCCTAATCCTCTCAACAATAAAAATCCAACTCATCCCAGCCTGTATTGCAGGTTCAGCTTATTATCTCTTACTAATCCTAAATCTCTCCACAGCTAATATAAAGCTCAACAAGCGAATAAAAATTCTAATCCTAACATTCATAACCCTCTTCATCCTAAACATCCTCAGAATCCTCCTCCTCATCACAATAAACAGCACCATCTTTTTCCAACCAATCCACGAGCTCTTCTGGTACGCAATATCAACAATCTTTGTAATTGCAACCTGGATTTTCACAGTAAAACATTACAAAATAAAACAAATTCCTGTTTATGATGATATTAAATTCTTATATAAATTAATTAAGAAGAAATAATTAATCACCACAAACTATCACAATTAAAGTTACAGCAGAAATTTAACTTATCCCCTATGATTGTTAAATTTCTGGAGAATTACAAAGCATCACTTACAATACCTCTAAATTCTTTTCAAATTACTAAATTCTCCCCAAACTCTAAAACAAACCAAAAAACCCCAAACTCGCAAGTAAAATAACAACCCCCGCAATCACCACACCAGCAGAAATAGCCAAGATACTCTTCTTTCTATCTAATCCTAATATCCACGCCACCAGTGTCCCAGTCCAAGCACCTGTTCCAGGCAAAGGCACAGCAACAAAAAGAGCAAGAGCAATAAAACCAATCTCATCAATTCGTCTCATTACTTTTTTACTCTTTTTCTCAACCTTCTTCAAATAACCACCAACAATCCGACGGTAAATTTCAACCTGCATAAAACTCCCATGCAAAAAATCTAAAAAAGCAAATATAAAAAAAATAACTAAAATATTCAAAATCAAAACAAGAATAAACCACGGCCACACAGAAACATTGTTCCGAGTAGCCCACTCAACAATCACAGGCAACCCCCCCCTCAATTCAAAAACAGGCAAAACAGTAAGTAACAATCCAATTAAAATTTGTGTATCAACCATTTCTAAATATCAACTTCATTTTCTTCAGCAATCATACCAAGTATAAATTTCTCGACAGCAAGGATACTTTCACAATCTCCAACATTAATTAAGTAGCAATAATCATATTTAGAAGAAACTACAATGCTCGGCACATCAGACTTTTGCAAAACCACCACTGTTTTATCTATAGCATCAGAGCAATCTGCTTGAGAAATATTATAAATCTCAGCAAGGGTTTCATTTGTAAATGCAGCATCAATTTTTAAATCAAGTGCCTGCCCAAGAAACATCGCAAGATTAGCATTTGCAATCACCCCATCCACACCACAATCTGCAGCCCCATCCTCTGTAGTTATAATTACATTTTTCCAAAATTCAAAATCAATATTAATTGGAATATCATTCTTTCTAGGATCATTTCTAAACATAAGATTGTAAAAACTATTTGTATTATAAAAAGCATGAAACCTAGTCTTATAAAAAACAGAATTTCCTTCCTGACTTTTTGCCCAAGAAACACCCGCATAATTAAATTTATTCAAACTCTGAGCATAGTACCAAACACAAATAAAAACAACAATAACAATTATGATTCCTACAATAATCCATAATAATTGTAAATCCTCCTTATTTTTAATAAGACTTTTAATATCAAATCCTTTTTTCTTTATTTTCTTTTTTACCATAGTAATTAATAAAAAAATCAATATTTAAATCTTTTCAGTTTGTTTTTAAACAACCAAAACCCCCATGTTTCGCCAATCTTAGTTTCTTTTTGAAAGCCTAATTTTTCTTTTCTACCCTAACAGGGTACACCTTTGGTGCGCCTCGAAGAGGTACACATTAAGTGTAAAGAAAAAGAGGCTATCGAATTCCCAAAATCTTATATAAAAAAGCATCAGCACCACGAACAAAATTCCCCGAGATATAAACACAGTTTTCTTCTTGCCAAACCTTTGTGTTATTTTCCTTTCTAAAAACAATAACATTACTAGTGCAATTTTTCACAGGCAAATCAGTACTTGTGCAGTTAAACCCCTCTAAGCAAGCCTCCTGATATCTTTCAACAATATTATTAACACCACCTAAAATTTCCTGAGCAGCAACATTAGTATTTACAAAATAAAGAGGTTTATTAGCATAATCCTGAAGCGAATAAAACCCAATCACAGAAACATTCTCAACATCTTGTGGAAGATAGGAAAAATAATAAACCTGTCCTTGCAACTCAGTTGCCCAGCCCCCTCCATATTTAACAAATTCAAAATCCCCATATTTTTCTTTTGATGCCCCAGAATTTTCACTACGATTA
>CAZWNN010000021.1:0-11221 GCA_964635935.1 Candidatus Woesearchaeota archaeon
GGGCAGTGGATTGGTCCGATGCTGGGGATGAGGAAGGAGACAACTGATGCTTTTTCTGCTGGGTTGGCTGCTGGTTAACCGCCCCAATAGGAATATTTAAATAGTTGCTTTAATATATTTCTTTATGGAAAAACTATCTAAGATTGTTGGTCCTGGAACTGCTGGCATTGCGCAAAGGATTGCTTCAGAAAAAGCAGATTACTATACTGGAGATGCAGAGGATTCTGAAGATGCTCTCTATGTAGTAGAACAGAATGAAGTAATATCTTGTGGCCAGAACCAATTCTAATTGTTGTTCATAAAATGAATATTGATAATTCGAGTTATAGTTTACCATATTCCTGTTATGTTAATCTAACTAGTAAATGCAATCTTAGATGTAAACATTGTTTTGGAAGTTACTCTATTCAAAAAGATAATGAGTTAAAATGGAATGAATGGCAAAAAGTTATTGATAATTTAGTAAAATGTAATGTTTTCTTTGTAAATATCTCTGGGGGAGAGCCAACCCAAAGTCCTTATTTTAAAAGATTTATAGAAGAATTATCAAAAAGAGGGATTCATTTTATATTGACTACAAATGGAGTTTTTCCAAAAGGAATAAGGGATTTTATTTTTAAGAATAGGGGATATCTAATAGGAATAAAGATTAGTTTAGATGGGCCTGATCCAGAAAGTCATTGTTTTATTCGTTTAGATGCAAATAAAAAAGTAAATTATGATATATTTAGAATCACATTAAAAAATATATTATTTTTTAAGAAAAAAGGAGTTCCACTAACTATTGCAACAGTATTACATAAGGAAAATATAAAAAAGATGGAAAAATTTCAAGATTTGATTAAGAAAATTAATCCAATTAGTTGGTTTATTTCTCCGATTATTCCTGTTGGAAGAGGTGATGCTAATAAATTCATATCAGAATTTTATGAATATTTTGATAGTTCTTTTTGGGAAAAAATAAAAGACCAAGGAAAACAAAAAAAGATTAATGTTCGGATGATTGATGTTCCAGTTGAAATTAAAAAAGAAGGTCTATCTGCATATAGCTGTCCTGCTGCATTAAACTTTTGTGAAATTCATTCAGATGGGACAGTTTCTCCTTGCACTTTGTGCAGGGTTTGTATTCCAAAAGAATTTATGGAGTTTGAAAATATTAATGAAAAATCTTTGCAAGAAATTTGGGATGGAAAAGTATTTAATAAATTTAGAAGCCATATGAATAAGGGGTGTGATGGCTGTAAAATGTTAGATAAATGTGGTAAATGTATTGCACAAAGTTTTCGATATTTTGAAAATGGGATTTCTCCTACACCTTATTGTATAAAAAATGGGGAAAAACTTGGATTAAAAAATTTAAATAAATACAGGGAGATATTGAGGAATAAATTTAATCTTGAAGTTTAAATGAAAACTTTTAATAAACATGTTCGATGGAGGGTTGATAAAAAAGATATTTTTATCTGTGATTGCAAAAGATTAATTGACTTGAAAGTCCCATTGAAATTTAAAGAAGTGATGGGAAAATTTAGTGATGGGTTGAATGAGAGAGATTTGAAAGGAAAAGAAAATTTATTATTTTCTGATTTTACAAAATTAAAATTTTTATGTAATTTAGAAATATGCCAAATAAAAAAAGATGAGTTTCTAGAAGCTATGGGAATACTTGATAAGGGGTTAAGTAAAAGAGTGAGAGATAATAAATTTTTATCTGAGAAATTTGAAAAATTTCCTGAGTTTTTTATTGGTATTTTTTTAGATAATGAAGTTGTTGGAGTTATTTGTGGATTTCCTCGAGAAGATTATCTTCTTATTAGTGAGATTGCTGTTGACTCAAGATTTCAAGGAAGAGGATTTGGTACTAAGTTGATTAAATGCTTTGAAGAGGTTGCCAGCCATAATTATAAAAAAATTAATGTTGGTGCTCAAGATGATTCAATCGGCTTTTATAATTCACTTGGTTATAAACCATTTTTATTGATTCAGTATAAAAAAGGTGATTATTCTGTAAATGAGTTTATAAAAAATTTCAAAATCAAGAAAAAGAGGACCGGTAATAATTATGTAATGTTAGATATAGAAATTGATAAACCTGATTTGAATTTGTTAAGACGTTATAAGAAAAAATATCCAAAAGCATATTTCCAGTATATTTTTAGTAAGGAGTTGTGATTTTTAGTGTGACCGAAAGGCTTAAATTCCTTTATTTTGTTGTAGATTTATGAGGAAAACACTGGGTTTAATTTTAGCAGGTATGAGTTTGGCTGGTAGTTTATCTTGCAGGCCTAGTCCATATGGAGAACATGTTATAAGAAATGCGGGAGAGCATGCAATCGGGGCTTGGCTTGATGGGCGGTTGGATCCTAATAAAACAGAAATTACAATTAATAATCTTGGAGAAGGAAATTATTCAAGACAGAATGTTATTGGACCAATAATTGTAGTTGATGGAGAAAGATTTCATTATGTTGATGGAAATGGAAAGTGGTATAATGCTGTAAGATCTAATGATGGGAGTTTTTCATATGCCGGA
This sequence comes from Candidatus Woesearchaeota archaeon, assembly GCA_964635935.1. Classification (GTDB taxonomy): domain Archaea; phylum Nanobdellota; class Nanobdellia; order Pacearchaeales; family GW2011-AR1; genus CAZWNN01. Next base: position 2,534 of record CAZWNN010000021.1, read on the forward strand.
CCAAAATATGTTATGAAAGTCCCCCCTAAACATAAGGGCTTTATTTCTATGAATAGATAATATTTATAAACATCTATACTTTCTCTTAAATATGTTAAAAGGGATAAAAATTAGTATTGTTTTTTTACAGATTAATTTACTAATATTGGCAATTATCTCTTTTGGTTTTATATTAAATATAAATTTTGCATCCTCAGAAGGAAAAGAAACCTGGGTAGTAGAACCGACAGGAGAGGGAGGGTTTAATTATAGAAAAGCAAATCCTGATGAGATTAAGGTTGAGGTTAATTCCCCCAAAAAGAATATTTGTAAAAGAAGATTAGAATTAATAAATTTAGATACAATGGAAACAGAGCTTACATTTTCTCCAATTACTCCTGAAGAACAGGCGAGAGATGTAAGAGTTCTCGGAAATTATTTCATAAGCAAAGTAAAGGCAGGAGACTATCCTTCTTCAGGTTATGCTACATTAAGTGTCTTTGAAGATGGTCGAACAAAAATGCATGAAAAATATGTCTTAGAAAACGGACAGGTTGTGCCTCGTTGATTTTTTTAAAGGATTAGGTAATTTTATAAATCTCATTATTCTATCTTGTATATGTTAAAGAGGTTTATTAAAGGCTATATTGTATACTCACAAATTAGTTTGCTGATTCTTGCGACTATTTCATTTGCGTTTATTATTAATGCGAGTTTTGTTTCTGGGATTCAGCCAGGGCAACCATTGGAATCGGATCCTTTAGGTGCCGCAGCTAGAAGATTAAGTTCAATAAATGCAGTTGCAGATCCATTAGCTAGCGATACTTGGAGTAGAATAGCAGATAGAATGGCTCAACAAGCAGGGTCTGCCGGTAGTGGTGCGGGGGTTGGGGGTACAACAACGCCCCCACCAGCCACAACAACCCCACCAAGAAACACAGGCTGGGAAGGCATCCTTCCTTCAAATTGGTTTGCGCAAGGAACTTGGGGGGATGTTATTGCTTCTGGCGCCCAATGGGCTGGAATTGCTTACATGGCTGGGCAGTGGATTGGGCCGATGCTTGGGATGAGGCAGGAGACAACAGATGCTTTTTCTGCTGGGTTGGCTGCTGGTTAACCACCCCGCAACAAGTTGAGATAGACGAGCTTCGCTCGATTATTATAGGACGCGCCTGGCGGCGCTAAAGTGCGCTTCGCGCATTTGTGAATGCCTAATCTGCTATTTTTATTTTTGCTTTCTTTTTTGTGGCTTGTTAATTGTTTTTTGTTGTAACCGAAAAGTTTAAATTCCTTTATTTTGTTGTAGATTTATGAAGAAAACACTGGGTTTAATTTTAGCAAGTGTGGGTTTAGTTGGCGGTTTGGGTTGTAGGCCGACTCCAGTTGGACAGGCGAGAATTAATTATATTGGGGGAAGAGCAGTTGATCATTTTTTGGCTGGGCAGTTGGATCCTAAGAGTGGAACTGTTGTTGTGAATCCTCCTCAAAAGACTATTACCGGAAGAAGAACACTTAAACTAGTAAATTTAGATACAATGAAACCAGAGCTTACATTCTATCCAACTAACTATTATGAAAACCAAGAAGCGAATAAATCCGTGGCTGATTATCTTATAAATAGATTGAATAATCCCAGCAATTATCCTCCTTCAGGTTATATGACTTTAAAAGTTGGTCCTGATGGGACTTCAAAAGTTTGTTCAAAATTTATATTAGTAAATGGACAACTTGAAATTATTCGTAATCGTTAAGATTTTAATCTTAAGGTAATGTTTATAAATTAGCTTAATCTTTTTAGTATATGTTAAAAAAAGGGAAGATTAGTGTTGTTTTTTTAGAGATTAGTTTGTTGTTAATTGCAACTGTTGCTTTTAGTTTTATTTTGTCTAGTAATTTGGTTTCTGCAGCAGAACTTGGTAATCGTCCTCAGTGGGTTACTGCTGGTGGAAGGATAAGGAGGCTAGACGCTCCTCTTACAAATAATCCAAATTATGGGTCAGAGGCAATGAGCTTAATAGGATCAAATTCTATGGCTGGGGATCTTTGGACTTCTGCAGCAAGAGATGAAAACATGCGGAATATAATTAATGAAGATAATAGTTGGGAAGGTGCAATGGAAAATCCGCCAGCCACAACAACAGCAAAACCCGCAGGCTGGGAAGGATTAATGCCGTCAAACTGGTTTGAGCAAGGAACTTGGCTGGATGTTGGTGCTTCAACAGTTCAGTGGGCGGGAATTGCTTACATGGCTGGGCAGTGGATTGGGCCGATGCTTGGGATGAGGCAGGAGACAACAGATGCTTTTTCTGCTGGGTTGGCTGCTGGGTTTGGGGCTTATAAATTCCTTGAAGTTGCGGGGGGTAAGGGGGGTGTTTTAAAAGATTCCACTGGTATTCTCGGGAAGTTGGTTCAAAATCCTGCATCTACTGGATTTGTGGTCGGAGTAATTGTTTTTGTTTTGATGTACAAAAAAACCCAGTATCGCGTCGTAACATTTAACTGTCGACCTTGGCAAGCACCTCCTTCTGGTGCTGATTGTGAGGAGTGCAACGACGATAGATATCCTTGTTCTGAGTATAGATGTAAGGCTCTGGGGCAATCGTGTGAGTTGGTTAATCCTGGGACTGCTGAGGAGAGATGTATTAATGCTTATCGAGGGGATACTGAGCCTCCTGTGCTTACTCCTGATGAAAGTGTGCTGACTCCTGGGCACTCGTATAAAAATGTTGTGAAACTTCCTCCTGGGCCTGGTTTTAAAATTGTGCTGGATGGGGCTGATGATGGATGCATCAAAGCATTTACTCCCTTGAGTTTTGGATTTATTGCTGATGAGCCTGCGCAGTGTAAAATAGATAAGGAGAGTACAGACCAGGTTGGAAAAGATGCATTTGAAGCAATGTCTTATTGGGTTGGGGGTAGTAATTTGTATAAATACAATCACACCGAGGTGTTTTCACTTCCAGGTCCTGCGAATTTGCAAGGTGAAAATTTAACTATTAAGAATGACGGCAAGTGGACTTTTTTTGTGAGGTGTCGTGATTTTAATGGAAATGAAAATGAGGCTGAGTATGCTATTGAGTTTTGTGTTGACCCATCGGCTGATACTACTCCTCCAGTTGTGATGGCAACTTCAATGGAAAATAATGGTTATGTTCCTGCTAATACTGACAAGGCAGATGTTGAGTTTTATATTAATGAGCCTGCGACTTGCAAGTGGAGTTTTGAAGACCAGAGTTATGTTTCAATGGAAAGTGATTTGGTTTGTGCTGGAAATGTTTATGAAATGAACTCTATGCTGTTGTATACTTGCAAAGCTGAGTTGACTGGAATTTCTCGAGATGGTGTTGATTATTTTATCAGGTGCTTAGACCAGCCTGGGGCAAATGAAAATGATAGAATGGTAATGCAGGGTAGTTTTAAATTTAAATTAAGCGGGAGTACTGAACTGAAAATAAGGAATTTAATTCCAAACGGAACTATTTTTGGTTCAACAGACCCTGCTAAGGTTGAGCTGAGTGTTGAGACGCTGTTTGGAGCTGAGCAAGGCAAGGCAGTTTGTTTTTACTCAACTGTTGATAATGCTGGGGACTATATTCAGTTTTTAGAGACAGATGATGTTGTGCACAAGCAAAGGCAGGACCTAACTTCTGGAACTTATACTTATTGGTTCAAATGTGTTGACAGAGCTGGAAATGTTGCAAAAGAGTCAACTTCTTTTAATGTTGATATTGATACTTCTGCACCTGTTGTGGCGCGGGTTTATGAAGAGGCTGGAAAACTGAAAATTGTGACTGTTAAGAATTCAGAGTGTTCCTACACATTTGATGACTGCGACTTTTTGTTTGAGGAGGGAACTAATATGCCAACTGCTGGGACAAAAATGCATATTGCAGATTGGAATCAGGACAAGACTTATTATATAAAGTGCAGAGATGAGTTTAGGAATGAGGAGGCTGATTGTTCTGTTGTTGTTCGGCCGAGTCGGAAGTTTTGAATTTGATTCCTCCTCCAACCCAAGTTTTGTTAGTAATCTCTACAATTGGTTGGGGATTATTTGTATTGATTAATTTTTTATAGTTATTGCGGAAACCAATCCTTATCTTATTAATTATTGGGATGGGTTTCTGTTGGTTTTGAAGAGCGTCTTGATAATATTTTAAAAACTCTTTTCTTTTTTATTATTAAATCTAAATGAACAAATTTATATATACAATAATCTTAATTAAAACATGGCTGAACAAGAAGAGGTTGAGATTTTAGCAGATAAACCAAAATCAGGTGTTGATGATTTGAAAGAGGCAATTGCTAATGTTTTGATAGGTTCAAAGAAAGGAAGTGAGTTGATAAAAATGGGGATGGGGGCTTATGATGTGGGGAGTAAAAAAGTTAAAGCTGTTCCACTTTCGTCCTACAATCTGAATTATGACGCGCCTTCGACGCATCTTGAATCTGTTTATTTTTGGATTCTTGATTTTATGCAGGACACAGGTATTTCAATTGAAAAGGTGACTGATAATTTTACTTCTGCACCTGGGAGCGGGCATTTTGCAGAAATGGGTATGCGGGCGAGTCGGATGCAGGACCAGGGGATGAAAATTTTTGCTATGATAAACCAGGTTGTTAAAACAATTTTAAATTTGGTTTATGATTTGAAAGAATTTGAAATTCGGCTTGGGCATTATGAAGATGCTCGTTCTGATGATGTGAACATAAAAGAAGGGGGTATGCTTGCTTTGAAACAAATATGGATGGATAATGTTGATATGAAAAAAGGAAATACATCTATAAAAGCAATGGCTTTTTCACAGGCTTCATTTGCAACTTTGATTGATGCTTTTTTAATTGTAAAAGATGAATCTTTAAAAGGGCCTGGTGGTCATGAAATAGATTTAAATGATAGAGTTAAAAGGCTGCTTAAACAAAGAATTTTAGAATTTAACAGGTGGAAGGAATTAAGTGAACGGGAATTGAAAAAAAGATTTGCAATTGAGCGTTCTTATTTGAAAAGTGAGGTTGAGTCTTTGAAACTTTATTCTGCTTGGGCAAAGCCGTATCTTAAGGCTGCGCAGGAACTTAGGCAAAAGGGGTTTGATAAAAATCCTGCACTTGTTAGTGCTTTTAATACAACGCTGTTTGAGCTGGTTTTGTTTGGAAAGAGAAAGGTTAAATTTGAAGAAGCTGCAAAATCTGGTGAATTACCAAAGGGGCTTGCAGATTATAAGATGAAGAGGGATTATTATGAGTGTTTTGTTGTGAGTTTTTTGTTTAAAGGGTTTCCGCAAAAAGTTACTCAACAGCACTACGGGTTTGGCGGACGGGTTGATATGTATTTTTATTCTTATGCTTTGAATGAGCAGGAGATTGAACTTCTTAGCAGGGAGTTGGAAAAACAAAATGTTGAAGATAGTTTGAAATTTGTTGAAGAAACAACAGCAAGTTCTTTAGAGGAATTGAAAGATGACCTTGACAGATTTGTTTTGAAAGATGAAGATGTGGAAAAGAAAGTTAAGGAAAAGAAAAAAGCAGAGGATATTAATCCTTTTTCTGCTTTGTTAGATTTGTTTAAATTTGAAAAATCAAAAGACAAGAAAAAGATAACAGAAGCTAAAAAAATAAAGCCTGATAATTTTGTTGAAGCGCAAGTCAGGGCACTTGCTGCAAAGAATGCTCAGAATTCTATCTATAATGTTTATGATATTTACAAAAAATCTCATGGTATGGCTTCTGCACCTGGATTTTATGGCGGGTTTTTGAATGAGGCTGGTGAATAGGTTTTGATTTTTTAGAAAAATTAAAATTAAGTAAAGCACAAAAGTTTAGATGTAATTTATTATAGAATTAATTTTTTAAAGCTATTGCGGAAATTTTACCAATAGTAGATAAGATGATAAAATTTCTGTTGGTTTTTCAAGCGTCTTTCTTTTTAATAAAATATAGATTTTTAGTAATTACTAAACAAATTTGAGGGGGTGAGTGAAAAGATTTTGTAAATAATAAAATCCCCCCCACCCAACCCTAAATTAGTCAAAATCTTTTTAATCCAAAAACTAATTAAACTAATTCTACATTGATTTTTTATGGAAGATGACGAAGGTGCCCACCCAACTCACGATTCACTCTCGGAATCAAAGAATTTGTCGAGAGCAAATCGCTCGCCCACCCATAGTAAGGAAAGTTCTGAAGAACAGGAAGATAGTGAATCTGAAACAGAAGAAGAACTGCAAGAAGGGGCAGAGGAGGAGAGGGAAGAGAGTTTGGATGATGTTTTTGAAATAAGTGAGCCAATTGATTTTGATAGCGGAGAAATTAATTTGACTTTGAGTTCTGGGGAGATTCTCCCTCAGGTTAGAGATGTGACTATGGATTTTGAAAATTTAGAAGATTCACTTGGAGGGGTTTCTAATAGGGCTGATGCCCCTTATACTAATATTTCAACAAATTATGCAGGTGGTGGTGAGAATTATACTTCTGAAGCTGAGGAAGGTTATCCAGGAGAAGGTTCTAGGGCTTCTACGATTTTAGAAGAAACTAACCTTACTGATCAATTAAATTCTCCTCTTTTGCGAAATATAAGGGAAGATATGGAGCCCCTTGACCAGATGACTCGCGCAAGACCTACAACTCAGTTTGAAGAATTTGAAAAACCGCAGAGAGATTATGAAGCAATGGAAAGGTCAGAAGATGTGGGCAGGCCAGATACAAAAAGAAGAAAAAGTGAAATAATATAAACTTTTAAATAAAAGATGCTTTAATTACATAAGAAAAATGGAATATACAGAATCTATTTATGGTGGACAGGATTCAGCACTTAATCCTAGTTTTTACTCTCCTTTATTTCCAAATACTTATTTTTCAGAATTAGGAACTTCACAAGATGCAAGAACTGCTAATCAGATTAAAGAGACAAGTAAGCATCTTAATACTGGTTTGAGGACTTTTGAAGTTGCTGCTCACTCTCCTGAAGTTCTTGATGCAATTCCTAAGGACCATATGAAGGAGATACATAGGCTGGCTAAACTTACTGGGAGTGAGGCAACAATGCACGCTCCGATGATTGACCCTACTGGAATTACTGAGCGTGGTTGGGATGAAATTAATCAGGAAGCTGCTGAGAGACAGTTGTGGCAGGCTGTTGAGAGAAGTCATGATTTGGACCCTAAGGGAAATATAAATGTTACTATGCATGCTTCTACTGTTGGATTGCCATTTCCTGAATTGAAAGTTAAAGAGGGTGAAGAAGAAAAAACAAAATCATTAATTTTAATTGATTCGCAGGGGAAAAATTTAACTCAAATAAGAGATACTGAAAAATACTTTCCAGAAGAAGGCGGTGAAGTTAAGCAACAAATTTTTGATCCTGTAAAAGAAACTGAGAGGATTAATAAGGAGGCGTGGAATGAACAGTTGCATAATATTGCTTATTATCTTGATATTGGCCAGGATAGGATGGGTGGTGGTGGTAAACTTGCTACGGGGCCAGAGCCAAGTGAAGAAAAAGCTCCAGAGATACATGAACTTTGGAAAAAAGCACAAAGAGGTTCTGAACATGGGGAGATTTATTTGAAGCAAACTTACAAACGATTGAAAGATTTATTTGATCTTGCATGGAAAAATTCAGATGAGAAAGATAGAGTAGAACTTAGGAAATTTGTGGACAAGGTAACTCCTTATGTTAAAAATATTGATGAGGTTGGAAATAAAAATAATCAGCAGCAATTACAGGGATTTGCAGAGGCACTTGAATTTGGAGTTAAAACTTTTAAAGGTATTACTAATCCAGAAATTTATGTTCCTTTGAGAGAGTATGCAACTGAGAAATCTGCAGAAACTGTTTCAAATCTTGCTTTGAGGTCTTATAAAAAATTTAAAGATACTGCTCCTATTATTGCTGTTGAAAATCATCCTGCTGGGCAGTCGTTGTTGACAACTGGGGAGGATTTGAAAAATGTTGTTGAACAGGCTAGAAAGAAATTTGAAGACGAGGCAGTGAAGAAGGGGGTAATGTCTCGTGGTGATGCAAAAAGACAGGCTGAAAAATTAATAGGGGCTACGTGGGATGTTGGGCATATTAATATGCTGAGGAAGTATGGTTATACAGAAGATGATATTATTAAAGAAACTAAAAAGGTTGCACCTTATGTTAAGAAGGTTCATTTGTCTGATAATTTTGGTTTTGAGCATACTGAACTGCCGATGGGAATGGGGAATGTTCCGATTAAGGAGATTATGTCCCAGTTAGGGAAGAAGGGATTTAAGGGGAAGAAGATTGTGGAGGCTTTGTCGTGGTGGCAGCATTTTTCAGAGCAGGGACGTCATCATGCAATTGTTCCGACTTTGCAAGGTTTTAATTCTCCGATTTATGGAATGGCAAATGCTCCTTATTGGAACCAAGCAATAGGTGGGGCAGGAGCTTATCAGGGATTTCCAATGGCTTATCTTCCTGAGAAGCATTTTTCAACTTATGGGAGTGGATTTGCATCTTTGCCTGAGGAGCTTGGAGGACAGATTCCTGGGACTCAATCGCGGTTTAGTGGGACGGCGAACGCCTAGCTCTTGACTAATTTAAATATTATAACAAGAGTTGGGTGTGAGAAGAATGCTTGAAAAGATTTTATTTAGTAATTGCTGAAAGATTTTGAAGATGAGAAATTATATTAAATAAAAAGAAATCTCCATCCTTTAGGATGGGGTTTCCCCAACAAAGTATTT
>CAZWNN010000022.1:0-10182 GCA_964635935.1 Candidatus Woesearchaeota archaeon
TCATCTCCTGTTTTTGTATCTAAATTTCCAGTTGGTTCATCAGCAAGAATCACATCAGGATTATTTGCAAGTGCACGAGCAATCGCAACTCTCTGCCTCTCCCCACCACTCAATTCAGGAGGTAGATGCTCAAGCCTATGCCCCATTCCTAAATCTTCTAACAATTTCCTACCTCTTTCCTCTCTCTCATCTTCTGTATAATCCTGAAACATCATTGGAAGCATAACATTCCCAAGCGCAGTCAGAGTAGGAATCAAATTAAAAGTCTGAAAAACAAAACCAATCTTCCGACCACGAATCTGCGCAAGCTCACTCTCTTCCAAATGCTCAATATCCTGACCATCTAAATAAATCTCTCCTTCTGTAGCTAAATCAAGAGCACCAACAAGATTCATCATTGTTGATTTGCCTGAACCAGAAGGACCGACAATTGCAATAAAATCCCCTTTCTTAATATCTAAATCAATAGATTCAACTGCATGAACTACAGAATCTCCCATTTGAAAATTCTTACAAACATTTTGCAGTTTTATGATTTCGTTCATTTTATGTAGAGGTTAAGAAATTTCCAAGCTAGCCACCCTCCAAAAACCCAGGAACCATAACCAATTAATTTACCTAAGTGATATCCTGCTTTTTGTAATTCAGTAGAATCTTTTAAAGCCTCTCTAATATCTTCTTTTTCATTTCTATACCATATTAAAAATTTTTTTACAGTATCTATATTATTTATAATATGTCTATTGAAAAATCTTGCAGGAGGAACAAGAGGTTCTCCTAGAGCGATCATTAATCCTGAAGTTCCTAAAATTTCTCTTCTATCTATATATTCTTGTTCCATTACAAAACCTCCACCCCTCCCCCCATTAATCCTTCTCTCAGTGCTAAAATCCTTTCATCAGAAACAGGAGAAACTTCAAAATAATCTCCTTCAGATTCATTACAAAAATTTCCATTTACAACTCTACATCTTTCAAATCCCCTTTCCCTCATCTCCTCTGCCAACCCAATACCAACATCAAGTATTTTCTCATTTTCTGGAATATGTCCATTTTCAAAAACATGCACAGAGAGTAATCTCCCATTTGCAAGTGCATATCCTTCAGCAGTTTTTACAGGCATTTCCCGAGGTCTAACCTCTCTCTGCCATGCATAAATTATTGCTGTTTCTCCGCATGCTTTCATCTTAGTATTGTCACTACTCTTAAGTTTATAAATGTTCCTATAAGAACGAAGATAGCAAGTTTTTTAAACCTATTTCAAGACAAAATAATATGATAATCCCAATTAGATGTTTCAGTTGTGGCAAACCACTCGCCCACCTCTGGAAACAATACAAAGAACGTGTCCAAGTAGGCGAAGCACCAAAAAAAGTTCTCGATGACCTCGGAATCGAACGATACTGTTGCAGAGCAGTTTTCCTCGGACAGGTTGATCTTATAGAGCTGGTTAATAAGTTTAAGAAGTTTTAATCTTTTAATAGTTTTGGAAGTTTTTCTTCTAATACACTCCCAGGAATATAACCCATCAGTGTTCTTGTTATTGGAGGTTCACCAATATTGACATAAGCATATGCTCTACCCCCCCCCAGAAACTGGACGCCCAACAACACCATAAACCATATAATCTAATTTTGTAGGAGTTACTAGCCCATGTTGATCACTGCTTGCGATTAAATAACCAAAACAATCTTCAAAAGTAGAAACATTTACAGCTACCCTCCACTCCTGAGGTTCACTCCCTCTCGCAATTTCAACGTGTACTGGTTGTAAAGTTTGACCGGTTACACAATCATCTCTGGACATAAGTGCTTTAATCACAAACCCCTTTTAATTATTATTGTGATGAAGAATATAATAAAAAGCAAGACAGCTTTTATGTTTCCCACCCAGGGGCAGTACTGCATAAAACATGAAATGCTTAACTTCTGTGTTCGGAATGGGAACAGGTGTTACCAAATCATTATGGCCGTCTCAAAATTATCCCTCTTTCTAGGTTTATAAATCTAACGATACGTTATCAAAAGATTTTTAAATTTCTAAATCTCTTAATTTAAAATGGGTGAGATTAAAGATAAAGAAAAAATTGCTGAATTATGTGGAGCAATTATTGGAGATGGATGGATTCAATCAAATGAAAAAGGATTATTCTTAGCAGGAGATCAAGTCGAAGATAAAGACTATTATGATTTCCGTATTTCTAAATTAATCAGTGATTTATTTGTCAAGGTAAAACCAAGAAGTTTTCCTTACTGGAGAGTTTATGGAATCTCTATTTATAAAAAAAGAATAATTAAACGATTCTTAGATTTAGATTTACCAAAAGGTCCAAAATCTTTTTCTGCAAAAATTCCTAAGTGGATTCTAAATTCTAATAAAAGTATCCTAAAGTCCTTTGTTAGAGGTTTATTTGATACTGGTGGTAGTATTTTCTTCCAAAAAGATTATACAAAATATGCAAACAAATTTAATGCAAAATATCATGTTAAGGCAAGAATTAATTTTTCTAGTATTTCTTTTAATCTCCAAGAACAATTAAAAAAAGTATTAGATAGGTTAGGTTATAGGAGTACATTTAGGAGTTTAAGGAAAGGTCTTTCAAAAAATCGCAATAATAATGATGTTCATATAGTTAGAATAAATGAAATAAAAGGAGTTCATAGGTTTTTCAAAGAAATAATCCCAGGAAATCCAAAGCACACGACAAGATATTTAGTTTGGAAAAAATTCGGTTTTTGTCCGCCATATACAAATATAAATCAGAGAAAAGATATACTTAAAAAGAAATTAAATCCTTATTCATTATATAAGCAGGGGTAGCGAAGTGGTCAAACGCGCGGGACTCAAGATCCCGTCTCTTAGTGAGTTCGTGGGTTCGAATCCTACTCCCTGCATTCTTTAAGCCCGGGTAGCTCAGTTTGGATTAGAGCACGTCCCTCCTAAACAAAAGCAGGAGCTTTTAATTGCTCCAAAAGCTTCGCGTTTCGGAGCAAGGACGGGGTCGCAGGTTCAAGTCCTGTCTCGGGCGTTTTATCTTTCTAAGAATCTTTAAAAATCCAACATTATTAAGTAAATTATGTGTGGGTAGTTCAGTGGTAGAACCAAATAGAAACTTTTAAATAGTTCATCTGCCCTAATCTTTAATGCCAATTTTTATTAAGTTTTCTAATAAAGAAAGGGAACTCTTTTTTAATAAACTAAAAAATAAAATAAATAAATCTTGGGAAAAATTTTATCCAAAATATAAAATTAGCAGAACAATGTTTTTCAATTATCTTTCAGGACGTTATGATCTCCCAAAAATCCTCTTTGATAAATGGAATAAAATAGTAAGAATAAGTACAAACAATCTTGAAAAAATTAACAAGGAAAAGTATACTAAGAAAAATTTACCTAAGATTAAAGTAAATATAAAATTAGCAGAAATATTTGGGGCCTTAAATGGAGATGGTCATATCTCCAAATGCGGAAAAGAAGTTTGTATTGTTTGTGATGCAAGAGAAAAAGATTATCTAATTTATCTAAAAGGCCTCTGTGAAAAAACCTTCAGATTGAATTTTACCTTTTTTCATGAACCAACAAAAATTAAACTTAGAACGTATTCAACAGAATTGTCTAAATTACTCACAGAAAGTTACGGCCTTCCAAAGGGAAACAAGATTGGAAAACTAAAAATCCCAGAATCTATCAAGAATTCCAAATCTTTCTTGATTTCATACCTTAGAGGGTTATTTGATACAGATGGTTCTATTTATATTCGTAGAAAAAAAGATTTAGTTGTGAACCTTAGCAATGCTGATAAAAGATTTCTGCTAGAGATTGCCGAAGCCCTTAGATCAATGGGGTTTTCAGTTTGTGTCAATAGAGCAAATCTATTCATATATAATCAGGAGCAAATTAGGTATTTTTTTAAACTGATTAAACCATCAAATAACAAACATTTAAAAAAGTTTCAAATGTATTCAAGATAGGCGTGGATAGGTCAATGGCTAGACTCCGAGCCTTCCAAGCTCGCTATCTGGGTTCGAATCCCAGTCCGCGCATCCAAGAGGAAACATGCAATTCAAAAACTGGTATGACAAAAACTATAAAAAACTCTTAGTTTTGCCTGCAATAGTTTTACTTTTATCATTCATATATCTCGGAGTTTTCTATGCTCAAAACAAAGACATTATTTACAGAGATGTAAGTCTGACCGGGGGAACAACAATAACTATTTTTACACAAGCTTCTATTTTAGAACTAGAAGAGCATCTCACAGATAAAGTTTCAAGCTTTGACATTCGTGCATTATCAGATAATACAGGAAAACAAAATAGACTTGTAATTACAGCCCCAGAAGACCAGGCAGACCTGCTAAAACAAGAACTTGAGTCTTTTATCGGAGAACCACTAAATGAAAAAAATTCAAGTCAGGAAACAACCTCAGCAGCCCTGAGCGAGCAATTTTACAAACAACTAATTGTCGCAGTTCTTCTCGCATTTTTCTGGATGGCTGCAGTAGTCTTTCTAATTTTTGCAAAACGCGGGAAAATAAAATTCTGGGTTGTTTTAATTAACATTTTTTTAGGATTCTTCTTAGGAATGTTTTTCCTAACTATAAATTTCTACCTCGCGATTATAATCTTTCTAATTTTTGCAGTCAGTCTAATTTATATCTACATAAAAAACTCAGTCCCAGCATTTGCAGTAATGCTCTCAGCATTTGCAGACATTATCATGACCCTCGCTCTAGTAAACATCCTCGGGTTCAAAATCTCAACAGCAGGACTTGTAGCATTTTTAATGCTTATTGGTTACTCTGTTGACACAGATATTTTACTAACAACCAGAATGTTAAAACGCCTCCAAGACTCAGATGAAGCACTTCTCTCAGCATTCAAGACAGGAACAACAATGACCCTAACCTCTATAATTGCAGTCACAGCAGCACTAATTGTAGTCTATTCTTTTGGAACAGTTCTCAACCAAATTTTTTCAATTTTAATTATAGGTCTGTGTTTTGACTTGTTCAATACATGGATTACAAATGCATCAATGATTAAATGGTTTGTTGAATCAGGAGGAAAATAAAATGATTAAACTAACCTGGAAAATCTGGCTCTGGATTGCATTTATAACAGCGTCGCTTCTTGCAATTTTTTCAATCCCTCCTTTATTTTTACAAGAAGGTGTTTTAGTAAAATCAGTAGGAACAAATACAACAATCTTCAACGACGGCCTAAGACAAGGAATGAAACTCACCCACATTAACAGCCAGGAGATAAAAACTCTTGAAGATTATTCACAAGCAATGCAAGTCTTCTCAAATATAAATTTAAATGAAACCGCTAGATTAGAAATAACAACAAACCAAGGAGAGTTCATTAACCTCTACACCCCCGAAATTATAACTCACATAACTTTAGAAGAAATCCCAAATACAAGAATCAAAACAGGTCTTGACTTGCAGGGCGGAGCAAGAGCCTTAGTAAAAGCAGACCAACCACTGACAGATACCCAGCTTGATGATTTAATTGCAGTTTCCCAGCAAAGACTAAATGTTTACGGATTAAGTGATGTAATCCTCACAAAAGTCCAAGGATTATCCGGAGAAAAGTTTATGAAAATTGAAATTGCAGGTTCATCACCTTCAGATTTAGAAAAGTTAATTGCAGAACAAGGAGTTTTTGAAGCAAAAATTGGAAACCAAACAGTTTTCAGAGGTGGAAACGAAGACATAACTTACGTCGGGAGAACAGGGCAAGATGCAATGGTTACAGAGTGTTTTGTAGTTGAAGGCGGAGAAGCATGCAATTTTAGATTTGTTATTTTTCTAAGTGAAGAAGCAGCACAAAGACACGCAGATATTACAAAAAATCTTGAAGTAAATATTTCAAGTGGAGGGAAATATCTAAATCAAACAATTGATTTTTTTCTTGATGGTGTTCAAACAGATTCTCTAAACATTGGCGAAGACCTTAAAGGAAAAGTAGCAACCCAAATCCAGATTTCTGGTTCAGGCTCAGGACCAACAAGACAAGAAGCACTTGAAGCAGCAAAAGCTGATATGAAAAAACTCCAAACAGTTTTAATCACAGGCTCTCTCCCATTTAAACTAACAATTGAAAAACTCGATAGAATTTCTCCAAATCTAGGAGAGGATTTTACAAAGCAAATCTTAAAAGCAGCAGTATTTGCAATTCTCGCAGTCTCAATTCTAGTTTTCATCAGATACAGAAAAATAAAAATTTCACTAGCACTAGTCTTAACCTCTCTTTCAGAAGTTCTAATTATTTTAGGGTTCGCAGCACTTTTTAGGCAAGTCCTAACTCTGGACCTCCCAGCAATTGCAGGAATAATCGCAGCTATTGGTACAGGAATAGACAGCCAGTTAATCATTTTAGATGAATCACATATGAGAGAAGAATCCCTAAAACAAAGAATCAAAAACGCCTTTAGAATTATTATCACAGCATTCTTAACAACTCTCGCAGCTCTAATTCCTCTAACAGGCTGGCTCGCATTCATGGGAATCGGCGCAGTTTCAGCAGGCCTGCTAAAAGGTTTCGCCTTCATGACTTTAATAGGCCTTCTTGTCGGCGTCCTAATCACAAGACCAGCTTTCGCAGATATAATTAAACAGATGGAAGATTAAAATGTTACCTAAATGGCACCTTCTTTTCGGATTTGTCTTTGCGTACATCCTCATTTATTTTTTTCAATTCTCCCTGCTTGCAGGAACAATAGTTTTTCTCTCCTCAATACTAATTGATATTGACCACTATCTAAGATATGTTTATCTTGAAAAAGACTTAAGTCCAATAAAATTCTGGAACTGGTCAATGCAGAGAAAAAAAAGATGGGAAAAATTAAGCAAAAAAGAAAAATCCAAATATAAATATCCCCAATTTTTCCTGCACGGAATTGAATTTTGGGTCATAATCTTTTTACTCTCTTTCAACCACCAAATCTTTTTATGGATGTTAATTGGAATAATCTTCCACATGTTTTTTGATATCTCTGATTTAATATATAAAAAAATTCCCTCCCATGTTAAACTATCACAAGTATACAATTACATAACAAACAAAACCAAAAAAGAATTTAAATAAAATCAATCAACAACTTTCCCTTCTAAATCATCAGGAACCTTAACACCTAACTCACTCAGAATCGTAGGAGCAATATCTAAAATATTAATTTCTCCTATATTTCCTTTTCTATTATCTCCATTCATTATAAAAATTCCTTTTTCAGCATGAGTTGCATCATCACTCCCCATAGCAGTAGAAAGAGACCATAATGTTGGATTACCAATTAAAGAGGTATTAGCACCATAATGCATATTGTCAAAGTAAATCACAATATCTGGAGCTAAATCTTCTTTCTTTCCTCTGAAAAAATCTTTTTTCTTGAAAATCTTTGTATCTAAAACAGCTCCATCATCTCCAGATATATTTTTCAATTTTATTTCCAATTCATCTACAAGAGAATCATAATCATTTACCTCAACAACACCCCCAACATCTCTTTCCTTTAAATTAATAAAAACCTGACCATCATAAGCTCCAATTGCAAAAACTTTTGTCCTTGTCCAATCAATCATATCATATTCTAATTTTACAGGGGAAATAATATCTACCCCAGCTTTCAAAACTAAATAACCTTCTTTAATTAACCAATCACTTAAGTTAACCCTCGTATGCATTCTTGTAAATCCGTGGTCTGACAGAACAATAACAAGAGTATCCTCATCAAGCAGTTTGAGCATCTCTCCTAATTCCCTATCTAAAAAAACATAATAATCTTTTAAAGAATTTTTAAACTCTGAATTAGGATCATATTTTCTATGTTGTTCATCACAATATTTCCAAAAGCTGTGATTCATCCTATCACTCCCAATCAAGACCCCAAAAAACAAATCCCATTCTTTGTTAGTTAACAAATATTTCATAATATCAATATGCATCTGAGTAGTCTCTCTTATTTTTTCTAAAATATCCTTTTTTGTCAAATCCCTAAAGAATTTTATATCAACCATAAAGTCTTTTCCTAAAACATCTTCAATTTCTTTTTCAAGTTCAGGAGGACAAGCAAATTTTTTCTCTTTATTTTCAATAATCGCAGGAGCCCCACTAATTAAAATTCCATCATAAGGTTTTGCAGGCCATGTTAGTGGAACAAAACAAGAAATAACTTTTTTACCGCTCTCGCCAGCAAGCTCCCAAATACGTTTATCTTCCACTCTAAAAGAAGAAACTAAATCCATTTTCCCAGGCAGAGCATTCTCCCTATTTCTATAAAGATACTCAAAAATCCCATGATCTGAAGGTTTTTTCCCAGTAGTCATAGAAGTCCAGGCAGTAACTGACAAAGGAGGAATTGTACTCTTCATTTTAGCATAACACCCTTCCCGCATTAATTTTTTTATATTTGGCAAATCATCTAACCATTCCTCAAAAATTTTTTCAGGCATTGCGCCATCAATTCCAAGAACAAAGATTTTCCTCTTGTGATTTTCCTCTTGTTCTTTTTCCCTATGAAGCATATTCTTTTCTTGATACTCTTTAATAAGTTTTTGTCGAAGTTCTTCATTAGTTTCAGCTCTTCTTATCTCGCTCCATCGGTCTTTAGGAAATTTTACATAAAGATTAAATACTTTTCTTATTCCTTCAATTTCTTCTCCAGACAAAACCCCATTGTTAAAAGCTCCATAAACACGATTATCCTCTACCCTCTCCTCTTTTGGAATTAATCCCATTTCAATACATTTTTTTCTTAGTTCTGTTCCAGAATAAGGTCTAAATGCATTAACAACAATACTGTCTGGATTAATCTGCCTATTAATTTCAACAGTATCCATAATATCTTCTCTTGTCTCTCCTGGAAAACCAATTATATTATTAGCAGAAATTCTTATTTTTGTTTTTTCAAATTCCTTAAAAGCTTTTACTATGACATCATTACTCATCAAACGATTTAGTAATTCTTTTCTTACCCTCAAACTTCCACTTTCAATTCCAATAGCAATCCCATCACACCCTGCTTCTTCTAGAGCTTTTGCATAACCAGGACGAACAGTTTCAGCCCTAGTCTCAATAAAAAAAGGCAACCCAATTTCCTTTTTATATTTCTCTATAAACTCCCAAAATCTTTCTTCACTCATTGATAAAAAACTCTCATCAGTAAAAAAGAAATATTCAAATTTATAATTCTCTATAGCTGATTTCGCTTCTTCAATAAACTTATCAATTGGTTTTTCCCTATGGTGGGGGTCAGAACACTTCAAGGTTTCCAAATCAATACCAGAATATTTACTATACTTTTCTCTTCCAACTTTATGCTGGTATCTTAACATCGGGGTACAGCAAAAACCACATGAAAAAGGACAACCCCTGCTTAGCTCAACACCAGCAGTTCTCACAGCCCTCCCACCCATTTTTCTGTAAAATCTTCCATCATCATAAATAGAATAATCAGGCTCTAAAAGTTTATTAGCCATATTAACCAAAGGTCTTCGTAAACCAGTTTTTTCTCCATAAATATTATCTCCTGTTGGAAGGTCCTCTAATTTAATAATCTCTCCAGAACGATATATTATCCCATCTTGTTTCACCGTTAAGTTAAGTATCTTCCTTATATCCTCTCTATTTTCCAAAGCAGTTGCTAATTCAGGAAGCATCTCTTCCCCCTCTCCCTCACAAATCATATTTATTGCAGGTTCCCTTAAAACAATTCTCGGAGAAAAAGTAGGATAAACTCCACCAAAAATCTTCGGAACATTAATATCCTGGATTGCCTTTGCAAGTTCAAGCCCCTGATCAAAAGTCATTTCTAAAACAGAAAAACAAATCAATCCAGGATTATAATCTAAAACCTCCTGCCTAAACTTATGGCAAAGTTCTTCCTGGCTAATTTTTATTCTCTTAACACCATATTTTTCCAAATCAACTTTAATAACCTGTCCCATGCTCTCCCTAAAAAAATCCCCGGTTTCTTTGCCAGTATCATAAAAAGTAGTATCAAACAACTTAACATCATGTCCAGCAGTCTTCAAATGCGCAGATAAAACAGAAAGCCCGATTGGTATTAAAGTATCCATTCTATCATTAGGATAAACAAGTATAACTCTCATATTAAAATTCTTAATCTATTGTTTTTAAGTATTATTGTGTTGAAAATATTATAAAATCAACACCAC
>CAZWNN010000023.1:0-9477 GCA_964635935.1 Candidatus Woesearchaeota archaeon
ACTGAAAGATAGAAAGGAAAAGGCTTTGAGATTAGGTAGGATTATGCAGAATGTTAGGGTGTGCAGGAAGGCTGGTTGTAAGATTTTGATTTGGGGGGGTGATGATTTGGTTTCATTGCGGGCTTTTGGTTTTAGTTTGGGGATGAGTTCACAACAAGTTAAGGAGGCAGTTGAATAATATGAACAAGAAAAAAATAGTAAAGGGGTGGGTAGAAAAAAATGGCTGTGCTAAGTTTAATTTGAAAGACAAGAGTGTTGATTTTTTTGATGGAGGATTATTTGCTATTGAATCTAAGAAAGTTAAGAGACATAAAATAACTGGTTATAAAAAACTTCCAAATGGTTGTGTTGAAATTCTATTCTCAAAAAAGAAACTAGTTAAGGATATTGAATCTCATGCTAATCTTTGGTTTGAAGATATTGATGATACTATAAACTATTTTAAAAGAATGAAAAAAATGTTGAATAAGTTGGGTTATAAAACTAGTCATGGGAAGATTAAGCTTAAATCTAAATTAAATAAGACTAAATACTATTCCTAAGTATTCATAATCCAAAGTAGCTAAAATCTAACAGAAATTTAGCACAATAGTTTATAAGACAATGCTAAATTTCCGCAATAGCTTTAAAGATAAACAATCTAACTTCAAGATAGTATATTAGTTTATTAATAATGATTATTTTAACCTTTGGTTTAGATTAGACATCTGATTTAGCACCCAGAATGTATCTAAAAAATAATCTAAATTAAAACTTTTCCATTTTTTAAAACATCTTTTATTAAATGGTCTTTTTTATGTTGTAAATCTTCTTGTGTAAAAAAGTGTTCTTGAATTTCCTTTTTATATTTCTTACTTAATTTATTTGCAATCTTTGAAATTTTTTTATTTGTAGTTTCATCTAATTTCTTTGTAATTACCGCAATATCTATGTCAGATTTTTCAGAATAAATTAGTTTTGAGTAGCTTCCAAAGAGAATTATATTTTCTATCCCGCGAAGCTTTACTGTGTTTGAGATAAAATCAAGAAGTATGAATTGAATTTTCAAAGGCAAGGTTTTTAATTCTTTAATTTCCTCTAATAATTGTTTGACAATTTGATTTTCCAAATTAATATAATAAAGTTTATTTTTTTGATTAATTAATTTAAAATTTATTAATTCTATTAATGACAAATCTAATGGAAGATTATTCATCTCTGTTTTTTCTTTAATTTCTTTTCTAGAGTATTTGCTCCCAGGACTTATTGCTAAAAATAACAAAATTTTCATAAGATTTTTATTAATTAAGTTTATTATCATTTTTCTTTTTTTATTTTATTTATAAAAGGTATAACTGTATTTTCTAAAAATAGTTTAGCTTCTTTTTTGTATTTTTCTTTCATGAACTTAGTTCCAGTATAGTACTGGACTTTTGTTCTCTGCTTTCTTGCTGTTGCTAAATCATTTAGCAGTTTTATTAATTCATTATAACCAAGATTTAACATTTTCCCTAATTCCTTGTTTTTTATTAATTCATTGAAAACTTCTATTAATGTTTGGTGGACATTAAAATCAATCTTTAAGGAGAATTTATCTGCTAAAAATAATTTAGCTAAATCGTGCATAGCATAATATCCTGAAATAATGCTCCATCTTGGAAAATTAGAAATTACAAACTCGCAGTGTTTAAAATTTTCCTTATAAGAATTAGAAAAAAAGTTTAGGTATCTTTCTTTTTCTGTTTCTACTATCCTGCTTATTTTTCTTGCTTTAAACAGATAATTTATTTTTTTCATAGATATACTAGTTTTTTGGTATTTTTATACTTTTCTATTGCTTGTTTTACCAATTTATTGGTATTTTTTACACCTGTTTTTTGGTGTTGATTGTAAGTTGTTTTTATTTTTGGTCAAGACTTTTTTGGATTCTAATTAGATATCTCAACAGCAACAAAAGATTTATAAACTATGGGGCACTATAGTGTAGTATAGAAGATGATAACCACAATACAAATTGATAAAGGTTTGAAAGATAAACTTGACAAGTTAAAGGTCCATCATAGAGAAACTTATAATGAACTTATCTTGCGGTTGATGGAAAATTTTTCTCCAAAAGAGGCTGACAGAGAAAGTTTGATAGAAACAATTGAGGTTCTCTCTGATCCTGAGATGATGGCTGGACTAGCAGAAGCAATGGTTGAGATGCAAAAAGGAAATTATGGGATAACTATGGACGAACTTAAAAAAGAGCTGGGGATAAATGTATGAAGTAAGTTTTGAAAAGCCTGCGGAGAATTTTCTTAAAAAACTTGATAAAACCACCCGGGAAAGAATTATTAAAAAAATAGACGAATTAAAGACGAATCCTAGAAAATGCAAGTTTTTGATTGGAAATTTGGCTGGGTTAAGGTGCTTGAGAATTGGAGATTATCGTGCTATCTATACAGTAATTGAAAATAAGTTAATTGTTGTTGTTTTGAATGTTCGGCATCGGAAGAATGTTTATTGATTGGGGTGGTTTAGTTTTTGGGGTGGGTGGTGGGGTGGTTGCTTGGGCTGTTAGCGTTAAAACCTAAATCCTGCTCGCACTCCAGCATAATCTCTTTTCAATTTTCCATTTTTCCCAACCCACTTTCCTTCTACCCCAATAGACCAATTTTTGCTTATTTTATAATCTAACCCCGGCCTTACCCAGGTTGCTTTTGTTCTTGTGTTGTGAGCTCCAAGAACATCTGCATAGAATCTTTTGGTATCCAAAAGTCCGTAGAAATCAACTGTGTTTGTTTCTGGAAAATACCATCCAGTTAACTTTCCAAAGGAGTTTTGGGTTGGTTTTCCTTGAATATAGGCACTTGGGCCTGATTCATGATGAGATCTAAAACTGCTTCCACTTACATACTGAACTGCTCCGCCTAATCCAACATTATTATTATGCAGTGGATAGGCACTTAATCTTACTTTTGACAACCTTGCCCTTGCTCTCTCTTCGTTCAATAAGAAGACATCTGAATTATATGGGAGGTTTTTTACAAATCCCTCTACTCTTTCAATTGAATCTCCTTGTCTTGGATGCACTACTGTTGCCTTTCCACTGATTGTAGGAGTTTTTATTTCTGGAAATCCGCAACCACCTCCGGTTAGAGCTGAAAGAGCTGCAGCTCCTAAGAGGGCAATTGCCCTCCCTGTGTTTGCTATTTTTTGTCTTGTTTTTTTCATTTTAGTTTGTTACTTGTTTTTGTTGTAACTAAATAATAGTTATACTATTTAAACAATTATCCTCCAATTTTAGAGGACAATAAAAAGACTTAAATACCCCTGATCTATTATGAAACCATGGAGACGGCAATTTTAGAAGATATTGGGCTAACAAGCTCTGAAATTAAGATATATTTAGCGTTGCTTGAACTTGGGATTGGTACCGCTGGTCCAATTATGAGAAAAACAGGATTACAAAACTCAGTTGTGCATGCTACTCTCCCAAAACTGGTTGAAAAAGGGTTTATATCCTTTGTTAAAAAGGGGGGGGGGTGAGAGAGTATTCTGCTACAGACCCTAACAATATTGTTAAGTTTATTAATGAAAAAAAGAGGAAGTTTGAAGAAATTCTGCCAAGTCTTTTAGAACGGCAAAAGCAAATTTCAAAACAGGAAGCGGAGGTTTATAGAGGTTTTAAGGGGTTTCAAAATATGTACTACAAGATGATTGAAGATTCTGAAAAAGGTGATGAATTTTTATTTTTTTCATTTTATTCCAAGGTTTCAAAAGAGATTGAAAAAGCTTATAATTTCTATAAATTAGACTATCAAAAAGAGAGGGAGAGACGGAAAATTGTGGTTAAGGGTCTTGCCCCACGAGAAATTAAACAGTTTCTTTTTACAGAGAAATGGCAAGGGAAATCTATTAAATTTGTTGATTTTCCAATACCAGTGAATATTTCAATTTTTCGGGATAAAGTAGCACTTACCCCCTGGGAAGCGGATGCACCTATTTGTTTTTTAATTCACTCTCAACAACTTGTGGATTCGTTTAAGCAATATTTTTATTCAATCTGGAACAACTTAAGTTTTGAAAAGCCAAAACAAACAAACAAAAAGTAGCAAAATTAAATTTTGCTTCATGTTTACAGCTTTCTCGGAGAAAGCTATAAAAACCAAAAAAACATAAGTAAATAGAGGTGAGAATGGTATTAGAAACAATAGCTGATTTTGCAGTTGATTTTTTTGCAGGGGTATCTGCGAATTTTGCAAGTCTTCCTGCAGAGCAGTTAATTATTTTTGATATTGCTATTATTTTGATAGTTAGTGCGATTTTTGCATTTGTCGCTAAGATGTTAAAACAGCCGTTGATTCCTGTTTATGTTTTGGCTGGTCTTGTGATTGGGCCTCTTGTTTTAGGACTTGTTAGAAATGTCAGTTTAGTTTATGCATTTTCAGAAATAGGCATTGCCTTTTTATTGTTTTTTGCTGGTTTGGAAATTTCATTTAAAAAAATTAAAGAGGCTAATTTAAAGAAAATTGTTTTCATTGGAATTTTACAGATTGCACTTATTTTTGGGGTTACCTTATTACTTGCTAATTGGCTTAATCTCGAGGTTCTTCAGGCTGTTTATATTGGTGTGATTTTGGGTTTTGGTTCTACAATGGTTGATGTTAAACTATTATCTGACAGCGGGGAGTTGGTTACAATGCATGGCCGGTTGGTTCTTGGGATTTTATTATTACAGGATTTAGTTGCTATAATTGCAATTGCTCTTTTTATGGCTGGAAGTTTTACAGCAGTTCCGATAATAATTGCAGTTATAAAACTGCTAGTTATCTTAGGCATCGCGGTCTTGCTTCAGACATTTGTTTTAAATAGATTATTTAAATTTGCAGCACGTTCAACAGAATTGTTGCTGCTTTCTGCTCTTGCTGTTTTGTTTGTGTTTGTAGTCTTAACCTGGGTTGCTGAGCTTTCAATTGTTATTGGTGCTTTTATTGCTGGTGTAAGTCTTGCGAATTCTCCATTTAAACTTGAACTGGAATCTAGGATTTCTCCGTTGAGAGATTTTTTTGCGATTTTGTTTTTTGTTGCCTTAGGAATGCAAATTGTTTTCAATGGAATTGGCGCACAGATTAACTTGCTAATTTTCCTACTTGTTGGGGCGATTATTCTAAAACCTATTGTAACGTTTTTGTTATTAAGAATTTTTGCATATCGGCCTAAAACCAGTTTTTTAACTTCTATAACTCTTGCACAACTTTCGGAATTTTCACTAATAATCGGTATGCTTGGTTTTTCATTAGGAATTATTGACAAACCTATTTTGTCAACCATAATCCTGGCGACAATAGTTACTATGGCCCTAACACCTTATTTTGTAGATTATAAAAAGTATCTTCATAAATTTTTCAACAAACCAATAAATTCTTTTAAATTTTTACCAATTAACGAGGAAGTTTGTTATACTGATAAAAAACAAAAATCTATTTTGTTAATTGGAGCACATAGGATGGGGAGCATTGTTCTTAAAAAGTTATTAAAAAAGAGCAAGGATAAGCTTCTTGTATTAGACTACAACCCGGAAATTATCAGTGCACTTGTTAGGAAAAAGGTCTCTTGTATTTATGGGGATTTAGGAAGTATAGAAGTTCTTAATAGTATTGAGTTAAGTAAGCTCAAAAAGATAATTAGTACTGTTCCTAATTTTGATGATAATATCTGGCTACTTAGAAAAGCAAAGGGGGTTAATAGCGGGGTGCAGGTAATTGTTACAGCTACTAGAATCAGCGAGGCAAAAGAGCTTTATGATGCTGGTGCAGATTATGTAATTATGCCTAAAGTGCTGGCTGGTGAAGAAGTTTTATCGGTTCTAACCAACGGCGATTTAAAGAAAATAAGAGCTAATCATAAAAAAGAACTAGATGCGGTGCATCGGGTTTTGTATTAAGTGCTTGGTCTAAGTGTTTCAAACCAGTGCAATAAGTCTCTAGTACGTGTTGCTGAAAGAGTATCGGATTCTATAGCAGGACCATTTAATATGGTTCTTTCAGGAGACCATACTAATGTTGATGAAGGATTGCCCAAATGATTTGCGGAAAATACGAAAGAACCCTCTGTTGGAATATAATGCTCTTTCCTTAGACTATTATATAATCCTTGTAAGGCTTCATAAGACTCTTGTGTATCTAATCCAAATTTTATTGAACTAATTTTTTTATTGCCGAGCAATGCTTTTGGAGATAGTACGGCTCCTCTAGAAGTTACAGGGTCTGTTTTTGAAAGAAATAGTTTTTTGCGCTGATCATATTCGAAATAAACAGATGAATGAGGTTCTATCCAATTTAAGTTACATCTTTCTCCATAATCCATTGGTCTCCTACAATCGTACACAAATCCCTCTGCTAAGAATTCAATACGTGATTTGGGAACTCCTCGATTCTGCGGATATCTACGAAAATTAAATGGAGCGGGACATGTTTCCAAAATTTTAAAACCCAATCCGTCTGGGGTTGGTTTAATTACTCTTCTCTGCATTAATTCTTGAAAAGTAGGTTGTTTATAAATATTATTGCATTAAAACAGCTATATCCAAAATCTTAAAATGTGACAAAACCAGGTAGGGGAATATATATTTTGAATCACACATTTTTTTATAAAGGTTCTAAAGATATAGATTTATGCATCGTGAACTTGCTAGACTTGCTGGAAGGGGAAAGTCTGTTTTAGAAAGGCCTGATTTTAGGATTGATTTACGATGTCCTCCTGATGAATATACTGGTGAGGAGATTAGTGATGCAAGAAAGGCAATTAAATCTTTGCAGGAGGCTTTTCAAGATTTTGGTTTTAATTATGGTTATATGCCTTTTGAAGTTTCTTCTTCTGCTTTTCCTGCAGGAAAAGAAAATAATCCAGCTGGTTTTGTTCCTAAATATATTGAAGCAAATTTTACCTTGCCAAATAATACTACCGCAGTACAGATGCTTTCAATTCATGGTCAACAGCATTACTTAAGATTACATTATAGCAGACAGGTTGCAAATACTGGAGAAGAATTAGTGCAAGTGGGGGATTTACTTAAAGTAATTGGAAAATGCGGAGAGACTGTTGGGTGTGGAGGAAAGTTTAGTGCGGGTATAGAAACAAAAAGTGTGGCTGGTAAAGCAAACCCAATTTCTTTTAATCTTTGCTGTGATGTTAATCAAACTGTATTCCCCGCTGAGATTCCAGATTTTTTAAGATGTGCTGATAGTATGATTAGTAAATATTTAGAAAGTTTTGCTGGATAATTTTCCAATACCAAAATCTTAAATATACACAATTTCTAATCAATTCATGGCTGATGAGCAAAAGATAGTAGAAGCTCTTTCTCCGATTGAGAGAGCTGTTTTACCTCATATTTCCAAGGAATTAGTAGTCTTAGATGAAATATCCCAACAAGCGCAAACAGATAAAACAACCACACTAAGGGCTTTGGAATTTCTTAAAAAGAAGAAATTAGTAGAAATAAAGGAGGATACTAAGACTGTTGTTATCGCTGGAATTAATGGGATTTATTATTTGAAGAAGGGTTTGCCTGAGAGGAGGTTGTTGCTGGAGTTGGCTAAGAAGCGGACTGTTTTACTTGGGGAGATTAAGAAGATTGGGTTGAATGATAATGAGGCGAAGATTGCTGTAGGGGTTTTGAAGAGAAAAGCTGTTGTTGAAATTAAGCGGGGGCGGGTTTTGTTAACTACTAGTAAAGATGAAATTACTAAGAAGATGCTTGAGGAGCAGTTTTTAGAGAGTTTGCCGAGGGATGTTGATTCTTTAGAAGCTGTTGAAAAACTTGCACTTCAGAATTTGAGGTCTAGGAAAAATATTGTAGAGGTAAAAGATGAGAAAAAAGTTTCTGCTAAACTTACTGTTCTTGGTGAGAAAATTGCTAAGATGAAGTTGGATGTTAATTTAATTGAGACTTTGACTCCGAAAATTATTAAGTCTAGTGGGTGGAAAGGCAAGAAGTTTCGCAGGTTTGATGTTGTTTCTGGTGTTCCGAGAATTTATGGAGGGAAGAGGCACTTTGTTAATCAGGCAATTGATTATGGGAAAAAAGTGTGGTTGGAGATGGGTTTTAAAGAGATGACTGGAGATTTGACTACAACTGGTTTTTGGAATTTTGATGCTTTGTTTACTGCGCAAGACCATCCTGTTCGGGAGATGCAGGATACTTTTTATTTGAAAGATATAATTGGGAAGTTGCCTGAAGATAAGAAGTTTATTGAGGCAGAGAAGAAGGCGCACGAGGGGGGAGGTGTGATGGCTGGGGGCGTGAGTAAGGGGTGGCAGTCTTCATGGTCAGAAGATGAGGCTAAGAAGGTTTTGTTAAGGACACACACTACATTATTGTCTGCTAGAACTTTAAAGAAATTATCTGAAGATGTTGAAAAAAATATTCCTGCTAAATATTTTGCAATGGGATGGAATTTTAGAAATGAGACTGTTGATTGGAGCCACGGGTTTGAGCTTTTGCAGACAGAGGGAATTGTTGTTGATGAGGGCGCTACATTTAGGCAGTTGCTTGGTTATTTGAAAGAGTTTTTTAAGAAAATGGGTTATGAAAAACTTAGGTTTAGGCCTGGTTATTTTCCTTATACAGAGCCGTCGCTGGAGATTGATTTTTGGCATGATGAGAAAAAAGTGTGGTTGGAGCTTGGTGGTGCTGGGATGTTTAGGCCTGAGTTGACTGTTCCGATTTTTGGGAAGCATATTCCTGTGCTGGCGTGGGGGCCGGGTTTTGGTAGGATATTAATGAAGTATTATGATCTTAAGGATTTGCGAGAGCTTAATGAAAATGATTTCAATAAATTAAGGGGGATTAAGTTTTGGGTTTAGATGGTGGATAAACCAATAATCGCAGTTAGTTTAGCAGGAGTGCTAATTAGTTCTGAACCTTGGAGAGAGGCTCATGAAATTGGAATGAGAGTGCATGCCGAAAATCTCGGAATGAATGTTTCCGGGATTGACAATGAGAATTATTTTGAAATTGTTGAGAGGTCTATAGCAAAGACATGGCCTGATTTAACTCCTGAACAGAGAATTAAAAAAAGAAGAGATATTTATTTTGAGAGAGTTGTTAATCTTTTGAAAAAAAATTTTGACATTAAACAGGAAGTTTTAGATTATTTTGCTAGTTTAAAGGGAACCTACACTCTTGCGCTTGTCACAACTAATAATGAGAAAATGACCAATGAGGTTCTTGGACTTCTTGGAGCAGGAGATTTGTTTGATATTATTGAATTTTCAAAAGATGAAGAAAAAGATGACAAGGAAGCTGTTTTGAAGAGGTTGATTGAGAAGCAGGGTAAGCCTGTAATGATAATTGAAAATAGAGACAAGCTTAGAAAATTTTGTGAAGATCAAGACATTAAGCATATTGAGTTTGATATTGATAAGGATAATCTAGATAAATTAAAAGGGAATTTAGATGGAAATTAAAGAAGCGCAAGATAAGATAAAAGAATTTGACACAGTCCGCGG
>CAZWNN010000024.1:0-9400 GCA_964635935.1 Candidatus Woesearchaeota archaeon
AGCTTGTGGAAGAGTTTCAAACCCTCATAGCAATAATAGAAGCAAACCCAGACCAGCTAAGACTAGTCTTAAAAACAAGACCAGAAAGTATCAAACAAGAAATTAGCACCTTAAGAGAGCAGATTCTCACAGGCAAGGAGGTTTTTTGATGTTAAATCAGGAACAATTAAACAAGATAAAACAAACCCTAGAACAATCTCAAAACCCCTTATTTTTCTTTGACAACGACGTAGACGGACTCTGTAGTTTTCTAATTCTCCAAAGATCTCTAGACAGAGGAAAAGGAGTTGCAATAAAGTCCTTCCCAGATTTAAATGACACCTATCTAAGAAAAGTAGAAGAACTCAACCCAGATTTAATCGTAATCCTGGATAAACCAAGGGTAAGCCAAGAATTCATAAACCAGGTCTTGGAAAAAAACTTACCTATTATGTGGATAGACCATCACAATATTCAAGTAGAAAAAGACATAGTAGACAAAATAATCTACCTTAACTCCTACCCTTCTGCAGAACCAACAACCTATATCGCCCAAAAGATTTTTAATAGACAAGAAGACCTCTGGTTAGCCATAATCGGTTGTATTGGAGATGTTTATATGCCAGATTTTGCCAAAAAATTCTCACAAGAAAATCCAGAACTTTTTAATTCAAAACTCACAGCATTTGACTCCCTCTACATGACAGAAATTGGAAAAACAATCAAGATACTAAACTTTGGATTAAAAGACACAACAACAAATGTTCTAAATCTTATGAAACTCCTGAAAAAAGCAACCTCCCCCCAGGACATACTCCAAGAAACCCCCCAAACAAAATATCTCCACCACCACTTCAACCAAATAAACAAAGAATACACAAAACTTCTTGAAAAAGCAGAAGCACAAAAACAAGAAGACAAACTACTCTTTTTCACATATGCCGGACCGATCAGCATGTCATCAGAGATTTCAAACGAGCTCTATTTCAAACACAAGGAAAAAATAATAGTCGTAGCATACAAAAAACAAGACACAGTAAACATCTCCATGCGAGGAAAAAATGTATTAGAGCTAACAAAAAAAGCAATAGAAGGTTTTGAAGATGCAACCGGCGGAGGACATCAGGATGCAACAGGCGCACGGATTAAGACTGATGATTTAGATGAATTTAAAAAGAGGGTTGAAGAATTAGCAAATAGCAAACCTTAAAAACAAAAATTTCGACCTAATCTTATGGGTACAGACACACTACCAATCCCAATCAAGTAATCTAGTGTGAACTAAATCTCCTTATTTAATATGAAAATTAAAAAGCTACACAACCAAGGAAATCATTTAATCTTAGATGGAAGCTCAAAAGCAGAACTCGACGATATAAAAATGATTGAAAAACTTCTTCTTGAACTGGCAAAAAGAATAAAGATGACCCCCATATCAGAACCCTTAGTAGTGTATCACCAAGCAAAAGACAAATCAGAAAGCGGAGTAACAGGCACAATCCTCTTAGCAGAAAGCAACATCACAATCCACACCTACCCTGCAAAATCCTGGTTCTGTCTTGATATCTACTCTTGCAAAGAATTCCCAATCAAAGAAGTAACTAATTTTCTCAAAAAAGAACTTAAAATCAAAGCTTTCAAATCTCAACTACTAAAGCGAGGATTTTATGGAAAAAATTAAACCAATAAAACTCAGCAAAAATATGAAAGTTTCAGACCTAGTTAGCCAAATGAGCCAAGCAGGTTTTGGAGCAAGAAAAATAGGCCTTGCAAACCAGCTAGCAAAGAAAATCTTCTCAAACCAAGATTGCAAAATCTTTCTCGGACTAGCAGGGGCCATGGTCCCGGCAGGAATGAAGCAGATAATCATAGACCTAATTAAAACAAAAAAGATCACCGTTTTAGTAACAACCGGTGCAAACCTCACCCACGATCTAATAGAAGCAATCGGCCACTCCCACTACCACTGCGACACCTGGAATGATGAAGAACTAAAGAAGCGAGGTCACGACAGAATCTACAACGTGTTAATGGAAAACACAGTCTATGAAAAACTCGAAGATTTTTTTGAACAAAACTGGGAAGAACTAGCTAAAACAAAAAACATAAAAGAATTTCTACTAAAAATAGGCTCTCTACTACCAGAAAACTCCAACAGCATATTCAGAACCTGCTATGACAACAAAGTCCAGCTATACTGCCCGGCAATTGCAGATTCAGGCATTGGGTTGATGATATGGGGGAGAATAGCAAACGGAAAACAAATCAACATAGATACTTTTGAAGATATGAAAGAAATCATAGACACAGCCTGGACATCTAAAACAAAGGCCGTAATCTATATTGGAGGAGGCACACCAAAAAACTTTATCCAGCAATCACTCCAGTTCTCTTCAGGGGCAAACTACGGAATACAGATAACAACCGACAGGCCAGAACCAGGTGGAAGTAGCGGAGCACCATTGGAAGAAGGTAAATCTTGGGGCAAACTTCAACCAAATGCAGAGTTCATAGATGTTCCAATTGATGCTACTGTTGCACTTCCTTTGATTTTCTCAGAAATAGTTTAATCACCACTCCACCCCATCCACATCCATTCTCACCCACATAAACTCCCCCTGCAATTCATAAACTTCCAAACTCATTTCTAAATTATCTAAAAAATATCTAATCTGATAGTCCTTATCAGTTTTAGGATCAAAAATATCTATATACATCTCAGCTACTGTCTTCCCCCCACCAGCCTTATGCTCCATCAAGATCCCGTGGTCATCAACCTCCAGAGTAAGTTTATCAACTTTAACTTTATCTCCTTTCTTCAAGTCGCTTATTGGTTTTGATTGTTTTATTATCACCATGTTAGAAAAAGTTTTTTTTGGTTTTTAAACTTAATTAATAAGCCCTTGCAAAATAAGCCCACACACCTGCCTTTTTATCACAATGCACACACTTCTTACCACTTACAGAAGGCTGTTCAAAAGGAATTACTCTAGAAGAAACCCCCCTTGTCTTATCCTTAATCCAATCTTCGCATTTAACTCCTCCACAAAAAGGAGCTAATACCATTTTTTTATCCTTAACTGCTTTCATAAAATCATCCCAAGTCTCAACCTTTTTAATTGAGCTATCTAAAAATTTCTGCGCATTTGTATACAAAGAATTCTGAACATCTTTCAAAATTTTCTCAACTTCTTTTTCTGCATCTGCAAGTTTAACAATTTTCTTTTCCCCACTATCCCTCCTAACTAAAACAATCTGATTCTTTTTAACATCTCTAGGACCAAGTTCAATTCTCAGAGGAACCCCTTTCAGCTCCCACTTATTGAATTTATATCCTGGAGAATATTCCACCCGATCATCTAATTCCACACCAAGTTTTTCTTGCAACTCTCTTGCAATTTTCAAAATATTTTTGTCTCCTTTTTTCCAAATAGGAACAATAACAACTTTAATCGGAGCAATTGAAGGAGGAAGAACCAAACCCTTATTGTCTGAGTGCATCATAACTAAAGCTCCAATAAGACGTGTGGAAAATCCCCAAGAGGTCTGCCAAGGAAAAGCTTTTTTCTCATTTTTATCTAAAAAAGAAATATCAAAAGATTTTGCAAATCCTTGTCCTAAGTTATGGCTCGTCCCGCACTGCAAAGCTTTTCCCTCTGGAGTAAAAGTTTCTATTGCAGTTGTATAATTTGCACCTGCAAATTTTTCTTTCTCTGTCTTTCTGCCTTTTAAAACAGGAATTGCCAGCAAATCCTTACAAAGCTTTTCATACTCATCTAAAAATAAAATTACCTCTTTATCACACTCTTTTTCAGTTGCATAAACACAGTGTCCTTCTTGCCACAAAAATTCTCTTGAACGTAAAAATAATTTACAATCAGAAACCTCCCATCTAACAATATTACACCACTGATTAATCCTTAAAGGCAAATCTCTCCAACTTCTAATCCACTTAGAATAAGAATCATAAATAATAGTCTCACTAGTAGGTCTTAATGCAATCCTCTCACTTTTATCATCTTTTTGAGCTAACCATGCTACTTCTGGACTAAAACCCTCTGCATGCTCTGCTTCTTTTTTAAAAAAACTTTCAGGAATAAACATTGGGAAATAAGCATTTTCCACTTTTCTTTTTTCTAAAACCTTATTAAAATAATCTTGAATTTTCTGCCACAAAGCATATCCATAAGGTTTGATCACCATTGTACCTTTCACGGGACCGTAATCAGCTAAACCAGCTTTAAGACAAACCTGAGAATACCACTCTACTGGATCTTGCTCTTTTTTAATTGTTATTCCTTTTTCTTCTCTTCCCACCTTCTCTTCCATCTTCTTTTCACCAACCTTCTTCTCTTCCACAACAACACCACTCAATTTTTTATCAGCCTCAACCTCTGCTTTCCTAACTTCTTCTTTTGACAAATTAGCTCCAAGATAAACCCTTTCCTTACCAACATGCTCACCCTCTCGAACAGATTTTACTCTATAATAATACTTCTTATCTCCTTTTTCCTTGATTTCTGTATATGTCATGCAATCCGTACGTCCACACTATTTATAAATCTTTCTAATGTAGACGTAAGCTTTTGCAACCAATTTCCTTGTACGTCTACACAGCTATAAATCCAGGTAAGAATGTAGACGTAGAAGCTTATTTAGTATATGAAGGGTGGTTCTGGAAGAATCCTTGAAAGTACCTTTTCTATTCCATCTATAATTTCCCAACACCCTCTCTGAATTAAAGAAGGTTTTCTAGGATGAACAACATCTCCTTCATCAAAAGCAACTGGATCAACATAATCAGCAACTCTGCCAACAACCTCTCCAACAAAACCCTCCCCAAATGGATTAAGATGATAAAGTAAACTTCTCATAAAAACCAGAACCAATCAACCTTAATATATTTTTCTATCTTTTCTTTTTTGGTTCAAAAATAATTAGTTCCAAATCCCCTAAAAAATCTTCAAGCCAGTGTTCTAATCTTTCCATACCCCTATATCCATAAATCCCCTCACGAGTGAGATAATTCCAAACACATTGATACCATTTTTTTAACTCTGGCTTTTGCACAATTTCCATAATAATATAAAGTTTTTTTATTTATCTTTCTGCCCCATAAGCTCCAGGAAACAAATCCAACTTAAACTCTTTTGAAGCAATGCAAAACTCATGATTCTGAATAATATCTGAAAACTTTTCCTTTAAATCTAAAATAATTTCCTGAAATTTATCATAACTCTCTAATTCCATATCCAACTCAAAATCCCAAGCTCCCAAAACCCTCTGAGGCCAAATTGCGCCTTCGATTGAGGACGCATAATTAATAAATTCTTTTAATCTTGGCTTAGTCACATTAGTAAGATAAATAATTGCTTTGCAAAAAACCCTCTTCATCGCCTTGGGATTTAAATGAACTTTGTAAGCAAGAATAATTCCTTTTTTCTCCAGTTCCTTAATTCTATACTGAACAATGCGCGGGGTGGTTTTTAATCTTCCAGCAATATCCACCACAGAAATCCGAGCATTATTTGCAAGAATTTTTAATATCTCTAAATCAACTTTATCTGTTTTTTCTTGAAAATCTTTTGCAGTATGATAAACAATCTCCCCAATCTTCCGGCTATCATTTTGCAAAAACTCTCTTTCATGATGAACCAGATAAAGGGTTGTTGTTACCGCCTTTTCCCCAATATACTTAGAGAACTTATGCAAAACTTCCTGAATTTCATCATCAAATTCATTCACATTAGACACAAGAAAACCAACAATCAAATCCCACCTCCCCGTTGTCCAAACCACCCATTCAGTCTTATTATGCTTTTGAAAATATCTTGCAATCTCCTCAATTTTTTTCTTATCAACATTTGTAAGTCTAAGATAAAGCTTATACTTTCTAATCCCAACCTTAAAATAATTCACAACAGTATGAAATCTCACAACCACCCCCCTATCCACAAGGTTATCAATCCTATATTTCACAACCTCCTTGCTCAACCTCACTTTTTTGCCAATTTGCGCATTGCTCTGACGCGCATTTCTGTCTAACTCTGCCAAGATCTTCAAGTCTTTTTTATCAAGTATATTCCCTTCAACCATAATTTAACATAACAACAAGAAGTATTTAAATCTTGTTATTTTGGTAAAAAAATAAACAAATGCTTTTATCACTGTTCATTTCTTTGCGAGGGTAACAAAATGGAAAAACAAAAACAATTCACAATAACAAAAAGGATTGCAAAGCACGGCAATCAAGCAATCATAGTTGTGCCTAGATTATTAGAAGATGCATTGAAACCCGGCACAATTGTTGAACTAAAAATAAATATTTTGGAGGAATAAGAAGATGAACTTCCTAAGAAGGATCGGCAAAGATTTTGTCTCGGCATGGGGAGAAGCAGATATAACTGATCCCGAAAGCAGGCCTTATTGCCTTATGGGGAGATGGGGGCGGGTTGGAACTAAAACCGTAATGGCTATGTATTTTGCTTATGAAGCTTTAACAAGTCCTGGATTAAGAGAGAGCTTGCAAGAAACTTGGCAATATACTCAGGATCATCCTGCACTTTTGTTGGTTGTGGCTGTTCTGCTTGCAAGAAGTGCTTTATATGATGGGGGGAGATCTTTGACTAGAACTTTAGGAGAAAGAAAAGAGATGGATGCAAGGAGGTAAGATGAGTTCTGAATTTGCAGTTGGTCTGTATAGCCTCCCCCCGTACAATCCAGCATATATGCATCCTGCAATAGCCTATCTAACAGGGACCTTAATTGCAAGAATGCCCGGTATTAAAGTTCATCAGGAAGATCTTAATACCTCCTCTTTAGCTCACCTCCTCGGTCCAAAATTAATTGCGCCCATGAGGGATGTAGAAGTTTATGGGGATTTTCAAGCATTCAAGAAAGCAAGAGAGGCTATAGCAGTAAAAATTGCAGAAGCTACCGGCGGAAGATTAACTATCCGGAGAAATACTGTAAAATATCGGTGTGGGCAGGATTATAAATCAAGAGAGGGATTATTAAGAGCTATTGAAACTAAAAAAGATCACCTCTATTATGACTTTTTTAGAGAAAGAGTCTTACCTCAAATTGAATCAAGAGGAATTGGAGTTGTTGGCTTATCTGTTAGTGACCAGAAGCAGTTTGTTCCTGCCGCGGTTTTGTCCAGCATGATTAAAGATAGATTCGGAAGAGGAGTCCGAGTTGTCCTTGGAGGAAATATAATTACGAGAGATTACGAGATCTTATCAAGAGATGACGAACTAAATAGAAGACTTTTTGATTATTTTGATTTTCTAATACACCACGAAGGAGAAACCGCTTTTACCGAATTAGTAAAAGAACTAAGAACTAGCCAAGGTGTTTCTAGAGTTCCTAAATTAATTTATAGAAGCGGCGGGCGGGTTCAGGAGAATCTTGAGTTTGTCGTTGAAGATGTAGATAGCCTTCCAATACCTAATTTTGAGGGTCTTGTACAACAAGGAGATCACTGGACACCACAACCAGTTATTCCTTACTTAATTGGGAGGGGTTGTGATTGGGGGGGTTGTAGTTTCTGCGATATTCCAGCTGGTTATGATGGTTCAAGAAGCAGAATGGAAGTTGAAACAGGGAAGAAGTTTAAGTTAGTCAGTGCGACAGAGAGTGAAAGGGGAGCAGGAATCGTGGGGAAGGGGGGGAAAAGGGTTCAAAGTTTAGATAAGGTTGTTGCTGAATTAGAAGAATTAAGTAGTAGATATAAAACAAAATACTTTAGCTTTGGAGATGAAGAACTTGCTGGAGATTTATTACGAGATTTTGTCGAGAGAGTTTCGGAGAAAGGGCCGGAGATAGAGTGGGATTGTTATGGAAGAATTGAACCCTTATACTTAGATGAAGGTTTTTGCAGAAAACTAAGAAAGGCTGGGTGCAGATTTATACAGTTTGGAATTGAATCTGCAAGCCAAGCAGTTTTAGACAGAAACCAAAAGGGATACGCTCTTAATATCGCTAGCGGGGTTCTAAGGAATACTTATGAAGCAGGAATTATGAATCACGCCTTTCTTTTAACTGGACTTCCCGGAGATAGTTTAACAGAATCTGCGAAAATGATAAAATTCCTAGAGCAGTATGCACCCCTCCTTACAACTGCAAAACCAATTTCATTTAAAGTATCTCGATGGTCTCCTATTGCCTTACATCCAAAAAGATTTGGAGTTAGATTAGACAGGGAAAATACCCCCGATCTTGAGCAAAGAACTAATGTAAGCCCAGACTCTGGAATGATGAGCAGACACCAGTCAATGGCTTTCACCAGATTGTTAGAATTATGGATCGCTAGACATCACAAACCAAACTCCGCAACAGGCGAATATATGGCCCCTCAAAGACTTTTTTTATCAAGGGCCCAGTTAGAAACTTTTGGAAGACGTGTAAAACCTAAAATTAAATTATCCGAAGAAGATTCAAGACGTGTGGCTAAGGTTTATCATGGGTTATGTGAAGCTATAAATTTACTAGCAAATTCAGGAAATATAATTAAACCGAGAAGGGAACAATTTGCGGGACTATATAAGAGAATAAGAAAAGGAGAACTTGATAGTAGTTTTGATAAGACTCTTGAACTGGCAAGGGAATTTGCAGATATATAAAAACGGGCCTACGAGGACTCGAACCTCGATCAGCCGGTCCGAAGCCGGCCGTTCTATCCATTGAACTATAGGCCCTGCTTATTTAATAATTCAAGGATTTAAAAAACTATAGAAAATCACTCATCAAGCTCATCAACCAAAACCGCCCACCAAGGTTTACTAACTTGAATAACCTCGCCATTCTCAGCATCAACCTGCGCCCTTACCTGTGCATAAGTCCTAAACAAACCCCAGAACTTAACCTGCTTTCTTGTCTGAACCTCATAAGCAACTTTTACTCCATCCCCAGAACCAACCTCTTTCAACTCAATACTACAATTATTATCCTCAGAACAAACTTTTAATTTTAATCTTTCAATAGCTTTCTCAGAAGCAACATCAGGCATAATTTTAATTTCTTTTTCAACTCCATTACTTAATTTAACTTTCAACCTAGTCCTATTTTGAACTTGTTCCGATGTAATATTCAAACCAGTGTGTGCAGAAACATTTCTAACTTTTAACTGAATTTGTTTATTCGCCTTTTCCTGAATTTGGAGTTTCTTTCCATTTTCAGTTTCATAATCCCCTACCCTTACCCTATTGCTAATCTGCAATTGAGAATCATCTCCAGAATTTTGTGTCGCCTGATTTGTCTGAACCGCAGAATTTCCATTTCCAGAATTCACTTGAGCATTATCACTAACCGCTCCAACTAAACTCAAAACCAATATTCCAAAAACCAGCAACATCACCAGTTTCTTCATAACCAGTAAAAGCAAAACCCTTATATAAACATTTCTCTAATAAAATTAAAA
>CAZWNN010000025.1:0-9384 GCA_964635935.1 Candidatus Woesearchaeota archaeon
AGATGGAAATTAAAGAAGCGCAAGATAAGATAAAAGAATTTGACACAGTCCGCGGATGGGAAGATAGTTGGAATATTAAGGATTTGCTTTTGAATATTACTGAAGAGGGTGGAGAGATGTGGAATATGATTAAGTGGGTGGATGATGAAAAGCAGAGGAAGGTTGTTGAGGAAAATAAAGAAAAAGTTTCTGATTATCTGGGGGATACTTTGTTTTTGTTGTTGAAGATTGCAAATCAGACTGGTGTTGATGTTGCGAGTGCACTGCAGGACACTTTAGATGAATATGAAAAAAGAATGCCTGCTGAGAAGATGCGGGAGGCTGGGCATGCAAATAAACTTGCTGGGGGTGTTGATGATAAAGATGGAGATTAAAACAGAGAGATTGGTTTTGAGAGAGTGGAAAGAAAAAGATAAAGAAGATTTAGTTGAAAATATTAATAATGTAAATATAACTAAGAATCTTCTGAAAGTTCCTCATCCATATACTGAAAAAGATGCTGATTGGTGGATTAATAAGTGTGCTGAAAAACAAAAGGAAAAACCAAGAGAAGGCTATGAGTTTGCAATTGAATTAAAGGATGAAGAAAACGCTGGGGGGGGAATTTGTTTAAGTGGGATTGATGAATTTCAGAATATAGCTGAATTAGGTTACTGGTTAGGGGAAAAATATTGGAGACAGGGAATTATGAGTGAAGCTGTAGAAGCAATATTAGATTTTGGATTTAATGAACTAAAATTAAGAAAAATCTTTATGCATGCTTATGTAGAAAACGAAGGTTCAAATAAAATAGCTAAGAAATTTAAATTTAAATTAGAAGGCACAAGAATAAAACATGTTAAGGATAAAGCTACAGGAACAATTCACAATGATAATGTTTATGGCTTATTAAAACAAGACTGGAGGGCTGAAAATGGAGATTAAAGAGCTACAAAAATTAATGAATAATACTGTAGATTTAATTGATGAAAAATTTAATTGTAAACATGATGTTAATAATACTTTTCTTCATTTGATTGAGGAGATTGGTGAGGTGGCTGATGAAATTAATAAACCAAATATTAGAAATAAAGAAACAGATATTGAAAATTTGGGTGAAGAAATTGCAGATTGTGTGATTTTACTTACTAAACTTGCAGTTATTTATAATATTGATATTGAGGATGCTATTAAAAATAAAATTGAGAAACTAAAAATAAGACATAATTTAAAATGACAATCCTAACCCTAAACCGCGCTGAATTGGAAAAGAAAGTAGGAAAGATTACAAAAGAATTAGAGGAAAAAATAAGTATGATGGGAACTCCAATTGAAACTGTGACAGATGATGAAGTAGCTGTAGAGGTTTTTCCTAATCGGCCGGACTTGCTTTCGCTTCAGGGTTTTTCTCGGGCGTTGTTGCAGTATCTTGGAAAGAAAGGAATTACAAATTTTAAAGTAAATCCCCCTGAAAAAGATTATAAAGTTGTGATTGACAAATCAGTAAAGAAAGTAAGACCTTATACTGTTTGCGCAATTGTTAAGGGACTGCATTTTGACGACGAGAAAATTAAGGAGATTGTTGATATTCAGGAGAAGCTGCATATGACTCTTGGAAGGAACAGAAAGAAAATTGCAATTGGGATTTATCCGCTTGAGAAGATTAAACTTCCAATTAGATATCTTGCTAAGAAGCCAAATGAGATTAAGTTTATTCCTCTTGAGATGAACAAAGAACTTACTGGTGCGCAGATTCTGCGGCAGCACCCGAATGGGAGAAATTATGCTCACTTGTTGCAAGATGCAGATGTTTATCCTATTTTTATAGATGCGGAAGATAAAATTTTGTCAATGCCTCCGATTATTAATTCTCATGATACTGGGAAGATTAGTGATAAAACTAAAGATGTTTTTATTGAGTGTTCTGGGTTTAGTCTGCCTTATCAGAAAAAGGTAATTAATATGCTGACAACTGTGTTGGCTGATATGGGTGGGAAAATTTTTGCAATGGAAATTCAGGACCCTGAGGGGAATTTTGTTTCTCCTGATTTAGAGCCTGAGAAAATGGAATTTAAAATTGATGATGTAAATAAAATGCTGGGGTTGGATTTGAGTGAGAAGGAGATTAAGAAATATTTGGAGAGGATGGGTGTTGGTTATGAAAAAGGGGCTGGGCTTGTTCCTGCTTATAGGGCCGATGTTTTGCACTGGGTTGATTTGGCGGAGGATGTTGCAATTGCTTATGGGTATGATAAATTTGAGCCTGAAATTCCTGAGATTGCGACTATTGCTGAGGAGGACAGAGATGCTGTTGTGAAAAGGAAGATTGGGGAGATTTTAGCTGGAGCTGGTTTGTTAGAGTGTTTGAGTTTTCATCTTTGCAAGAAGAGAGATGTTAAGAAAATGCACTATGATTTTAAGGACTTTATCGAAGTGGAGGATTCAAAGACAGATTATACTGTTTTGAGGATAGACCTTCTTTCTAATTTGATGAAGATTTTTTCTGAAAATTCTGATGCTTCGTATCCGCAGAAGATTTTTGAGGTTGGGCGGGTTTTCTCTAAGGGAGATAGTGAGACTGGAATTTTGGAAGATGAGAAATTAGCTGTGGCTTTATCTGGAGAGAGTGTAAATTTTACAGATATAAAACAGGTTTTAGATTATTTATTTAGAATGTTAGATGAAGAATACTCTGTTGAAGAGGTTGAGAATAATAATTTTATTCCTGGTAGGGTTGCTAAGGTTGTTGTTGATGGTCGAGACGTTGGATTTATTGGGGAGGTTGCTCCGCGGGTTTTGAAAAACTGGAAACTGAAGATGCCTGTTGCTTGTTTTGAGATTGACTTGGGGTTGTTGATGGAAAGATGATAGCAATAGATACTTTTATGTTAGAAGAAGGTTTTGAAAATGCTAGAGAACTTTTAATTGGGCGTAAAATAGTTTCAGCACCTAAGCTGGAATATTTTAGTAGGATTGTTAGATTGGATAGTGATTATCTTTATTTAGAAAATAAACATAAGATCCCAGAAGAAGAGTGGGGTAAATGTATGATTCCTTTGCCAAAACCGGAACATGCACGAGCATAATTTTTAAAACAGCTTATCTTCTTAATTACTAAGCCGCCTTAGCTCAGCTGGTTAGAGCGCTACATTGGTAATGTAGAGGTCCTGAGTTCAATTCTCAGAGGTGGCTTATCACTCCATCACATAAATATTTATATATAAGAAAAATTACTAAGAAATATGGATCCAGAAAAGTTAACCATTAAAGGGCACAGATTTACTGGAATATTTGAAATCAAAAAACATGTTCATCGAACAAGAGAACGTGTAGATTCAGAAGTTGGTTGGCATATGGAAAATAGAGTTTATGAACATTATGAAGGAAAAGGCCTTATAAAAGACGGAGAAACAGGTTCAGAACAAAGGTTTTTAGTTTATCCAGAAGGAAGTGATGAAGCACATTTAATTGTCTTGGAAAATGAAGCACGAAAAAGAGTTCAGGATTATTTAAGGGTTGTTGATTTATCATTACAAGGAATGTTCGAAGATGCAAGAGATTCTTCTGAAATTATCCCTGAAGTTAGACCTGTTCATTTGGACATATCAGTTCTATCTGAAAAAGTATTAATTCTTACACCTGAAGACGTCCGAAGGAATTGAATCATATCAAAAAGTCGCGCTCGGGTAGGGGGTAGCTTACTTCTCCAACCTTCCCCTAGTTGTAGAATTATACTCAATGGCATCTCCAACAATATCAACTACATCATCTTTAGCTTCCCAGAGATTTGTGACTGCATTGCCGACCCAGCCAACATAACTATAAACAGCATTAATTGTTCCTGAGGGTGTATTTACATCAATTGTTTCTGAGCGCAAAAAAGCTAATACTGAAACAAGAACTACTAATATGATTATTACAATAGCAATCCAGAAGATTCTTCTCCGCTGATGATCAAATTTAAGAAAGATAAATCCTGCGATAAGCAATAGAGCAAATATTAAAATCCACTGTAACATGATAATTAGAAGGAAGGGGGTTATAAAAATGTTTCCTATCTGTTACATTGTTAACTTTTTACTAAAAATCATAGAATTTATTAATCTCTCTGTGCCCTA
The DNA here is from genome assembly GCA_964635935.1 of Candidatus Woesearchaeota archaeon. Lineage (GTDB taxonomy): Archaea > Nanobdellota > Nanobdellia > Pacearchaeales > GW2011-AR1 > CAZWNN01. The sequence continues at coordinate 4,098 of CAZWNN010000025.1, forward strand.
TTGATTTGTGTGATTAGGGGATAAGTTTAGTAAAAACTGTATGGTTTTTGTTGATTTTGTATTGATTAATTTTTTAAAGCTACTGCGGAAATTTAGCCAATAATTTATAAGATGGCTAAATTTCTGTTGGTCTTGCAGAGCGTCTTTCTTTTGATTAGAAAGGTTTGTTAGGAATTATTAAAAATTAATTTTCAGTTTTAAAGTTTATAAGAATTTATGTGATTTAGTATAGTTTATAAATAATTTATTCTTAGTAATTAAAAGATGGTGAAGAAACTGAAGATTTATTTATTTCGGCACGGGCAGACAACATTTAACAGAGATAAAAAATTCACTGGTTTTAAAGATGCGAGATTAACTGCGCTTGGGAAAAGGCAGGCGAGGATTATTACTAACAAATTAAAGAGGAAGCAGTTTGAGGTAGCCCTTTATACTAGGTTAGAAAGAAGTAAGCAGACACTTCAGCCTGTTTTGAAATTTCATCCAGAATGTAAGAAGTTAATTAAGGATGATCGGATGATTGAGAGGAGTTATGGGGCTTTGTCTGGGAAGAAACACTCTGTGATTATTAAGAAGCATGGGCTCGAGAAATTTAATTGTTGGCATCGGGGTTTTAATTGTAGGCCTCCTGGAGGCGAATCTTTTGCAGATGTTGAAAAGAGAGTTAAGAAGTTTATTGTTTGGTTGAAGAAGTTTATGAAAAAGGAGCAAGTTAGTGTTGCGATTTCTGCGCATGGGAATTCTATAAGACTTTTTAGAAGAGTGTGGGAGGGGCTTTCGGTGAAAGAGACTGAGAGCATGTTTGTTCCTTATGATTGGGTTTTTGTTTATTCTGTTCCAATAAGCTGAACTCCAATTCTTGCTCTGATTAATCTAGGTAATTTTGACAAAAAGCCCCATTCAAAATGCGCAATATTAACAGCATCTAATCTAAGGATAGTCTCTATCTCCCAATCAGATTTATTAAACCTCCTCCCATTTTCTATTCCTCCATAATCAATGATTCCTTCCTGGGTTGCAATCTCTCCGAGTTCCTCCCCTACTGAATGGTAATCTTCTAATCTGGACCACTTGTGTGGGAGGCATCTTGAAATTAAAGTTCTTGGAATTCCCTCTGCTCTTAAAACTAACTGAAAGATATCAATTTTACCCCAAACAAGTTTTCCATCTGTTCTAGATTCTCTTTCATATGCTTCTCTGTTTTTTACCCCGATATTTCTAAAATCTTCCCAATAACTTCCTGTGTAAATTGTTGCCTGCATCTCTTCAGAATTAGTTTATTGCTTATAAATCTTAGGCTGAATGCTCTAGAAACAAGGTCCCTAATTGAATATAAAATAAATTATCTCTTTTTCTTTAATTTACTTTCAGCCCATAAACTATAAATCAGCGTAATTAGAACTAAAATTGTGGTGAGATAATAATGATTTTGAATTAATCTAAGGCCAAAAAAATCAACAGAGATAACCCACAAATCAAATACGGCATAAGCTAAAACAAGTGCTGTCAAAATAAGCTCCTCAGATTCAACTTTATCAATTGTTTTGATTAACCAAGCTCCCCCTTTAACAACAAAATAAAAAAATAATAGGGCAATTGGAACAAGGAGAGGAACATAATTTACCCCAATAATACTCACAATAGGTTGCCATAGAGGATTTCCTTCTGTTCCTCTTCTAACGTCTAAGATAGCGTCAAGTAAAACAAGAGCTATAAGAATGATCCAGGCAGATTTTTTTGATAAGACTACTTTTTGGTTTTTACTCTCTTTCTTCATCTTAATCTTAATCCACTACTCCGGGTTCTCCTGGCCCCTCATCAACTCCGGCTACATCATTGCCCCCTCCACCATTTCCTCTACCATTATCAACTGTTCCAGAATCTACAGTTACATCATCTGTAACAACTACATTATCTCCGGGAGAATTACCGCTTGTGCCTGGAGCATATCCGCCATTTCCCCCCCCATCAACAACTACATTATCAACATCATTATCTCCTCCATTGCCAGTTACAACCCCCGGTCCATCCCCATCTACAACAACTCCACCATCTCCTCCAGGCCCTGTTCCAGCAGCATAAGTGATGTTTTTAATCTGGTTATTAATCTGGTTCATTTCTTTTTTTATTTCTCTAGCCTTGTTACTTATTGTCCACTCACCTTCATCTATTGTCCAATTTTCCCCATCAATTTGTCCTTTAGTTTCATTAACATCAATCGTATGTTGTTCTGACTTATTTTCAAATTCAGTTATAATGTTATCAATTTCTTTTTCAACAATGTAGTTTATTAGCCCTTCTTCGTTTCTAATTATTGTAATTTCTCCGCATTTTTCTTCTAGAAAATTATTATTTTCATCGAAACACTGAGGTATTGATTGTTGCATTGTTGGTTCTTGAGCTTTAGGTCCTCCGCACTCTTCATAGTTAAAATTGCCTTCTTTATCCCAGCACTTAGCACGAGTTTCTTTCAGGTGCATATATTGTTCACATTCAGGTTTAGTATTTTCATTCCAACATTCTGGAGGAACTCCTTCTGAATGCTCAATATGATAGTCTATCATATCTTCTCTTTCTTTAAATAAGTTCATTAGAAAATCTGGGACAAAACTTTCTGCAGGCGGTTGCAAGGACCTTATCTGGCTGCACGCTTCTTGGTCATCCTTATATTCGCACCTGACTGCTAGTGCAATCATTTTTTCGCAGTTAGCTTTCTCATCCATATCAGAAACATCATCGCAATTACATGTTCCAGGGTCATCTATGCAACTTCTGATGTCTAACATTAATTGAACAAACAATTCTTTTTGAAGATTTTTTAATTCTTTTAATTCATCCTCCAGTCCTTCAACCGCAGTTTCTGGATTGCATAATTCTTCTTTTAACATTGCGGAATAATCTTCTTTTGCAAGTTCTTTGCATAATTCAAAAGTTTTTTCAGTAAGCACTGCAGTTAAAATTGTTTTTTGTTCTTCTAAGAGATAATCTTCAAATTCATCGGGAAGGTTTTCTTCATCATTTATTTTATCTGTTATCTCCTCAACACTTGTTTTAATTTCTTCTGAGGTGTCTAAGGAGACTTTTTCCTGAACAATCTGAAGTTTTTCTTTTGCTCTTTCAAGGTTTTCAATTGCGGTGTCTTCTCCCTGGTTTTTAATACTACCTATTGCTGAATCCACTTCTTTTTCTCTAATTTCTAGAGCTAACCTAACCTTGCTGTCTCCTCCTGAAAAAGCTAATTTAACATTATCTATGAATCTATTGAAACCGGAGTATGTTTTAGCTTGTTCTTCTGTTTGAGTTTGTTCTTGAGATATGGCTAAGGGGGTAATTAATAGAATACTTATTAGTAGGATTACTAGCACGCTCTTTTTCATGTTTTTATTATGCAGAGGGTGTTTATAATATTATGCTCCCGCCGAACGAGGGCTGTTCTTGTGATTTTGTGTGGGGAGGAAAAACATATCCCCCTGAAATCACAGGATAATATTATGCTCCCGCCGAGATTCGAACTCGGGCCACCGCCGATCTCTGCGTCAACCTCGAAGAAGTTTTTGAATCAGTAAAATCCAACTCTTCAAACTTCCTGCGAGATAGCAGTTGTCAAGATTGACAGGGTTTTAGTCTCGTCGACATCAAACCCTCTACTTGAGAGGGCGGCATCTTTGACCACTGGACTACGGGAGCCTAATAATAACTAAGAAGAATGCTTTAAAAATGTTCAGATTTTCCACTTACCATTTTCTTGCACTGTTTTTCCGTCAAGGATTATTTTTGCTTTTTTCATGTCTTTTACAATATCCCAGTGGATTGCAGAATCATTTCCTCCTCCATTTTCTTTGTAAGCCATTCCTAGTGCGAGGTGAATTGTTCCGCCGATTTTTTCATCAAATAAAAGGTTCTTTGTGAATCTTGTTACTTTTGGGTTCATTCCAATTCCAAACTCTCCAACATAAGGTGCATTTTCGTCTGTAGCGAGCATTTCTTTTAGGAAGTCTTGGTTTTTTGTTGCTTTTGATTCTACTACTTTTCCGTCTTTGAATTTTAATTCAATATCGGTTACTTCTTTCCCAGCTTCGATTGCAGGATAGTCAAATTTTACCCATCCGTTTACAGATTCTCGGACTGGTGCCATGAATATTTCTCCTCCAGGCATGTTTTCCTCACCGTTATCTGCAACTGCTTTGTTTCCGTAAATTTCAAACTTCAAGTCAATTCCTTTTCCGACCAAGTGAACTTTTTTTGCTTTTTTGAATTTTGCGAGAATGTGATTTATTTTTTTGCCTAATTTTTCCCAGTCTTGCAAACAGGCTGTATAAACAAAGTTTTCATATTCAACTAAATCCATTTCTGCTTCTTGAGCCATTGCAAGGCAGGGAAACGCTGTTGTAACTCTGTGAATTGCTGGCTTTCCGTTGACAATATAATCGTTTATTGATTTTGTTATTTTTTGACGTGCTGTTATTTTTTTGGGGTTGCAGCTTGTTAACTCTCTTGTGTTTATTTCTGTATAAACCCCAATATATTTTTGTGCTTTTTTAACTGCAAAGTCAAGGATTTCAGGGAATTTTTCTATTTGGTGTTTTTGTGCGTATTTGTAGAAAAAGGGGGTGAGTCCTGGGAGATCTACTTTTAGATGGGGGTGGGCTCCCCGAAGAATTATTTCTTTGTAAACTGCTATGAGTAGCTCCTGAGCTTCGGTTCCTCCACTGAGTATAATGGTTTCTCCTTTCTTAACTCTTACTGAGTAATCTACTAGCAATTTTGCTAGCTTTCTTGTTCTTAAGTCCATTTAAATTTATCAGAACTCTTTTTCCTTTTGGGTGTTATTGTACTGGAAAAAGGGTTTAAAAAACTTTAGGGATCATTTATTAATTCATCTGAGGGGTTATTAATATTTTAAAAATTCTTAAGATTTCTAAGTTTAAGATTTTGTAATATTCTTAAGCTTTAAAAACTCTATAGCCCTTGTGGACTTTGTCCTTGACCTTGATGCCAATTTCATCGCCTTTTTTTGCTTTTGCTACTTTTTCGTGCTGGACTTGCATGCTCTTAACTTCCTGCTCAAAATCTTTTTCACCGCCGACAATCTTGATTTTGTCTCCGACTTTCAGAGCCTTTTCCAGTTTAATTGCAGCTACACCAACATGGTCAAAGTAGTTTGACACACGGCCAATTTGCTTTTCTGCCATGTGTTAATAATGTAAAAGGGTTATTTAAGGGTTTTGATTTTGTGCTCTGTCCGGAGTTCAATAAAAAAGCGTTTCTCCTAGAGAATTACAAGAAA
>CAZWNN010000026.1:0-9371 GCA_964635935.1 Candidatus Woesearchaeota archaeon
CCTGCAAATAACACCGGAAGGACAAGTGAGTTTGAGATTAATGTTAGTATAGAAGAAAAATATCTTGCAAATATAACTTATGACTGGAATGGGGCGGAAACTATGATTTATGTTGATGATGCTGTGCTAATTATGAATTTTGATAATCGTTCTGCTTTGGGTGAAAATGATACTCATATTGCTGATGCTAGTGGGCATTGTTATGATGATGAGACAAGAGTTATGACTTTGGTGGAGGTTGGGTGTGAGCTTTTAGGTTCAGACAATTCTGTATTTATGATTACTGAACCTGAAGGCGAATTTGAGGCTGGTGATTATGATTATGTTGAGATTGATGGGAAATTAATTAGTGAAGATGGTGAGGGGGTTGAAGATATATTAGAAAGTAATAATCTTGAAGATGCTTTTGCGGACAATCCTGAAAATAATAATTATGATAATTCAGAATCGCCACAAAGCTTTGAAGCTACTATTGATGGTGTTGCTAACCAGATGGATAAGGAGATAATAAATAAGTTTGGGGTGGTGGGGGATGGTGAGTTAATTGAGAATAAAAATAAATGGTCACAAAATGTGACCCAAAAGGTATTGGACTTCCCCCAGGAATATAATAATTTTAATAACAATAACTATATAAATCTTTCTGTTGATAATCTTAATGTAGAAGAGGCTGCGGTGACCAGAAGGGTATTGGAACTGTCTCAAAAACAGTATCTTCTTCCCCCAGGAAGAAGTCCAGGTTCGAATCCTGGCCGCAGCGCTTCTATATTTTCTGTTGAAGTTAGTGAATTACAAAAAAGAGAAGGGCTGATTAGTAGTGATTGCGGGGTACTGCCTGATTTTGCGGACAATCCTGAAAATAATAATTATGATAATTCAGAATCGCCACAAAGCTTTGAAGCTACTATTGATGAAACTGCTAACCAAAGGAGTTGTGAAATGATTAATAATGATGTTGAGAATAATTATTCGTATTTGACTTTGATTCCATTGGATTCAAAAAATTCTAACCATTCTTTAATCTCTTCTTCTGTTCCTCCAAATCCAAAGTGTGTGACTGCTCCAGTTTCTGTATTGCGCGCAACTACTGCTACGGTTTTCATGACTCCAGCATCATCTTCTTTAAATCCTAATTTGACTGTCATTACATATTTGACCATGAATAAGAGTTATAAAAATAACTATATAAATATTTCTACAACTGAAAATTCTAATAAAAAATGCTACAAGAAAACTTGGAAGTTGTTTAAGGATTTAGAAGATGATGAGAAAGTAATGACTTTGAATCAGGAGAGCGGGGCTGGGGAGTGGGAGGTGCCTATGGAAAGGCAGGTTTATGATTCTGATGGAGAGATGTATAGGGTTGAAACTGAAAATGGAGATTTATTGGTTAGTGAGAAGCATAAAGTTTATGTTGGTGAAAAGCAAGAAAATGATTTAATAGGCTTTGTTGTGATGTCCAAAGAAGATAAAAATAACTCTCTTGTTCTGTTCGTCGATAGTGAATTTGAGGACAAGACTTTTTGTGATGTGGACTCTTTTTTCTCCAGCGAGTTCATGTCTGAGGGATTTGTAGTGATGAGGATTGAGGAGGATTTCATTGATTTTGTTGTTAATAATTTTTCCGAGCAAGGGATTTTTCCTGGTTGCTTTTTCAATAGCTCTTTGACAGACAGGCATAAAATCAGGGATATAAATCATTTTAATGATTCAAGAAATTTCATTGAAGCTTTATGTCCAATGGGGGTTTCTTTTAATGCTTTTTTCAATTCCTCAATGTGCTCTGGTTTAGGAGGAAGTTCATCAACAGGGTGCCAGTCAATTTGCTCGCAAAATTCCCAGTCTTCATCAGTTACTTCTCTGGTTTGTTTGAATCTTTCAGATATATCGTGTTTCATAAATTTAACTACAGCTCTTGCTAGTAATTTAGAATCTAATTTGATTTCAGGGTCAAGTTTAATTAATTCTGCCATGATTGAAAATAGTGGTGAGGAGTATAAAAAACTTTTGGTGGATGAGTTTGAATTGAGACCAATTACAGAAGTTTATGAAGATATTAATAATGGAGAAGAAGTTTATTTCTTAGATGAGAATAATCAGCCAGTGAGAGTTAAATCAATTATTAAAGAGGATTATGACGGGAAGATTTATGATGTTGATGTTGGGAATGATGTTGTGCTTGTTAAAAGGGAGAGTGTTGTTTGTGAGAGTGTTGAGGAATTTATTAGTGAATCTGTAGAGGGTGATGAGGAAATAATTGTAGGAAATAATTTTTATAATGACCTTGCGCGCGATTCTGACAATTTTGTAAATGATGAGTCAGAATCGCCGAGGAAACTTGAAGCTATTAATAATGAAAATACTGGAGAGATGGATAGGGAGATCATAGATATTTATGATGGTGGGGTGGTGGAAAAGTGCTATAAGAAAACTTGGAAATTATTTAGTGAGTTGGATAGGACTGAGAAGGTTGCTACATTGAATCAAGAAACTATGGAGTTAGAATATCAGAAACCAACTGCTTGGCAGGAGTTTGATAATTCTGAACTTGGCGGTGAGATGTATAGAATTGAAACTGAGGGTGGTGGTGAGTTGGTTGTTAGTGAGAAGCATAAGGTTTATTCTTCTGAAGAAAACTCTTTAATAAACTCATTAGTTGTAAATACCTTAACAAATGGTTGTTGTTTGAGATGCGGGTCATTAGACCAAATTGGACAATTGAGTTTGACAGCAAGTGCTATAAAATCTACATCATTTTTATGCGGGATAGAGTCTGCTTTATGTAAGAATTTTTTGTATTCTTCTGCGGGAATAAACTCTACAAATATTGCGATATCTCTTAATAACTCTTTAAATTCTTCTTTTGAGATTCCTGTTTTTTTTAATATGTGTTCTGAATTTCTTTTTATCTCTTCTAAAGATAGTTCTGGCGCGAAGAATTCAAAATCCTGGTCAACTAGTAATCCTTTGGTGAATGAATCTTTCCAGAAAAAAGTAAATAATATGTTGGAGTTGACTACAAATTTCATTTATACTAATCCTTTTTCTTTCAATTCGTCGTATCTTCCGTGTCTTGAGACTCTTTGTAATTTAACTGACCAGTCAATCATTTCTCTTTCTTCTTCTAAGTGTTTTATCAATCTTCTTACTAATAGGGCTACACCTAATTTTTCTGCTTCTTGTTTTAATTCATCTGGTAGTTTAATACGTAATTCTGCCATGATTGAAGATAGTTCTGAAGAGTATAAAAAACTTTTGGTTGAAGATTTTAGTTTGCAGTTAATAACAGATGTTTATTCTAATTATTTAGCTGGAGAGGATGTTTATTTCCTTGATGAAAATAATGAGCTTGTGAAAGTTAATAGTATTGAGAAGGTTGATTATGACGGGAAGATTTATGATGTTGATGTTGGGAATGATGTTGTTTTGGTTAGGAGAAGAAGTGATGATGTTGTTTGTGAAAGTTTGGAAGATTTAGAAATTGGGGTTAGTGAGTTGGAAAAAGAGGATGAAGAAGTAGTTGAGAGTAATAATTTTGAAGATACTTTTGCGCGCAACTCTGAAAATAGTAATTATGATAATTCAGAGTTGCCGAGGAGACTTGAAGCTCTTGATGATGGAACTGCTAGCGAGACAGATAAGGAGTTCATAAATGAATTTGGGGCGGGGGCGGATGAAAAAATTGCAGATTATTTAGTTGCTCATAAATTAGTAGATGGAGAACGCGGAGAAGATTGGTGGGTGGAGGGTGAGCAGATTTGCAGGCAGAGGAGTTTGGTTGTGTGGAGTGGGAATAGTAATAATGGGACTGTTACTGGTGCTGTTTTTAATAGTAGCGGGAAGTTTGGGGGTGGGTTTGAGTTTGATGGGGTTGGGGATTATGTTGATGTGGCTGATGATGTGAGCTTGGATGTTAAGAATTTTACAGTAAGTGCTTGGTTTAAGGCAAATATGGGAAATAGTATTGACCATTTCATAATAGAAAGAAGGGAATTTGGAACTGATGATTATGGTCTAAATTTTCACTGTAAGATTGATGATGATGGCACTGATAAAATAAATTGTGGATTTAGTAATGGTGTTGATGATTTTTCTTCAATCATTTCGAATAATGTGGTGAGTAATAATATTTGGACGCATATGGTAAATATTTTCAACGGGACAACTCAGATAATGTATGTTAATGGGGTTTTGCAAACATCTACTGATGTTCCTGGTTTTTCTCCATATACTGGGGGAAATCAACTTTTAGATATTGGTGTTAGAAGACATAGTGGGGATTTTGCTAGGTATTTCAACGGCTCCATAGACGAAGTCAGAATCTGGAACAGAAGTTTGACAGCTGCAGAAATAAACCTAACATATCATTCGAATCTTGTTAAATATCAGCAGGATAATTGGAGCTTGTATATAAATCAAAGTGGAATGGTTAGTGGGCAGGAATATCTTTATAATGTGAGTGTGTATGATGAAGCTGGGAATTTGAATTCAACTGAAACTCGGCTGATAAAAGGAAATGCAGCTCCGGGTTTTATTTCTGTAAGTCATGTGCCAACTAGTGATGATGAGCTTGACCCTGGAGCTGTTGTGAATGTGACTGCTAATATTTCTGATACAGATGTAAATTTTAATTCTGCAATACTTCAATATAAAAATTCCTCTGTAAGCACATGGACAAATGTAACAATGTCAAATTCAACTGCAAAATCAACATATACAATTGTTAATGCAACATTTACACCTCCAACAGAGGAAAACTATACTTATCGGGTGTGGGCAAATGATACTGAAAATGATGCAACTTATAGTAGTAATTATTCTGTAAACATAAGTTGGGACTGCACATGGCAGGCTCCGGCATCTCTTGGAGCAACATCTGGTTGGGATGAAAACAAGCATATTGGGAACCTAAGTATAAATAACACCGGAGATGCAGAGTATGCAACAAGCAACTGCAGTTTGGACTTTAGATTAACCTATGATTTGACAGAGGGCAGGATATATTTTGATACAAGTTATTACAAGCCAAGTTCAACATATACCATCTCAGCTGGTTCACAGCAAAATATTTCTATTAATGCGACTTTTTTGACAGAAGTAAAACAAGAATCTACGGTTATTACAATTGATGAAGTTTCAAGCAGGTCAAACTCAAGCGAGAAAAACACAACAGCAACTCTTGTTTCAAATCAAGCAGGACCTTATCTTTATCAGACAATAACTTCAAATCCAAGTTCTATTTATTTAACTTCTGGGAACTTTAGTCTACAGGGTTATGTAAGAAACTTAATGGGTTCTGCAACTGTTAATGAAAATAATACAGCGTATAATGTTAGTTTTTACTGGACCCTGCCGTCTGGATTGACAAATTCATCTGGAAATTTAACTACAAATTTTACAAATATAACTGATAATAATTTGCATTATAATAATATTAATGTTAGTTTTTCAAGCTTAGCTTCAATGACTTCTGGAGTGAAAATATTTTATCTTAATTCATATGGATATAATTTAACAGGAAGTTTGATTGCAGATGCAAATAATTTGACTTTGCTGACAGAGCAAGTTAATGTTTCATTTTTATGTTATAATGTTTCTGATGGTGTGTGCGTAACTGATTGTGGTTATACACAGGACCCTGATTGTTCTGCACCTTCGACAACTACAACTACTACAGCTAGTAGTGGGGGTGGCGGGGGTGGGGGTGGTTCAGCAGAGCATGAAGCAACTTCAGCAGATTTTCAATTAGTAAGAGGGGAGCAAAATGAAGTTAGGGTTTTATTTAAAAATAGCGATGTAAACCAGTCAATAACAAACATAGAGTTTTCAGTATCTGGGAAAATCTCAAAATATATTGATGTTAGACCGAAGACTATGAATTCTCTTGGACCAAACCAAGAAGTTGAAGTTGTTTTGGAAATAACTTCTCCGACTTATATAGAACTTGGAACACAGGAAATTATAATTACCTTGAAAGGGAAAAAAGGAGTTACAGAATATATAAATGCAAAAAAAATTATATTAGAAATTCATGAATTAACAGGAGAAAGGGCGCATGAACTTTTAAATCAATCAAGAGAATTAATTCAGCAACTTAAGGAGGCTAATTTATCTTATTCTTATTTAGATGAACTTTTAGATGATTCTGTATCTGCTATAGAAAGATTTAACTATGAGTTGGTAAGGGATAATAATAAAATAATAAAAGAACAAGTGACTGCGGCGCTTGAGACAAAAAAGATTATTGAGCAGTTGACAGATTTAATACAAATTGCGAGTGAGAAGGGGATTGATGTTAGTTTTTCATTGAGACTGCTGAAACTTGCTCAGCTGTCTTTAAATAGAAATGAATTTTTACAAGCTTATGCGAGGGCAAAAGATGCGCAGTCTACATATGCTTTGGAAATAAAAGGTGAGTTTGGAAAAATGACATATTATTTGAAAACTTATCCAACTGAGTTATCCTTGGGAGCTTTGTTTGTTTTTTTGTTTTCTTTTGGCTCCTATAAAGTTGGCCGGCTTCAATTAATTAAAAGGAAACTTAAAAAATTAAAACAAGAAGAGGTTTTGCTTAATCAGCTGATAGGAGTTGTTCAGGAAGATTGTTTTAAGAAGAAGAAAATGTCAATGGAAGAATACAGAACTGCTATGGATGAATATCAAAAAAAACTTTCAATAGTTATAGAGAAGCATATAGAATTAGAAAACCAGAGGATTCATGCTTTGAGATTTACAAGCAAGAGCAAAAAATTAAAAAGAGAGAGAGAAAATATTATTAATTTAATTAAAGAGCTGCAGGAAGATTATTTGAAGAAGAAAAAGATTGAAACAAGAGTGTATGAATTAAAATTAGAGAGTTATAATAAACGACTGAGTGAGATAGATGAAATGGTTGCGACACTTGAAGCAAAAAAAGCATTTAAGGGGAGATTGACATGAAAAAGGTGATAGGTAGTTTAATTTTGTTTGTTTTTTTAATTAGTTTAGCTTCTTGTTTAAGTGCAAGCAATGAGTCTATTCAGGCAAGTGAACTGGTTGCTCAGGCTCGGCAGGATATTATAGAAATGCAGGCGAGAAATATTTCAGTAGTTAGAGTAAATGAATCTTATCAAGATGCTTTTCAATTGTATTCTGCACAGAAAGCTTTGGAAAATACAGGGAAAAGAGCAAAGTATGATTTAGTTATTGAGTATGCTGTTCATGTTAATGATATAAAGAAATCTGCTTTTAAGGCAGATGATGAGTTAAGAATTTTTTTAGAAGCTTATGATTCTTCTGCTGAAAAAATAAATCTTTCTGAGATGGATGAAGATTACAATGCAATCATTGTCTCGTTTAAGGAGGAGAGATTTGAAGATACTTTAGAATTAATTGATATTGGATATGAAAGATTATCTGAGGTGCAATCAAGCCAAACTGCTGTGAGGTTGTTTTATTCAACAACTTCGAGAACTTTAAAGAATTTTTTTATAAATAATTGGCTGAAATTGGTTATAGGGATAGTTGTGGTGATAACTTTTTTAATAATTTTTAAAAAAGCTTTGTCAAAATTTCTTTTAGTAAGGAAGGAGAAGTATCTTAGCTTACAAAAGAATGTGCTAAATAGTCTAATTAAAGAGCTGCAGAAGAATTATTTTAAAACTAAAAAAACATCTGAGGTGGAGTATAGAGTTAAACTGAAGAAATTTAAGGAGATGATTCTTGATATAAACAGGCAGATTCCTCTTTTAAAAGAGGAGATGGTAAAGTTGACAAAAGCAAAATTTAAGAAGGTTGTTGGGAAAAAGTAAAAATCTCTGTTTTAGTAATTGACAAATCAATAGATAAGATATAATTAAGACGCTTCTCAAGACCAACAGAAATTTGCACAATAATTTTTTAAGATAGTGCAAATTTCCGCAAAGACTTGAAGATAAGATAATAGCAATCAAAATATAAATGATTTTTTGAAATTAATATAAAGCAAGGTTTTAGTTACTTTTATAAAGATTGTTGATATTAGTTTTTTATGAGTAGAAGGGGTGCTATTGAATTATCTATTGGAACTGTGATTATAATTGCTCTTGCATTAGCAATGCTCATATTGGGTTTAATTTTTGTTAATAAAGCAATGTGTGGTGCAATAAGAGGAATTGATGATATAAATGAAAAGACTAGGAGTGAAATTTTAAATCTTTTTGGAGATTCTAATAAAAATTTAATTATAAAAGAAAAATCAAATGATATTGCGAAAGGGGTTGATTATGGTGTTGGTTTTGCAGTTAGAAATAATAATGCAGATTCTAATGATTTTTCTTATGATGTTCAAGTTAGTGATATTGGTTCTTGCAAATTTTCTGAGTCAGAGGCTTTAGGAGCTATAGTAATTGGAAAATCAGGAAATTTTGAAATCCCTGATGGTGAAGAGTATGTTGGTTTAATTAGATTTTCTGTACCTTCTGACTTTGAGAAATGCAATCTTAGATACGCTATAAATGTGAAAAATGCAGAGCAGTCTTATGGTTTTGAGGAGTTTGATGTAAATATAATTAAGAAATCTTTTTCACAATCTTTTTGCAGTTAATTTCCCAACGAAAACATTTAAAAACAAACTCCCTTATCAATTTACATCTTGAAAAAATAATAAAAAGATGGCAGCGAAGATTATTGACATGCAGTTGATGAGGTATATTAATCTTTTTTCTAAGATTGCTCGTGTGCCGACGATGAATTGTTTTGTTTATAATAACACTATTGTTTTTGCTGTGCCGAGGGATAAAATTTCAATGGCTGTTGGTAGGAATGGGGCGAATGTTAAGAAACTTGGAGAAACTTTAAGGAGAAAGATAAAAGTTATTGAGATGCCTGGGGGTTTGGAGGGGTTGGATAAGTTTGTTTTTGATGTGACTGCTCCTGTTGAATTTAATAAGATAGAGATTAAGGATAATGTTGTTCATATTTCTGCTAGCAGGGCAAACAAGGCTGCGCTTATTGGGCGTGGGCGGATTCGGGAACAGGAGCTTGGAGTGATTTTGAATAAGGCTTTTGGGCTTGGGGGGGTTCGGGTTGTTTGAAATTTAAAAAATAGACATTTAGTAATCAGAAAAAAATATCTGTAAGATATAAGGAAAACGCTTTACAGATTCAACAGAAATTTAGCTATCTTATCTACTATTGGCTAAATTTCCGCAATAGCTTCTAAGTCAAGATAATTTCTATAAGACAAAAATTTATGTTTGGATAGTTAATTTTAAAAGTAAATTCCTTTGGAATTTCATGTTTAAAACTCTACGTAAGTTTTAAAAACCAAATTCTCGATGAGATAACAAGTAAACCTGAAGGTTTTCATGTTTACAATTTAGGAAAAATTGCAAAATGGGATTAATGAGTGC
>CAZWNN010000027.1:0-9146 GCA_964635935.1 Candidatus Woesearchaeota archaeon
TTTCTTGTAATTCTCTAGGAGAAACGCTTTTTTATTGAACTCCGGACAGAGCAAAAATGGGAGAACTTTTATCTTGGGCAGGAAACTCTGTAAATTTTCTAATATTAATTTATTTTTATATAAAATTCGTACAAACTCCTGGGCAATTATCTGACTTATGGATAGCAACTTTTGGAATTTGTGTGGGTATATTAATTCAATTATATAATGTTTTTCAAAGAAAATGAAAAAGGAAGCTGAAAGAAAAGTTATGGGTTTTTTAAGAAAGTTATTAATAGCTGGGTATATTCTCTTCTTAATTTATGTTATTTATAATTTTATTAAGGTGGTTTTTTAGAGATAGATTTATTTCAGAAGACATTCTAAACCCTTAAAAAGCAAATTCCTTTGGAATTTTCATGTTTAAATTTCTTTTGTAGAAACTTTAAAAAGAGGGAGAATATTTTAGATTATGGAAAGTGAGCAGATTGTTGCTAAAAATCTTGCTGAGTCTAAAAAAGACCTTCAAGGAGCTTTTTTAAAAGATAGTTTGATTATTTTTTTTACTCGGGTTATTGAGGATTTAGCTGGTGGGGGAAATGATTTTTACGGTCGGTTAAGAGAGTTGTTTATTGTGCTTGACCCTTATTCTGAAAATTCTCGGGAAGATATTGCGGAGAAAATAATAAAGAAGGATTTTGAATTTCAGGGTGGTTTGGTGTTGGATGGGGATGAAAAAGAGATGCTTAGGAAATTTTTTAAGATTGTTGGAGAGGATTTGGGTTTTGTTAATGTAATTGAGGCTAATAGGTCAGCAAAAATGTTTTTGAAAAAACTTAATGAGAAGTATCTTCCAGAATCTTCGCAATTAGTTGATGATTTTTTACTTGGAAAGTTAATTAGTTTTTTTGGGGGAATTAGAAATTTGCATAAAAAACCTGCAAGCACTATTCAGTTAATTGGTGCTGAAAAATCTTTATTTAGGCATATGGAAAAAGGGACGCCGGGTCCGAAGTATGGGTTGATTTACAGGGCTGTTGGTGGCTGTGGTCGGGATGCTCGGAGACTTGCAAATAAATTAACAATAGCTATTAGAGTAGATTATTTTAAAAATTTAAATAATATTGCCCGATGATGAGACACCTTGCGATGTGCTGAGGGCAATTTATAATGAAAGAAAAATGGATTGCGAAAACAAGTAAGTGGAAAGCAGCTTTAGACGTAGGCCTGAATGTTGGTTTGAAGGGTGGGGAGAATGTCTTGTATTTAGGTGCTTCTTATGGGACTACTGTTAGGCAGATTGCTGATAAAACCAAAGGAATTATTTTTGCAGTTGAGAAAGCAGAGAGAGTTTGTGGGGAATTAATTAAAAATATAAAACCTAAGAAAAATATTGCAGTTATTTTTGAAGATGCTCATAATATTGAAAAAATAAAAAAAAGATTGTCTAAGACTAAGATTGATGTTTTATTTCAAGATATCCCTTCTTTAGACCAGATTGGAATTTTAGAGAGAGCTAGTGAAATTGTTGAAAAAGATTGCAAGATTCTTTTTTCACTTAAAATGAAGAGTATTTCTAAAAAACCTGTGAAAGAGGTTTTAAAAGATGCGCAGAAGAGATTGAAAGTAAAATTTAAAATTTTACAAGAAGCTTCTTTAGAAAGGTGGCATAAGGGGCATTGGTTTTTTGTTTTGGAGAAGGCTTAATGGGAATGGGGGGAGTCGAACCCCCTACACACCGGTCTTCAGCCGGACGCTCTCCCGTTGAGCTACATTCCCTTGAGAATAATTAATATACAAGGTTTTTAAGATTATTGGGAAATGGTTTTGAGAAAACATTTATAAAACATTAAAACAATTAATTAATATGAAAAAGAGGGTTGTAAGGAAGGGTGCATCTCGTAAGGAAGCAACCGAGAACTTGAATTGTGGAGATATTGGAATGGCTAAGTGGTCTGTTGTTTTTGGGACGCTTTTTTTAATTGGGCTTCTTGGTTACTGGGTTCAACCTGCTAGTATGATTAATTTTATTGTAAGGTGGAAGTGGGTTTCACTTATCTTGATGATTTTCCTTATGTTAAGGCCTATGAGAAAATTTTGCAGGTGCTGTAAATGAGAAGTAAGAAAGGGGCGATTGAACTGTCTATTGGGACTATTGTAATTATTGTGCTATCTATGAGTATGTTGATTTTGGGGATTGTGCTTGTGCGGAATATTTTTCAAGGGGCTACAAATATTGCTGATATGACTAATGAGCAGTTGAAAAATCAGGTTTCGACTCTTTTTGGAGAGGACAAAAAACTGGTTGTTTATCCTGACACAAGACGGAGAGATATTAAGCAGGGGGAAGTGGATGGATTTGGAATTGGTATAAAAAATCTTATTGAGGGTTCTAGTGATGTTGTGTTTTCTTATGAAGTTGTTGTTTCTGACCCTGACTTGAGAAAAAAATGCGGGGTTGGTGAGCAGGAAGCTTTGGATTGGATTGTTACTGGAAGGGCTGAAGATAATATTCCTCTTGCTCCTGGGGAGTTTACATCTGGAAAGGTTTTGTTTAATATTCCTGAAGGAACAACTTTGTGCACATTAAGGTATCGTGTAAATGTTAAGGCTAATAATAATAATTATCAGAGTGAGCTTTTTGATATAACTATTCGGCCTGCTTAAGACTCTTTCTTTTTAGAAAAAAGAAATTCCCTCTAAGTAGAAAAACTAATATAATGGAAACGTGGAAGTTTCCACTATTTGATGGTGGGAAGTTTTATTAATGTGTTTTTGTTTTGGTGATTATGGTTAAGAAAAAAGAAGATTTTGGAAGTATTTTGAAAAAAGAAAAATTAAAATTTAAATCTGGAAAGGAACTTGAGAGATATTATGAAGGCAAGTGGAAGAGTGAGGGTTATAAAAAGGGTTATAGTTTATTTGGAATTAATATCAGCAAGATTTATCATAAGGCGAGGCATGATGTTTCTTTTGATTTACTTGCTCCTGAAAAATCTGATGTGATTTTAGATGCTGGGTGTGGAGATGGTAGTTGGGATTTTAGAATTGCTAAGAAATGTAAAAAACTTGTTGCAGTAGATATTTCTAAAAGTGCTTTTGCTAAATCTGAAAAAAAGAAGCTAAAAAATATGGCTTTCAAAAAGATGGATGTTGAAGCATTGAAATTTCCGAAGAATTCTTTTGATAAAATCTACTGTGTTGAAACTCTTGAGCATTTACTGCATCCTGAAAAAGCTTTAAAAGAATTTAATAGGGTCTTAAAATCAAAAGGAAAGTTAGTTCTTTCTTATCCTTTGATTGATAACAGTATTATTGGAAAAATTGAGAAATTTTTGCATACACGGGATTTAACACCTATTTCAGAACATCTTACTGAATGGGAATATAATGAAACAATTAATAATATACAAGAGGGAGGTTTTAAGTTGATAAAGATAAAGGGGGTTATATTTGATATTGGAATTTTAAATAAGATTAGAACATGGGCTAAATTTTTAGTTATGCCTATTACAAACCTTATGTTATCTTTAAAAGCATTTCCGAGAAATTCTTATTTTATGATTATGTTATTTGAAAAAGAATAATATTAAAAATCCTTTATTCTAATTATAATTATGGTATTGAAATTATATAATACGCTGAGTAGGAAGAAAGAAACTTTCAAGCCGATTGAAAAAGGAAAAGTTGGGATGTATGTGTGTGGGCCGACTGTGAATGGAGTTCCGCATTTGGGGCATGCTAGGCAGCAGATTGTGTTTGATATTTTGCGGAGGTTTTTGAAGTTTGTTGGTTACAAAGTGAAATTTGTTTCAAATATTACTGATATTGAGGATAAGATAATTAAGGCTGCGAATGAAGAGGGTGTTAATATTAAAGAGCTTTCTAATAAGAACATGAAAATGCATATGGAAGATTATAAGAATTTGAATGTTGAAAAGCCGGATGTTCAGCCAAGGGCGACAGAGTATGTTAAGGAGATGATTGAGCTTGTTAAGAAGTTGGAAGACAAAGGATATACTTATATTATTGAGGGTGATGGGGTTTATTATGATATTTCTAAATTTAAGGATTATGGAAAGTTAAGTCATCAGAATGTTGAGAATTTGAAAGCTGGCGCGCGAATTAAAGTTAAAGATAAGAAGAGAAATAAAGAGGATTTTGTTTTGTGGAAGTTTTCTAAAAAAGGAGAGCCATCTTGGAAATCGCCTTGGGGTGATGGGAGGCCGGGGTGGCATATTGAGTGTTCTGCAATGTCTCAGAAAATTTTGGGGCTGCCTTTGGATATTCATGGTGGTGGGCAGGATTTAATTTTTCCGCATCATGAAGATGAGATTGCTCAGAGTGAGGCTGGGTTTGGAAAGAAGTTTGTGAATTACTGGGTGCATAATGGGATGGTTAATGTTAATAATATTAAGATGTCGAAATCTCTTGGGAATTTCAAGACAATTAGGTATTTGTTAGAAGATTATGAGCCGATGGTGATTAGATATTTTGTTGTTTCTGCTCATTACAGGAAGCCTGTTGATTTTTCGAAGCAAGCTTTGGAAGATGCTAAAAATTCTTATGAGCGGTTGAAGAGGTTGATTGCTGATTTGAAAGATGATAAGAAGGTGAATAAAAAATATGTTGCAGAATTTGAAAAGCAGATGAGTGATGATTTGAATACTTCAAAAGCTATTGCTGTTTTGTGGGCTCTTGTTCGGGACAAGAAAGCTGATGGGAAGATTGGGGCTGTTCGGAAGATGGATTCTGTGTTGGGGTTGGATTTGTTGAAGAGGGGAGTGGAAGTTAAGATTCCTGAGGAGATTAAAGATATTGCAGAGGCGCGGCAGAGAGCTCGGGAGATGAAAGATTGGGAAACTGCAGATAGGTTGAGAGAGGATTTGGCTGAGAAGGGATGGGTTATTGAAGATAGGGTGGGGGGTTATGAATTATGTCGGAAGTAGTTTTATAAATAAGTGTTGTTTTAATTAATTATGAAAAAAGGGTTAGAATTTATTCATCTTGGGTATAAGCCAAAAAATGATTTGGTTTGTTTGTTTAGAGTTACTCCGAATAAAATGTCTGTGAAAGAGGCTGCTAATAATGTTGCTCTTGAGAGTTCTACTGGGACTTGGACTGCTGTTGGAAGTAAAAAGGATTATGTTAATAAGTTGGGTGCAAGGGTATTTTCTATTCGCGGGGATAGGGTGAAAATTGCTTATCCTTCTGAGCTTTTTGAAGGTGGAAATGCTCCAAATATTTTATCTTCAATTGCTGGAAATGTTTTTGGTATGAAGGCTGTTCGCGGGCTTCGGTTAGAAGATGTAAGTTTTCCTTCTGGTTTGTTAAAAAGTTTTTTAGGTCCGCGTTACGGGATTGTGGGTATTAGAAAAATGTTAAGAGTTAAATCTCGACCTCTTATTGGAACTATTATAAAGCCGAAGTTGGGATTGAAAGTGCGTGATCATGCACAGGTTGCTTATGAATCTTGGATTGGCGGGTGTGATGTTGTTAAGGATGATGAAAATTTGTCATCTCAGAAATTTAATGAGTTTAAGGCTCGGGTAAAGGCTACATTGAAAATGCGTGATAAAGCTGAAAAAGAAACTGGTGAGAAGAAAGTTTATTTTCCTAATGTAACTGCTGAGACAAAAGATATGCTTGCGCGTGCGGATTTTGTTGCTTCGTGCGGTGGCAGGTATGTTATGCATGATATTTTAACTGCTGGTTTTGCGTCGCTTCAGACTTTGAGGGAAAATACCAAACTTGCAATTCATGCGCACAGGGCAATGCACGGGGCTTTTACTGAGAATCCTAAGCACGGGATTTCTATGATGGTCATTGCTGATTTTGCTCGGTTAATTGGTGTTGATACACTCCATATTGGAACTGGAATTGGGAAGATGCGAGGGGGTGTTGCAGAGGTTGAACAGATTAGAGAAGAGGTTGAGAGCAGGGAAGTGAAAGAGACAAAGATTAGGTTGAGGCAGAATTGGGAAAAGGTCAAACCAGTGATGGCTGTTTGTTCGGGGGGAATTTATCCTGGGCATGTTCCATACTTGGTTAAGAATTTTGGAAAAGATATTGTGATCCAGGCTGGAGGAGGAATTCATGGACATCCTTGGGGGACTGTGGCCGGTGCAAGAGCAATGCGACAGGCTGTTTCTGGAAAAGGTGGAGAGGAGTTGAAGAAGGCGTTGGGGTTTTGGAAAGGTGTTAAGTTTTGACTAATTTAGATATGATTCTAAAACTTGGCTGCGAATTGGAAGGTTGGGTTTTGATTAATTATTGACTTAATAGTTTTGTTAGATTAGTATTGATTATTTTTTTATAGTTTTTGCGGAAATCCAAACTTATTTTATACAATTGTTTGGATTTCTATTGGTTTTGAGGAGCGTCCTCACTCTTGATTGTAAATAATTGTTGTGTGGTTTAGTATAGAAATGTTTTTAAAGAAGGAGTTTTTGGTTTGATTACGATGTCAGATAAAAGTGAACAGCATCATGATACGGATGGAGATGAAAAATATTTTTCTCCACATAGAAGAGCTGTTCATGTAGCAATAGTGAATGATGGTATTGAAGGAGAGGTTGATTCAAGGGAGATAAAAAGATTTTGTAAATGCGCTGATTTAGAGTATCATCCACATATTTGTGATTTTTGTACAGAGGATGATAAGGAGCTTATTCAAACGATGATTAAGAGATTTGGGATTGGGGATGATTATGATCCTGATGCAGAAGCTGGAGAAATTCCAGAAGATGTTCTTAGAGACATGCGAATAGAAGGAATCGCCTAACTTTTAAACCTTAATTTCTAATTAATTACATGAGAGAATTTATTTACTATTCAAAAAGCGCTGTAACCGCCGGCAATAGAATTAAAGAAGATTTGATGAAAGCTGGTCGGCTGGATATTGCTTGTCAGATTGTGATTCACGGGCTTTTTGTTTCTCGTCATATGCGGCTCAATGTTAAGTTGCATCTGGTTTTTGATGGGCCTCCTGATGCTCCTAAACATCTTGAGATTTTTCCTGGTGTTTCTGGGAAAGATAATCTTGGGGATATTGAAAATAAGATTGATATTAGCAAAAAAGATATTGCTGGGTTGATTAAGAGGATGTTGTATAAGTATCGAGTGGGTGAGAAAAAAGAGGTTGCTAATGGTTATTGGATTGAGAAAAGGGGTTTTGCTGATTTGGTTTTTGAGTTGCATAATGAAGGTAAGGAGATTTTTATTTTAGATAAGAGAGGAGAGGATATTAGGAAAGTTGAGATTTCTGAAAATGCTGTTTTTATTATTGGGGACCAAGAGGGAATTCCTAAGAAAGAACTGAAGAGGATAAAAGGAATTCCCTTAAAGAGGGTGAGTGTTGGGCCCCAAACTTTGTTTGCGAGTCAAGCGCTAATTGTTTTGCAGAATGAGTTGGATAGAAGAAGTATGAATTAACCATTGTCATAATCCCATATTTTTTTAGTTTTAAGATAAATAAGATATTTTATTTCATAATCTTCAACACCCAGGGAAGTTAACATGTTGATTTCATCTTCAAGTTCTCTTAGAAATTTTGGTCTTGATTGAATTGTTTGTATCACCATTTTTGTTTGGCTCTTTTTTTATTCCATACTCAAAACCCTGGAAGAGGCTATAAGGCGATAAAAATTAGTATGCCTTATTCGCCTCCTCTGGGGAAAAAGAGGTGAGTATGTTTGATTGCGTTATGATTTCCCTAATTATTTTAAGAAAATCCCTTATAAAGCAATTGTGAAGGGAAGTTGCAGGACTTGAATACAGAGGTTAGTTTCATAAAGCTTTTAAAGGAAAATTGTTTATCGACGGTAATGAAGCTTGTGTTTACTCCTGATTGGTTTTTGGGAGGTGATGTTTTAATTGAGGTTGTTAGTTTTATAGTTCTTAGTTTGTTTGTTTATTTTTGCATTAAAAATTATAAGTTGGGCAAGAAGAAAAGTTTTTTGTGGTTGGGTCTTGGGTTTGCATTGATTGCCTTGGCAGAGGTTTCGACAATTTTTACGAAGCTTGTTCTTTATTATGATACTAGTTTTACTCAGACAATTGGAAAAATAGTTGTTACATATACTGTTACTAAATCTGTAGATATTTTTTATTATATTGGATTTTTCTTTCATAAAATTCTTACTTTGTGCGGGCTTTATGTTATTTACAAGATTCCTTTTAAAAAAGGGTTGGCGAGTGATTTTTTTCTTGGGTTGTATTTTCTAATTGTTGCTGCAGTTTTTAGCCAGTTGATTTATTATGTTTTTCATTTGACTGCTTTTGGATTGCTAGCAATGATAATTAATAATTATTCTGAGGTTTATAGGAAAAATCGGTCTGAGAATACTTTGCTGCTGATTATTGCGTTTGGTGGGCTGTTGTTTAGCCAGGCAATTGCAATTTTGTCTAGGTTGAATATTTTGTATGTTTTGGCACAGAGTTTACAATTAGTAAGTTATATAATACTACTTTTTCTTATTTTTAGGATTCTGAAATATGGAAAGAAAAAGAAGTCGCACTGACATAATTTGTGATATGTTAGAGAGTATTATGCAAAAGAGCGGGAAGATTAAGCCGACTCATTTGATGTATAAGGCAAATTTGTCTCACAAGCAGATGAAAGGTTATTTAGATGATTTGCTTAAGAACAATCTTGTTAAAAAGAGTGATGAGAAAAAGACAATGATTGAGATTACGAAGAAGGGAAGGGATTTTTATACGCAGTATTCGCAGATGAAGGAGTTTGAGAGGACTTTTGGGTTGTAAGTAGAGGGGTGTTTGGGGGCGGTTTTCTATTATATGTTTTAGTTCAATAGTTTTTATAAGGGGGTTTTTAATAAATAATTTATGGATTTAACTGATGCTGAAAGAAAAGCAATTCTTTGGCACTTAGGAAGATATACTCATGATTGGAAAGAACAATCTAATTATAAATATAAAACTTCTGTTAACCTAAATTGCATGGGAGAGGGATTTTTTTCTTCTGTAGTTCCGGTCGTCTTGGAAAGAGCTAGGGATGGGGAAAGTCAATTAACCTATGCTTTATATGTTGATGGAAAAAGAGTTTGGGGGGAGCTAGAACTTGTTTCTGATCTTGCCACACAAGTTTTTGAATGTAGTGTCCGCTATTAATGTCCTCTCGGTTATTTGAGTTGTTTACCATTTTT
>CAZWNN010000028.1:0-8840 GCA_964635935.1 Candidatus Woesearchaeota archaeon
GGCGAAGCGCCTCTCTATAGTCAATTTCAAGGTTCGGGACACCATCGAGGAACGCCTTTACGACCGCCTGCACTCGAAGCTTGCACGTTTCGCAAACAGTTTGGGTGACCTAGAAGCAGTAATCGGTAAGGAAGTGCAGGACCTCACCGTCGAATTGCTCAGTAAGGAGCTGACACCAGAGGAAGAAAACAGGTTGATGGAACAATCAGAGCGGGTAATCGAGCAACGTTTGCTTCAGGTTCAGACGCTGGAGGAATCGGGCGACACGCTCATTGCCCTTTCGGACTATCTGCAGAGCAAAATAGAGGAAGGTCGGGAAAAGGGCCGCTATATTCAACCCGATGAACTGGAGGATTACCTGGCCGACTTCTTTGAGCGCGAATATCAGGGCTGCGAGATCAACCATAATACACCCTTCGACGGTTGCCTCCGGATACGGCTAACCCATGAAGCCCAGTTTTCGCTATCTAACTTTATCCGGGACGACCGATCCATGAGTGCGCGCCCGCTTCGTCAACGAGATTTCAATATCACCTTCCGGCGTGAAGTCCTACAGCGCCTCCCAGCTGGCCAGAGGCGGATGGTCCATTTCATCAATCATATCTCGCCCTTGATCCGCTGGATCACGCAGACAAACAAGGAACGGGTACATAGCTTCTTCGACGTGTCCGCCCTCCTGATCACGCATCCCAACCTGCCTCCGGGTGACTATTGCTACCGTATTGAGCGGTGGAAGATGCACGGTCTTTCTGTCTGCGAAACACTCGCCTACGGGATCCGGTCACTAACAGATGGAAGGAGCCACACAATGGACGAGTCAGAAACCATCGTCCAGTATCTCCTGCGCCAGGGTGGTGATTGGGATTATGTTGATTGCGATAGCACCGCTCTGCTCTCAGCCCACAAGACGTTGGAGAATGATCTGTCCGAGAGATTTTCCACTGCGGTCAATGATTTTGAAGTGGAGAATGATACTTCATATCAGATCAAAGTCCAGCGAGTGCAAGGCTTTTTTGACCGGCGTATCGCTCAGCATGAACAGCGGATTCGTACTTTACGCGAGACAGGAAAGGATCGCATGATCCCCGCAGCTGAGGGACTTCTCCGGACGGCTGAAAAAAACAAGGAGCAGCGCCTTAACGAGCTAAAAGAGAAGGTGCAGCTCGACATGGAGCAGGCGCAAGTTGCGGCAGGTGTTTTCCGTGTTACTGGTTCGTAACAATGATAAAGGACAGCGGGGGTTGAACAATTATGAAATTCTCAACATTGATCCGGAATCTCAAGAAGAAGCTATTTGGTAAAGATGCTAAAAAACCGGATATCCAGCCGATCCAACGCTCTCCCGCAGCGAAAGATTCTGTCCCCGCAATCTCAGATTTGATTTCTGCTCCTTCGGCAATACGTCAGGCATATTTGATCCAGATCGGGTTTGATTTCGGCTCGTCGTACTCCAAGTGCGTGTGCCGAGACATTATGACCAATAAGGCATGGGTACACCTTCCCTATAAATGTGAAAGGCAAGAACTTCCCTTCCTGAACCCCAGTGCCCTTCTGCTAAAAAATAGAAGAATCGGACCCGTTGAGGATCACAGATGCCACTATCCTGAAAACGGCCTGTTGTACTTGAAACATGCACTGGTAAAGATAGCATTATGTCAGTGGGATGACCCCGTACTTAATCCATATCGAAGCGCTGTCGGGTCGCCGGATTTGGACAAGCTGTGCGGATTTGTAGAGACCTGTGCGGTATATTTCCTGGCTGGCGCTTTCGGAGAAGTGCGTGCGCAGATACGAAGGCGACTGCCGGAGTTCGGTTCTCTTCCGGAAGATTACATGGCTGTGAACCTTGCCGTTCCTGTAGCGGATGCTGAGCGGGCAGAGGTCAACACGCTTTATCACCGGATTCTGTGCGAAGCTTGGGGGCTCGCTGACAAGCTTGCCGGACATCCTCCGATACATTTAAGCGAATTGGAGTCTTTACGGAAAGAACCCCACGAGGATTGGGTTCAGTCCATGGGAGAATCCTGCTTCATCTATCCTGAGGTAAGTGCAAATGTTCAGGGTTTTGTTCGCTCCCGTATCTCCGGTCCTGGCATCTACCTGTTTTCAGATAGCGGTGCAAGTACGGTGGATCAGAGTATTTTCATTTTCATGCGGCGGAGCAAAGGTGAATATCTCACTTACCTCCACGGGAGTGTGTTGCCATTGGGATCAAGCCTAATCGAGCAGAAAGCTGCTATTAACTCCGGTAAAATGAATTGGCAATCCTTAGAAACATGGCGAGAAATTAAGGAACAAGGAGGAACAGCACCAGAATTAAGAAAAGCACGGGAGTGGATTGCACAGAGATTGAGCCAGGGAACCGAAGCCACCCTTGCCTTTGCAAGGCAAAAGTTATTCGACAAAGATCAAATAAATGATACCAGAGTTATTTTCGGAGGTGGTGGGCATTGCGAATATCCTTATAAAGCTGCTGTGATGAAACCATTTTCCGGACAATTATTTCGCAAATCCATCGCGCCGGACGTGGTTGGTCTCCCTCTTCCCCTAGACTTGGGGCTCAAAGATTCCGAAACCAGATGGATGCGCCGACTATCCGTGGCGTATGGGCTTTCTTTTGAAAAAAGCGAGCTGGCTGGCTTTACCTACCCAAAAGACGTTACAACGCCGAAACCTGAGGAAATCTGGCAACAACGGAAAAAGATTCCAGACCCTCCGAGTAAAGATCAATGCTGAACGCCAGACTTATAGTTCGGATCGGTTGGCAACCCAGATAATCCTTGACGAAAGAAAGAAACTATGAAAAATTAAACACTAACTAACATGCTAATATCAATAAGAATATCAGATTATATTACGTATAGCAATAAATAATGGGTAATCTCTCGGTACAGTCAAGAGCGTTCATAAGTAGGTGTTAACAACAATTTTCTTCGTTGAGCCACGGTCAGATAACCGACAAATTTCAATACATTTCATCTAATTAGCAAACCACTATATATTTATTGACGAGTAAGCCGTTCAATTGAAGATTTTACGATGGCGAGTACAAAGCGTTCATCTGTTTTACCTTTGTTGTCACTTCTTCAACCAGCCACTCCGGCTTTATCAGCTTTGCCTCCTCCCCGAAGAATAGAAGCCTACTTATCAGCTCCGATTCAGAAGAAGCGCTGAATGTCAGCCCGATTTTTCTTTTACCTTTCTTTGTAATTTTCTGGTCGGGACTCCAGATTCTTTCAGAAACAAACCTTGCAGCCCATCCGGTAAATTCGACTTCCACCTCAAAGGAATCCTCTTTAGCGATACCAAAATTCCGATTGAATGTTTTCTCAAAGTCATAGTCATCCGGAAATTCATAACCCCTGTCGGTCGTCTCAATTTTTTTTATTCTGTGAACGGCAAGGAGAGGATCATAATCCGGTTCCTGATATCTTTTGCCGGGATATTTTGCCATCTGAGCGTGAAGATAAACCGTGTCATTGTGTGAGAACAGCTTGAGAGGCTTGATGTAAAAAGTCTTCCCTTTTTTCTCCATGATGGCCCGGTAATTTATCCTGCAGACCTTCTTGGCTTCCATTCCCTCTATGATTGTGCAAATTGTATCGTGATGGGGCGTATAATCTATAGTTCCGGGACGAAAAGATCCAAAGATCCGGGATGACTTTTCTCTCTTCTCGGGAAGCAGGGTACGGCTTTTTAAAAGCGCCTGGGTAGCCTCTTCAAACAACTTGTTTCCTAGAAGATGCGCGGTGAAGTCCCTGCACATTTCAAGGATGTTCAGTTCCATCTCCGTAAGAGAGTACGTAACCGGTACCGTAGCCGGTCTCTTTATCTGGAAATACTTTCTGTTTCCCTCCATCCTCTCGTCTATATCAACCTTGTAGGCCATCCTGATATCATTTACCAGCCTCAGCACTGTCTGTTTGGAACAGCCGAGCATCCTTGAGAGTTCCGTAAGCGAATAACTCTCTCCGGAAAATAAAAGTTTTACGAAAAGACTTATCAACTTCTCTCCGTAGCTCCTGTAAATATCTCTTTTTTCAGCCATATTGAGCCTCCTGAAAAAATTATAAACCGTTCCTCGATATGGAACACTACCATGATATTGTTTACTCAATCAATAAAAAAGGAGTTTCAAATGATAATAGCACGTGACCACAGAGTCCCCAAACCAAAAAGTGTTGTCACCATGAATATGGACAGAGATGAACAGTTTATCATGAAAAGATGTGCGACGTATCTCTACAACCTCCTTGATCGTTACATCCTGATTGATGATGAAACATTTGATTTTTTGAACTGGATTCTCGGGTCGGATATGGAAATAATCAGCAGGTATCTCCTCTCCCGTTTACCCGAATCGGAAAGGAAAAATTTCGAAGAAGAACTTCTGGAATCTGAATATGATTCGAGATTCTACTCCAAGGCTGCAAATAAAATTATCCGGGGAAGCTCCGGTAAAAGAAGGCTTCCCGGGTTGAAGGGATTTATACAAAACACACTGAGATCAAAAATCAGAAAATTACAGTATCGGGGCGCTTCCGGCATCGAAAAGAGCCTGTCGGCCTTTAAAAAGATGTTTCACCTGACAGATCAGGAGGTAGAATTCGCTTTTTTTCTCTTTATTATCAATGTTAATTGCGATCCTCCCGAAAATTTCTTTGACCGTCATCTGCACTGTGACTCCTTTATAGGACGCAAATATCTTACGGCGCTTTTACGGATAAGTCAGGCTGAACTCAATCAGATACTTTCCGGAACCCTGTATAAGATAGGATTCTTTGAAATGGATCAATACATTCGAATGAACGATGATTATCTCAATCTTTTCCAGGGTTCATCCAAACAAAAAATTTCAACCAACTTTTTTACCAGAATTTCACGGAAGGCCATCCCCCTGGAAAGCCATTTGATCGATTGCAGACATACAGAACACGTCTTGAAACTTCTCAAAGATAAACCCGGGACATCAACCCATATCCTTCTGTATGGTTCAGCGGGAACGGGAAAGACCAGCTATGCCATTGGACTTGCCGAAAGACTGGGGATACCGGCCTATGAAATAGTAAGGGGGGATGACAACAAAACCAGCCAGAGAAGGGCAGCCATCACGGCCGCAATGAACATGACAAACGGAGGAAATGGATCGCTGATCATTGTGGACGAGGCGGACAATATTCTCAATACCCAATTATCGTTCTTTATGAGAGGCGAAACACAGGACAAGGGATGGCTCAATCAGCTTCTCGAAGAGCCAGAAGCAAGGATCATCTGGGTTACCAATTCCATATCCGGTATTGACGAATCTGTTTTGAGGCGCTTTTCATTCAGTCTTCACTTCAGACCGTTCAACCGTCGTCAGAGGATTCAACTCTGGGAATCCATACTTCGCATCAACAGGGTCAAGCGGCATTTCAGCGAGTCCGATATTGCTGAACTGGCAAAACGTTATAAGGTCAGTGCCGGGGCCATAGATACGGCCGTCAAAAAAGCACGTGATGTCGGTGCAGCATCAGGAAGTAAATTTAAAGACGCGGCAATAATGGCCCTGGATGCCCATAAGGTACTTTTCAATTATGGAAGGAAAGAGATCAATAAGGATGCAATCGAGAAGGATTATTCTCTGGAAGGATTGAATATTGAAGGGGATCTTAAAACGACCATGGATCAGCTTGAAGCGTTTGACTATTATCTCAGAAATCCAGGCAATGATGAAATCAAGAATATGAATCTTCTCTTCTACGGCCCTCCCGGTACGGGTAAAAGTGAACTGGCGCGTTATATCGCCAACCATCTGGACAGAGAGATCATCACAAAGCGGGCAAGCGACTTTCTTGATAAATATATCGGCGAGACTGAACAGAAAATCAGAGGGGCTTTTGAAGAAGCTGAAAACGAAGAGGCAATACTGATTGTCGATGAAGTTGACACGATGCTCTTCAGTCGTGGCCAGGCACAGCGGTCATGGGAAATCAGCCAAACCAATGAATTTCTGACACAGATGGAGCGATACCGGGGGATCCTTATCTGCACGACAAACAGGTTGAAAGGTCTCGACGATGCGTCGATACGGAGGTTCAATCACAAGATGGGCTTTAACTTCCTCAAACCTGATGGGAACGTCATATTTTACCAGAAACTCCTGTCGCCATTGATAAACATTCCACTGAATGAAGAAAATGAGGAATCACTGAAGAGCATTCCCGATCTTGCCCCCGGAGATTTCAGGATTGTTCGTGACAGGTTCTCATTCTACCCGTCGAATCAGATAAATCACCGGATTCTGATAGATGCCCTTGAAACAGAGGTCAAAACGAAGAACTTCCATAAATACGGAGGAAAAAGGATAGGATTTTAAAATAATATGGATATTTATAAGAAGAATATGTATGGTTATGTGCGACATCAAATGGGCATTTGAGAAAATAATTAAGGAAACATTGTAATGTCTGATGCAATGCCCTATCTCAGCAAGACACTTTTCATAAAAGGGCTTCAATGCCACAAAGCCCTCTACCTGCGCAAATACCATCCCGAACTCAAGGACGAAATTTCTGATACCCAGGAAGCAATTTTCAGAAGCGGCACGGAAGTGGGTATCGTCGCCTGGAAGTTATTTCCAGGTGGTGTTGAAATACCCTATGAGGGACTGTCCCACTCTGAACAGATACGACAAACACAAGCTGAAATTGAGAAGGGAACCGTCACTATATACGAAGCGGCATTCGGTCATAAAGGGACGTTCTGCAAGGTCGATATACTTCATAAAGATCCCAATGGATGGAAGATCTACGAGGTCAAGAGTTCAACGGGCATTAAGGCCGTATATTATGATGATGTAGCATTTCAGTATTACGTCGTGAAGAATGCAGGTCTTAAAGTTTTTGGAGTATCGGTCGTATATATCAATAATCAGTACATCAGGGACGGTGAAATAGAAATGGACAAGCTTTTCACAATGAAAGATCTCACGGAAACCACAATCAGCAGGCAATCCTTTATCGAAGAAGAACTACGCAAACAGCGAGAGATGCTGATGGGTGAACTTCCGGATATTGATATAGGCAGGTACTGTGAAGATCCGTATCTGTGTGATTTTAAGGGATACTGCTGGTCCCATATCCCCGAAAATTCTGTCTTTGATCTCAGGGAAAGGGGCGTTAATAAATTTGAGCTTTACCGGCAGGGAATCATTCGTATGAAGGATATTCCTAAAGACAGGTTAAACTTTAGACAGAGAATTCAGGTAGAGGGAACATTAGAAAAGGAAAATCACATAATTAAAGAGAATATACGGGATTTTCTTAATTCGCTCTGGTATCCCCTCTATTTTCTCGATTTTGAAACTTTTATGCTGCCCATACCGCTTTTTGATGGAATAAGGCCATATCAGCAAATTCCTTTCCAGTATTCCCTGCACTATATGGAACAACAAGGGGGAGAATTAAACCACAGCGAATTTCTTGCTTCGGCCAATTGTGACCCGAGAAAAGAACTGACAGAAAAGCTGATAAATGAAATTCCCGACAACGCCTGCGTTCTTGCCTACAATATGTCCTTTGAAAAGCGCATTTTAGAGGATCTCGGATCATGGTTTCCTGAACACAGCGAAAGGATTGAAGCCATTATCGATAACATAAAAGACCTGATGGCACCCTTCAGAAGTAAAGACTATTACCTCTGGCAGATGAACGGGTCTTATTCCATTAAAGCAGTGTTGCCTGCACTCATCCCTGAACTGAGCTATGATGAAATGGAAATCAGCGACGGCGGTATGGCGATGAATGCCTACGCGACGATGTGCGAAACGAAAGACCCCGGGGAACTTGAAAGAATCCGAAATGCCCTTCTTGAATACTGCCAGCTCGATACGTTGGGGATGGTGAGAATAGTGGGCAAATTGAGGGAGATAGGAGGGTGAGGCCATTCAAGAAGCGAAGTACTCCGAAAAGGAACAAAAATAATTGATACTCAAATTGAAGAAATGGAGGTGTATGAAGCAATGGAAAACAGAAGAGAATTACTGAATTACTTATTAGGTATCGGTGATCATGAAACCGCAAAGGTGTGGTTCGTTGGTATCGAAGAAGCTGGAGGATGGACAAAAGAATACATCGATGAGATTAAAGGATATGAAAACAAAGATTTTAATCCGGTCAAATCTGGCCGAATCACCGAAGATGCAAATAAGTATGGAAATAAATTCACAAAAGTATATGATATCATGAGCAAAATTGTTGTAGGGCTTCAGGGTAATGAGTGGCAGAATAAATGGAAAGAATATCGCGACAAGAAACTGTTTACGAAGGGAAACGAGGCGCTTCAGATCAATCTTTATCCTCTTGGTAAAAAACACGTAGGAGATTGGCCTCAGGAATATGAAAAGTGGTTTGGTTTTACTACAAGAGAAGAATATTACAAGTGGATTTCAGAAGACGAAAATAGGCGATTTGCGCAAATACGTAAAAAGAGGGAAAAGCATGGCAATCCGTTGACTATCTGCTTCGGCAAGTCATTCTGGTCAGATTTTATAAAATGTTTCAAGTTAAAAGACCGCTTATATAAAGGCTATCAGGATACCTTTATTTTCTATGAAGAAGAGAAGGTCATTCTCGTTCCGTTTTTCTGGTACGGTGGCAAATCTGGCATGACCGATGGGAGAATTGGAAAACTCTTATGCCTCATTAAAGAACTGAACCTCAACCCATTTACTAAAATGTAATTAGTTGAATTGACAAGAATTCTCCTTTTATCGTTAAGGGGAATTCCGGGGGATATGGGGTCAGGGGATATGGGGTCAAGTCTCCGTTTAGCTTATGTTGATAGGGAAAATGATAGGA
>CAZWNN010000029.1:0-8346 GCA_964635935.1 Candidatus Woesearchaeota archaeon
AAAATCTGTTTTATAAGGTTTTCTTGAAATAAATTTTTTTAATAATCATGACAAAAGTCTATAATTAATAGGGAATGATGCTCCACAAAGCAAACAGAAATTCAGTACTATCTTAGTTTTATTTTGAAAGCCCAATTTTCTTTTTTCTGCCTCGAAGAGGTACACCATTGGTGCAAAAAGAAAAGAGGCTGCTGAATTTCCGCAATAGCTAAAAGATAAGACAATCTCCATTAATATATTGTGGATGGATTAGATTACTAAACCAATTTCTAAAATTAATTTCAAATCCTAAACATTCCCAACACCTTTATAAATTCTATCTCATTCAAATAAACATGGAACAAGACAGATTTGTAACAAAAATAATTATCCTGGTTTTCATGATAGTCCTGGCTCTGCTCGCATTTGTAATCTTAAAAAGCATCCTTCTGTCAATAGTTGTCGGGCTTATCTTAGCATACATCTTAAACCCAGTTTATGTGGCAATTAATTCAAAAATTAGAAATAAAAATCTTGCAGCAGCAATTCTTATCCTCGCAATTCTAATTATCTTTGCAGTCCCGCTAGTTACTCTCGGTCCAATACTTATAAGGCAGACTTTTGAAACTTACACCCAAGTTCAACAAATAAACTTTGTAGAGCCCTTGCAAGAATTTCTTCCAACAATCTTCAGCCCAGAAGTTGCTAAGGATGTCGCAGTTCATCTAAATAATATTATAACAAAAGCATTTAGTTTACTTTTAACACAAATGACTGATTTTATAATTAATCTCCCAAATCTCCTATTACAATTCTTTGTACTCTTTTTTGTTTTTTACTTCTCAGTTAGGGACTCAGAAAAACTAAAACAATATTTTCTAAGACTCTCCCCATTCTCAGTAGATACAGAAAGAAAGTTTCTAAAAGAATTCCGGGCAATCACTAACGGAATTATCTACGGACAGTTTCTAATCGCCCTTATTCAGGCAATTGCCTTAGGCGCAGGACTTTTTATCCTAGGAGTTCCAAAAGCTTTAATCTTAACTTTTATGACTTTCTTTATTTCCATTATTCCAATCCTTGGCCCATTCCTAATCTGGGTCCCAATCACACTTTACTTACTGCTCACAGGCAGAATTGTAACAGGGATTATTCTAGCTATCTACGGAGGTTTATTTGTATCTTCAATTGATAATTTCATAAGACCTTACATCCTTTCAAAATCCTCTGGCTTGTCAACAGTTGTAAGTTTAATTGGAATTATCGGAGGACTATATGCCTTTGGGCTCATCGGAATTGTTCTCGGTCCACTAATCTTAGCTTATGTTATGATCTTAATTGAATTTTACAGAGAAGGAAGACTCAATGAATTATTCAAAAAATAAAAGGTGAATTGAAACAACAAGATGCGTCTAAAAGCAAAAAATTTCAACTGGTTAGCAGGACGGCCAGTGGTTATTCTAGACAAGAGAACAGCAAATAATCTAAATATCCATGTAGATGAAAGAGTAGAATTGCTTTACAAAGGAAAAAAACTTCACGCAGTTGTGGATATTTTTTCAAAACTTGTAAAAACAAATGAAGTAGGATTATCTTATGAAATCTTTAGGATTTTAAAAACAAAACCAAACTCTCTCGTTGAAGTCTCTCCCTCTGAAATGTCTGAATCAGGAAAACTAATAAAAAAGAAACTTTCAGGAGAGCAACTAACAAAACAAGAAATCAACATAATTATTTCAGAACTTGTTGCAAACAATCTAACAGAGCCAGAAATATCTTATTTTGTAGCAGCAGAAAAAATTCAAGGAATGTCAATAAAAGAAACAATTTTTCTAATAAATGCAATGGTAAAAAATGGCAAGAAATTAAAATTCAAACAAAAATTTGTTGCAGATAAACATTGCATAGGGGGAATTGCAGGAAACAGAACAACCCCCTTAGTTGTAGCTATCTGCGCATCCGAAGGAGCAGGATTGATAATTCCAAAAACTTCTTCAAGAGCAATCACTTCTGCATCAGGAACAGCAGATGTTATTGAAACAATTGCAAATGTGGAGTTTTCTTCTAACCAACTAAAAAAAATAATAAATAAAACAAACGCTTCTCTAGCTTGGGGAGGTGCCCTAAACCTCGCCCCTTCCGACGATAAAATAATTCATGTAGAACGTATTTTACACCTTGATGTAGAACCACAGCTTCTCGCTTCAATCATGGCAAAAAAAATCTCCTCTGGTTCAAAATATGTTTTAATTGACATTCCATACGGGAAAGGTGCAAAAGTTGAATCAAAACCAGCAGCAATAAAACTCGGAAACAAATTTAAAAAACTCGGCAAACATTTTAAATTAAAATTAGAAGTTGTTTACACAGACGGAAGACAGCCAATTGGAAATGGAATAGGTCCAACCTTAGAAATGCTCGATATTTTAGCAGTTCTTCAAAATAAACCAGAAGCACCCCAAGATTTAAGAAAAAAATCTCTTTTCCTAGCAACAGAATTAATGAAACTCTGCAAAATAAAAAATCCAAAACAAAAAGCAAAACAAATCTTAGATTCAGGAAAAGCATATGAAAAATTCAAACAAATAATAAACACTCAAAATAATTTAAAAGATTTTGAAAAAAGAATTAAAAAATTAAAACTGGCAAAATTCAAAAAAATAATCAGAGCAAAAAAATCAGGAAAGATCAAGGAAATTGACAACAAAAAAATCAACTCTCTTTGCAGAATCCTCGGAACACCAGAAACAAAATCCGCAGGAGTCTATCTTCACAAACACGTAGGGAAAATTAAAAAATCAGAAAAAATAATCACAATGTACTCTGAATCCAAAGACAAATTAAAAGATGCTGTTAAGTTCTTTAAGGAGGAATCTCTTATTGTGATAAAATAATATTATATTAACTAAAAAATAAGACTTCATAACCAACAGAAATTTATCCCAAGAATAAAGTAAAACAAGGATAAATTTCCACAAAGACATTAAAAAATTAAGTAATATCTACAATCCATCTATAAATTAATTACTAAACTTTTAATTAAAGATTATTATAAAATAAAAAATAAACAAAATTTAATGCTTATCTCTTTTTTTTCTTTTTTGCCTTTTTCTTCACCGGTTTCTTTCGTGCCTTTTTCTTAGCTGGTTTTCTCTTAGCCTTTTTCTTCACCGGTTTCTTTCTCGCTTTTTTTCTTGCCATTTACACCTCCTTTAACTAATATTTTTATGTTTAGTAAGTATTTAAACTTTTTTTATAAAAAATTTAAAGATAATTTTATCGACGATAAAATTCATAAAAAATTTCAAAATAATTTTAGTTAACTATAGATTACATTAAATTTAAACAAAAAATAAATTTATTTTAAGAAATTATTTCTGCTTTAATAATTTTAATTTCTTCTAGAGGTTTATCCTGTGAATCAGTTTCAACTTTAGCAATCAAATCAATAATATCCATCCCTTCAACAACTTTTCCAAACACAGGATGCTTTGAATCTAAAAAATTATTATCAACAAGATTAATAAAAAATTGACTTCCCCCAGTATTTGGCCCGGCATTTGCCATTGAAATTGTCCCTCGGTCATTTTTATTATCATCTGTAAACTCATCTTTAATTGTATAACCAGGACCGCCCATTCCAGTTCCATTAGGATCTCCTCCCTGAATCATAAATCCATCAATAACCCTATGAAAAATTACACCGTCGTAAAACCCCTCTTTAACAAGCTTCTCAAAATTCCCCGCAGTAATTGGCATATCATCCTCTAACTCAATCACTATCTCTCCCTTATTTGTTTCCAACAAAACTCTAGTATCTTCATCATCCATAATATAAATTCCTCCAACAATCACAAGCAAAATTACTATTATAAGTGTTGCGATTATTTTTTTGTTCATAAAATAAAAATCAAAAATTACTATATAAATTTATTTAAACCCTCTTTATTACGAATTAAAATGAAGTGTCCAAAATGCAGCTAAGATTTAGAAATAAAAGTCGCAACAAAAGCGTATTGTAAAAAGTGCAAGGTATTAGCAACAATGACAACCGTTCTTACAATTGTTTGTGAATCATGCAACCATGTTTTTCAAGTCCCAGTTAACAGCAAAAGTTTTCTCAATATTAAGGAAGAATAATCTTTTAAACTCTTAAATTGATTTTATTATATGCCTCGATCGCATAAAGGTATTGCACTGGTCTTGAACACCAGGCCCTATGGGCTTCCCGGTTCGATTCCGGGTCGAGGCGTACAAGCCATCAACAAGAGAGATGGCTTCTCTGGAATCGAACCTTGGTTCGTATTTCGGGCGAGCAATTTACTCGAAACAAATTAAATATGATAGTGAGAGTGAATTGTGAGTAACAGGCGTACAAGAAAACAAAATAACAACTTTTTTAAACACACATTTTTTATGAGCTTCACAGAAAATGGGAAAACCATTAGAATCTGCCCTAATAGAAGTAATGAAAATAAATGGAAGAATCGTCCATGGCTTTGCAGTTCCTTATGATGGTACTATTGTTCCTAATAGACATGAGAGAAATGTAGTTGGATTTGATAGAAGTAAAGGGGTATGGTATTGTTATGGGGGGTTATTATCTTATCCAATTATAATTCCTTTTTCTTCAGTAGAGCATTTACATCTCCAAGAAGGAGATATGTTTGACTGTCAAATCAGTCAAGTTCCAAGAGGAAATGTAATAGCAATAAATCTCGAGAAAGTTACATTATCTGAAGAAGATAGAAAAGGGAATGAAGAGAGAAGAGAGACAATGCAAATATTTAAAAGATTGAGAGAAAGATTGAGAGAAAATCTTGTATAAGAATATATAGTTAGATTTAAAACTCTCTTTTTAATAATTTTATTGATAACAATGATAGTAAAAATCCTAGGCACCCTCGACTTAATCACAGCAGTTTTATTCTGGCTTTCAATAACTTTCAAAATAATCCCAGAATCATTTATCATCCTCCTCGCCCTCTACCTAATTGCAAAAGGAGCAGCCTTCCTCATTTCAAAAGATGTAGCATCAATCCTAGACATAATCGCTGGAATCATAATCTTCTCCTCAATCACCTTCCAACTCCCAGCAATAATCACAACCCTCACAATAATTTATCTTTTGCAAAAAGGTATTTTTAGTTTTCTTTAATTATTTTTTGGAAAAATCATAATCTCCAACAAATTTCCCATCAATTTTTAAATAACCTCTTCCCTGAGGTCCATCATAAAATGTTTCAGGTTCAGGACCCCATCCAACATTTTTAATATGAACTGTTGGTTGACCGTGTCTTATTTTTTCTAATTCTACTTCGTGATTACGACACCCATCAACCAAAAATACAAGACCAAAAGCAGTAAGTATAGTAAGCCCTATTAATCTTTCTGAGCCCATATTTTATTAATTATTATTCCCCTTTAAAAATATTTGTATACTTTAGTACAACAAGCAGCCAAAACTAAACACAGCTAATTATTTGCCAGAGCATCTAATCAAACTTCACTACTCCAGCTAATAAATTAAAATCAAAATAATTAGCCAAATAATGAAGCAAGACCTTCAGCTGCCTCAGCTTTTGGTTCTTCTTTCTTAGGTTCTTCTTTTGTTGCGTCTGCTCCGCCAGTACCACCAGCAGGAGCTGCAGCCATCATAGAAGCATTTGCCAACTGCTCGCCAATATCAACGCCCTTCAGGCTAGTCACAAGGACCTTTACCTTACTCTCGTCAACACTTGCGCCAGTTGCAGAAATAACTTTCTTCAAGTTATCTTCACTTACTTCCTGTCCTAGCTTGTGCAACAATAAAGCACCGTACATATATTCCATTTATTTACTCCTTGTCCAAAAGATAGTTTGCCCTATCTTTTTATCTTGAACTATGAGATTTTGATTCCTTAATTTTCTAATTTGAGTGTTAATATTGCTTTTGTTTATTTTTAATTTTTTCATAATCTCATAAGTTGTTAATGCTTTCTTATTTAATAGTTTTAAAAGTTTTTCCTTTGTTTCTTTGTTCTTCCCACGTTTTCCAATACTTTTTCCCTCTTTCTTTAATTGTATTAATTCTTTTAATTTACGATTTTTTTTTAAATGATTAAATCCAATCTCTTTTCCATATCTTTCAATATCCTCTGATTTAATATAAAAATAATAATATCCCTCGCCTTTTTTTCTAATTTCACTTGTATTTTCATAACGAAGTTTTTCTTTTAGTAATCTTATCAAGTCTTTGAGTAAATTTTTTTCAGTAGAATAAACTCCTATTCTTTTACTTGAATTAACATTTCCTTCATCATCTACAAAAGCTTTGATTATTGCAATCGCAAATTTATCAGGCAAATTAAATATTCCCTTAGGAAATCTTTTTGCTTTATAGAGAGAAAAATTATAAAAGTCTTCTAATAATTCTATGATAACCTTTGGAAAACGAAGAGAATAAGCTTTTTTATTTTTTCCTGGCTTATGTTCAATTTTTATATAGGTCTCGCCAAAAGTATTTTTTAATATTTTTTTAAAATTACTTATCAAACTTTTTTCAGTATTTACATAATAAGGAATTCCGTTTCTATTTACAGAACCATCACAGATTATGTGAGTAATCAATGCAAATAATTCTGGAGTTTCTTTTATTGGAAGTTTTGGATTTAGTATAGGCTTTCCTGTGCTTAGCCCTTTATAAGAACAAACACTTTTCTCAATTTTCTCCCAATCCAACCTTAATTTTTTAACAATCTTTTTAATGTGTTTTAATAAAAGATGAGATTGATTTCTTTTCCAAGCATCTATTAAATATGAAGGAATCTGTAAAAAGGTTGCAAGAGCTTTTTTAGATCCAAAAAACTTTATAGCATCCTCTATAAATTTATTATGGTCCTTAAATAAGATCCTTACTTTATCTTCTTGAAATTGCCATATATGAAATTCCATTTTTCTATTTTTTATTTAGTTTCAGTTTGATTATTTAAATTCTCCATTAATTTAACTGCTTCTAAACATAGCTCATACCATTCCGAAATTATTCTATTTTTCTTAAAATTTTTCTCACCCCTTTGTTTAATATATTTCTTTATTCTTACTACACATTCTTTTGGATACTTTAAATCAAAAGGAGGATATTCTTTCTTATTTGTTAATTGTCCATACAAATTAGAAGCTAATAAATCCAATTCTGCAAAAATTTCTGCTTCTATATCATTTTTGGGCATATCTCCTATTTTAAATTCCCAGAATCTTCTAATAAGGCCTCTTAACTCGTTTTCCACTACCATATCTTCCACCAAGGTTTATTTGTTCTTAAGGGATGATGGGATACAATTTTTCCGATATCAGTATAAATTTTCATTTTCCTTCTCCTTCAGTTTTATCTTCTTGAGTTTCTTCCCCAACCTTCTTAGCAAGTTCATGAGCCTTCGGAACTTCCTTAACCTCTCCCTTAGCACTTTCAGAACCTTCTTCAGCAGGTTTCTTCTCCTCCGCTTTTTCTTCAACCTTCTCCTCTCCAGAGCCAACAGGTGAAGATTCTGCTCCTTCACTATTATCCGCAGAATCTTCCGCAACATCCTCTGCAGATTTATTGTCTCCATCTTTTTCAGCCTCTTCCTTAGGAGTATCACTAACTTTTGTTTTTACCAAACCATTCAAAGCAGATTCATGCCCCCCGGCCTTACCAATCAAATAACCAATGGTCTCACCACTAGGATAACCAAGCTCCACAGCAAAAGCTAATCCACGAGAGTAAGCATCCACCAACTCAGCCAAGGTAGCTTCCCGGTCAATCTTAATATCAACATAAACTTTTCCCTCGCTAAAAGCTACTAAAGGTTCTAATCCAACTTCAAAAGGAGTTATATCTAACTTCTGCAAAACAGAAGCCTTCTCCTCAGAAATAGCCTCCCCCTTTCTAACTAAAATCTTATCCTTTAAAATATGAATCTTTCCAGCCTCAACTTTCGGTGTCAGCCCAACACCAGACAGCGCAGAAATATCTGGCCCAGGAAGCAAACTAGTAGGACCAGCCTTAATTTCAATATCCTCAGGAGCTTCCTGCCCAATTTTTGCTTTTGCAGGAACTTTATTATCAGAAAGAAAACCAGAAATCTCAAAAGCATCATCGTCTGAAAACAAAATCGCACTATCTTCCCTAACATGCTTTTCCAACTCTTTCAAATGCTCATTCTTCGCATGCTCAAGTGCAAAATTCACCAAACTCTTCTTCGCAACCTTAATCACTGCCTTTCCCCGCAACTTCTTCTTAATACTCTGAAAAAGCGCATCAGGCAAACTCTTAATTGAAACAAGCATCACAGTTTTTTTATTCATCAACTCCGCCAAGTCACGAACAAGTTGTTTCTTTTCTTCTGA
>CAZWNN010000030.1:0-7952 GCA_964635935.1 Candidatus Woesearchaeota archaeon
TACCAGATGGAATAATGAAAGACAAAGACGAACTAAACTTTCCAAGCTGTAAAAAAGGCTCAGAAAAAGGAGAGTTAGCAAACCACTACTACTGCGACCCATGGTATCTAAAAAAAGTTGAAGCTGATGCGAGTGGTGCAATAACTGGCGAACAAAACTTTATCGTCCTCTTTGAGTTTGGCGAAGACAAAACAGTGAGTTCTATGAAGTGCTATGAAAAGTAAATCTCATAAAATCAAGAAGTAGGCTATGGTCTACTTTCTTTGATTTTATAGATAATATTAAATTTAGAGTATTGAATCAGATAATTCATTTAGACTTTTTTTATCTATGAGTTGAACTCCGTTTCGGCCAGCCAATTCATATGCGCTTTTTGTAAATGTGCCAGTCGTTATAACCATTGCTTTGTCGCAGTCATAATATTTCATTGCGGCTACTATTTCTTGGACAGCTTTGTTACTAACTGCCCCCGCATATTTTTTTGTTTGAATGGCCGTGCTAATGTTATCTTTTTCAACTATTATGTCGGCTCCTTGGTCTCCAGATTTCTTTGTTACACGCACATTATAACCCGCCCTTTTAAATAATTCAGCAATGAATTTTTCAAATTCAAACCCATCTAAAAGACTCATTCTTTCAACAGTGACTTTTTCTTCTGCGTTTCGGCTTAATTTTTCCTCAAAATTTATTGCCCGGCGTAATTTGAATTCCGAAGTTATTTTTTGTTTCAGCTCATTTATGTCATAATTTATATTATTTTCATCTAAGCACTCACAAAATTGGTTTAACAAATCAGTGTAATCTTCTGTTTCAAAATTAGTCTCCGAATCTAAGTTAATAAGTATTTTTGCTAAGCTGGGTGCGGAGTGAGATTTTTCATTTTTCAGCGCTTTAGTAAAAACTTGTTTATTTCTCTCTCTTTCATTATAAATCAAAATATATTTGCCGTCTATTTGAGTTAATGAAATATTTTTTTTATGATTAATTAGATTTATAAAATCAGACAAATGCTCTACCTTTTCCTCAAATGTTAAATATCTTTTTGTAAATGGTTCAACTATATTTGTCCTTATTTCTTTTTCAAGTTCTTTTAAATATTTTTCATGGTCGGAACTGTAAGTATTAATGGCATTAATTTCTTGGTCTTTAGATTTAGACACAAGTATTGGAATTCCTATCCAAACCCCTAAAAAAACAATAAAATTGAAAGTTGCAATCCCAAAAACTATCCCTAAGAAAAAACTCACAATTATTGACAACCCAACTTGTGAATTCTTTTTTTCATTTAACCGAGCTAATATTGAATCTTTGTGTTCAAGAACATAGGAGTTTCTTTCTAACTCATTAGCAAACTGTTTTCCATCAAACAAAATTGATTGTTGCATTTTTTATCCCTATTTAACCATTAATATGAGTGAATGAAAACAAATATAATTGTTATCTAAGCTAATTCAAAAAAGTTTTCTTAAATTTTTTGAGTGGACATTAATTTTCTTTCCATCTGTGCCAGTTCACTCTCTTGTCTTATTTCTTTTTTCATAAAGTATTCGCTTTGTGTTTCTAATAACCTTATTTTTGGAGCCGAATCAATCATTATCCTTAGTTGTTTGTCTGCTAAGTGGAACCATTTATCAGCAGTTTCAGAACCCATTTGCATTTCAAACATTCCTTTGGCTAAAAACATTTTGTAAAGTCTTTTGGCTTCGTCAAAAACTGAAATGTAATTTGTAAAGATTGATTTTTCTATTTTTTCTTGCAAAGAACAATCAGAACCCTCTTCAAAGAATTGGCAATTTTCTTTTTTCTTACAAAAATCACAATTCATACAATTAAGAATTTTTGAGTATTGACCAGACTTCAAAGCGTTCATACGTGAAACCGACTTTCCCGCCACTGTTACCGGCCCTGTTTTTCGTTCGTTTCCAATATTCATATTCAATCTTGGTCACCTATAATTTTGTTTTTTGGCTTTTAAACTTTGTTTAGCCCTTAATATATTAGGGGCTATGCCTTTATAAATAGTTATGTGGTTATCTATTTATGGGCGTTTTAAATCAAAACATTCCAGATGAGACAATGGCAAAATTCAATGAACTTGCAAGAAACAAGTTTGGTGACAAAAAGGGCTCAAAAAGGCAGGCCTTAATAGAAGCTATGACTGACTGGATAAAAAATCAAAAAAAGAAGTAACACATAGTACCATCGGCACAGTACTCCCAAAACAATTAAAAAGGTATAAAACATGACTAATAAAAAGAAGGTTAAAAAAATGTTGAGAGTTGTTTCACTTTTCTCCGGATGCGGGGGCTTAGATTTAGGGTTTGAACTTGCAAAACACCCAGACTTGGCATATAAAGTTGTATGGTCAAACGACATAGACCCAACAGCCTGTGAAACCCACAAAAAAAACTTGGGGTCTGAAGTAGTGTGTGGGGACATATGGAATATTGATGTTGACAAAATACCCGACTGTGAAGTTGTTGTTGGTGGTTTTCCATGTGAAGAATTTTCTATTTTAAGAGGGCAAAGACCAGCGTTCAAAACAAAAAGAGGTCTTTTATACACAAAATTTGTTGAGGTTGTAGCAAAGAAAAAACCACTCGTTTTTGTAGCTGAAAATGTAAAAGGCCTCTTAACAATAAACAAGGGCTGGGCAATAGAAAAAATAAAGAAAGACTTTGCAAAAGTAGACACCTTTGGCTATGATGTCCAACACAAGCTAATAAAATTTGCCGACTTTGGAGTTCCCCAAAAAAGAGAACGAGTATTAATAGTTGGAATAAGAAAAGACTTGGGGCTTACTTTTGAATTTCCAAAAGAAACACACAAAGGAAAACACGTTTCAGTAAAAACAGCTTTTACAAAACCATTTCCAGTTGAACAAGTTGCCCTAAACAATGAACACTTAAAAATCAACAAGTCAACAGAGGAAAAAATAGCACAAATTCCACCGGGAAAAAATTATAAAGCACTTCCGGGGCACGAAAACAGAAACTGGATGAGTTTAATTTATAGACGCTTGCATCCAGATGAACCTTCCCCCACAATAGTGGCAAAAGGCGGTGGCGGAACATGGGGCTATCATTATTCTGAACCTCGCCCCCTAACAAATAGAGAACGGGCAAGAATACAATCA
The DNA here is from genome assembly GCA_964635935.1 of Candidatus Woesearchaeota archaeon. Classification (GTDB taxonomy): domain Archaea; phylum Nanobdellota; class Nanobdellia; order Pacearchaeales; family GW2011-AR1; genus CAZWNN01. Next base: position 3,137 of record CAZWNN010000030.1, read on the forward strand.
TTTCCTGACGATTATGAATTTGTTGGCACAACCTCACAAGTTAGAACACAACTTGGAGATGCTGTTCCTCCAATGGGTGTAAAGCCAGTCGCAGAACAAATATTGAAACTTTTAAATAAAGAAATCGGAAACACTACTTTATTGGCTTACAACACTATCCCCACTAAATTGCAAAGGTAAATTGTTCACGAAACAATACCAACATATTTTTAATATAAGGGCCCTTATTATTCATTATGCCTGAAGAAGAAATACCAATAAAAGAGGTCATGACACAGCTTGGAATAACAAGATCCTTTTTGCAAAACAGCAAAGAGATACCATGTCATAAAACTGGAAGACGACTCATGTGCAATATTGCAGATATGGGCTTATGGAAGCAAAAAAGAAAAGAAAAAATATTTGATTTAGGGCTTGATGATTATGCTAAATGTTTTGATTTTGCACTTGCAATGTATTATAGAGGGTATACAGCTGTTGATTGGGCAACGGCAAGAAGAAGAGAAGCTGGGCAAAATCTTACAAATTGGATAAGAGGACAACTCGGAGAAATCGCCGTACAAAAGTTTTTCAAAAAGAAATTCAACATGGATATTGAATTAGATTTTGACGTTCATGAAGAAATAGTTCCGCAAGATGTTATTGGTGTAAAAGAAAGAGGGGTTTTAAGAGAGCCAAAATTAGGCATTGCAATAAAGGCTACCAAATTCCAAAACAGCTATCTAATATTAGGCACAGCAGACGTAGAACCTGATAACAGAAAATCAGACGTGTATATTCTAACCCGAATAGATATGCCAGATGACCATTTGTTAAGGGTGGCAAAAGATGAACTTAACACTTTGTTGAAAAACCAAAAACATTTTGATTCTTATAAAGAAAAGTTACTGGGGTTTGAGCCAATTCCATGTGAGGTTGTAGGATTTGCTTATAGAGAAGAACTTGAAAAGGTTGACGATACAAAAGAGCTTTCAAAAATACTTGGAACAAGAAATCCGACAGGCGCACGCTATGTAAAGGTTTCAGGCCAACTTAGAACCAGCTTAGAAGACTGGGAAAAAATAGCAAAAGGGCTCTAACACCCCCTTTTAAAGATTTTTAAGTTTTTTATATCTATATAGAGTTAATAATGTTAAAAATCACGGTGGATAAATAACTCGCCAGTGCCCCTTCTTGACATAATCAATTTCACCATGCATTTCTAATGTCTGAAAGGCGTTGTTCACAGCATTTGATTTAAAAATATCCTTTAACCGTTCTTTCATTTCAACTGTAACCATTTCTTCTGGTTTTTCATTTTTTATTATTCTCCTAATTACTTCAGTTGCTTTTTCAGATGCTGACCTTCTTACTTTTCCCCTTCTCAAAAAGTTTAATGCACATTGTGTTTTATCCTCAGAAAATTTGAGCTCAAAAAAAATTTGGTCTTGTAGAGGCATACCAATTCTTAGCTTTGTTTGTTTCATAATTAGACAGCCATATTTATTACTTTTATCCATCAACAAGACACTTACTGCCGCGGCACTGAGCTCTGAACTTCCACGCATATCTTCTTCGCCTATTTCCTCATTCTCGCTTTTTCGTGAATGATGAAGTATTATTACTGCCAATTTATTTTCATGACATAACTTTTTTAGGAGAGCATATATCCTACGGGTTTCTTTTGAGCTATTTTCATCGCCAAGAAAAACTCTGGAAAGACAATCAATTATTATTAAATTAATTTTCTTTTCTTCCACAATTTTCTTTATTTTGCTTATAGACTCACTGTCAAGAGTAAAATTCTCCATTATTTTGAAATGAATATTTGGCAGTTCCTCTATTGGAACGGCTTCATTTATTAGGCGTAGTCTTTGCTGTATAACCACTTCGCCGTTCTCTTCATCAATAAAGAGCACATTGCCTTTTTTTGTTTCAAACAGTCCCATAAATTTACCCCCTGTTAAAACTGAAAGGCATAGAAAAACTGAGACAAATGTTTTTCCTCTTCCAGATTTAGCTGTAAAATAGGTTATTCCAACTTCTGGAACAAGCTGTTCTACAATAAACCCTGCCCCTTCTAATTTCATTTCCATTAACTCTTTTCCATTTACAAACATATTTTCACCTCATTTGTTTGGAAGTCCTTTTTTTCAGCGGGGAAATTTTTTTCCCCGCCTTTCTGCTTCCTGGTCTGCAATAAGCTCCAGCAAGCGCTCTACAGGAACTTTCCATTTTTTTGAAAGTTCTTCTCCAGTGCTTCGGCCAGACATCTTACCACCATTTAGAATATGCCCCACCTTGAACTTAGTGTTTTAATTTTTAAAAATTTCTATACTAAATATTATCATGGAAAGAAAAATACCCCGCACCCACAAGCTAAATGATTCAGAAAAGAAAGGCCTTATGGTGTTAATTTATGAAGGAAAAAGCAATAGTGAAATAATCAAACTTTTTCTAATGAGAGGGATTACACTTGCACAATCAACAATATCTGCTTATAGAAAAAAAGCAAATCTTGAATCGGTTATTGGGCATCGGAAACTGATTTATGATGAACTGGCACGCATCTTTTCAAACAAACTTTTTTGGAAGTTTTTTGACTTGTGTTTCTTTGAACCAATTCAAATGAAAGAAGCCGCAAAAAAGTTAAATTTAGACTTGTCTTCACTTAATTCAAAAATACATACAATTAATCGTAGTGGATTTATTATATTGAAAAAATTTGAAATAACAAAAGAATTTCATTTTAGCGAATTAGGTTCTGGAGATAAAGCAAATAAAAGATTTTTGTATTTAGACTTTACTCCTTTATTTTATCATTTGAATTATACTGATGAGTTGGACTCGTTTGAAGAAGAAACTTTTGGGAGCCGCATGAGACTTATTAATTGCCCTTTTTTTCGGATAAATCTATACAATAGTGTTGAATACGCCGACAGATTTGGGGCGTTCAGAAAACCAATTTATAAGAGAAAAGGATTTCAAGATACTTATTTATTTTCTAATTTGGATATGATGAGCGTAAATGAAAAACAGACAATGCTATTGAGATACCTTACTTTTGATTATAATTCTAAAACTCTTTTTGAATGGTGTGGAAAGCTTGGTGTAGGAAAAAATACTGATTATTTCCCTTTACCATCTTTATTTAAAGGAAAAAAGAAAACAATAATTGACTACTTGGTAGGATTTACAAAATTTAAATTGTTTTATTATGAAAAAGATTCAGAAGGACAGAAGGCTATGCAGAATGATTTTGTAAAATGTGCATTTGACTATTTTTTTGAATGCGCACAGAAAAAAGAAAAATTTAGAGAAGGCTTAAAAAAGGCCTTCTTATAACAACTCTAATTTTTTCAATAGCCCATCATATTCTTCTTCATCCATCTCCTTTATTTTTCTGTTCGCTTCGGCGAAAGCGTATTGACTTAGTTTTTCAAGTTCATCTAACCTTTTGTTCATTGCAATTAATGCAGGTATTTCTGTTTTTGGTTTAGCGTAGCCTAAGTTTGTGTTACAGGTTTGGCAGTAAAGCCTTTCCGCAGAATTTATCGTTTTGCAATTTGCGCATAACTTGAATTCGTCTTCTTCTATTGTTTCTTGCCTTTTTATACCAGCTAATTGGTATACTGCATCTAACATTCGTTCTGGATTTCCCGAACCATAATGGCAGAACATATCAGAGTTTTTACTCCACCCCATTAATTCATTAGCTGTTGGAGTGTCTAAGCTTTTCCCCTTCATTTCAAGAGCTTTTAAATGCCGAAACAAATGTGGTCTAACAAATTTTTTTATTTCAAGCGCTTCTGCCGTTTTCTTTAGTCTTTGAGAAAAGTAAGCACTACTTATTTGTTTATCAGATTTGAATATTCTTTTATGATTTATTCTATCATAAACAAAACTCGGAAACACAAATGCTTGAGGATTATCTTTGTCTGGGTGTTTTTCTATCCAGTTTCTTAATGGAATAGCCGAGTTTAGTATTGGAACTTTTCTTTCACCCGTTTTTCCATTAAGAATTACTTCCCCATGACCTTCTTTATCGTGGAAAAAGACCATTCCAATTTTTAGATTTTTTATTTCTCCACTTCTCGCCCCCGTTTCTCTTAACAAAGACTTCCAAGCAAACTCAAAAATATTTTTGGCATTGTGAAAAACTATTGCATCTCTTTCTTTTGCATTAATATCTGTTAAATGGTTATATCTTGGTTTATTGATACCGCTTATTTGAAGGATATGTTTCTTTTTTAGCTCTCGCATAAAGTTAGGATCAATAATTTCATAGTCACAAAGAAAGTTTAGAAATGTCTTTATTATTGAAACATTTTTCTTTATTGTCTCTTTCGAGAGTTTTTGCTTAGTTGTTTCGATAACTACCCCCGCGTTTTGTCTAACGGTTTTTTGTTTAGTTAGCGAATTTATATAGCCTTCATAACCTTCAAAAAACTCGATTAATTCTTCTTTCGTATATTTGGTTATAGGTTTAGGCATCTTATCAAATAGGCGATGCAAATAGCCGACTACTTGTTGGGTTTGCCCAATTGAAACTTCTTTACCACCATTTCTTCCAGACAACTCAATTCTATAATGCCTGTTAAAAAATCTTTTGAACAACTCCAAGTTTTCTTTAACTTTTATGTCATTCATTTTTTCTATTTCTTTTTCTATACTGGTCATACCGAAAAACCTCCTTTATCGGTTAACCAAGAAGCAGTATTGTTATTGTGAAACGAAAACTAATTAAAACTTCCGCCTCTTTTTCTCTAAAAAAAGAGTTAAACTAAACGGTTTTGTTTAATACCCCAGCCGGGATTCGAACCCGAGTCACCGGCTA
>CAZWNN010000031.1:0-7608 GCA_964635935.1 Candidatus Woesearchaeota archaeon
CATAATTTTTATCGCCAAAAGCTTTAAAAACCAATTTTTCGTATTACTATTAATTCTAAGTAATTAGAGCCAGCAGTTTTTTGGGCTGCGACTTATTAAAATAAAATACACGACCTTGGTTGTGATTATTTAAAATGAAAGAACTTTATGATAAAAGACCGCAGCATGAAAGAGAAGCGATAGATGAACATCTTAGAGAAAGCCATGTCTTAGCAATTCCAACATCTAGGGGGCAGGAAGAAATGTATAGAATTGCACTAGAACCGTTAGTTGAGCAAGGTAAAATTAGTGGGTTCACTATTTCCAGATATTCTGCAGAAGCATGGGAAAAACTTTTTGACCCTCAAATTCAGGGAGGATTAGTTATGATTATTCACAAAACTTCCGACGGAACAAACAGACCAGAATTTGAAAGAAGAGAAGCCATTATAGCAATAGCAGAACAAGCAAAGGGGGTTTATCCAATAGTGATAGATGCATGCGCAAAACGATACTTTAATGCAATGGGGGGAAAAACATATACTATTGAAAACGGGGTTCCACATCTAGCTCCTACGAATGAAACAATGATTCCTTGTCCAAGACATATGCACGGGATTCTTTCACTGCCTAGTGCTTTTTTGCTCCCTCCAGAATCCTTTGATGCAGCATAAAACCAACACTCTTTTAAACCGCCTCCTCTAAAAAATAAGATGTGGTCGTTATTTCAAAAAAGAGCTAATGAAGATTCTTCAGGTATATTTGATTATGCTAGTGAGACTGGGGAAGCTCTTGCTCCTTTGAAGTTTTCTAATAATAAAACTCAGGAAGATGTTGTGCGAGAGATTCTTGAGGCGATTGAGGCTGGGAATAAGATAATTTTTATTCGCGGTGTGTGTGGCACGGGGAAAAGTGCGATTGCTCTTAACTTGGCTCGGCATTTTAAAAAGACGTCGGTTGTTGTTCCGATTAAGAGTTTGCAAGCTCAGTATGAGCATGATTATACTAAGGAGAAGTTTATTTTGAAAAAAGATGGGAAGCCTATGAAGATTTCAATTATTAAGGGGCGGAGGAATTTTTCCTGCCCGTTTGTTGGGGGGAATTGTAATGCTGATGATTTGCCATGCACAATTGAGCTGCGGGAGAAGAATATGGAGCAGATTAAGAAGTATATTGAGAAAAATCCTTTTGTTGATAAGTTTGATTTTTCTTCTGTTGTTGATGTTAGGCGGATGAGTGTGGCGCCTGCTTGTGAATATTGGTCGCCACTTCTTCCTTCAAATGTTGAGTCAAAGGTTTTGAAAGATTCTAAGAAGATAAAATATATGTCTGTTTGCGGAAAAGAGTTTGCGCTTTTTCAGCGGAAGAAGGGGTGTGGTTATTATGACCAGTATGAAACTTATGCTGATTCTGATGTGTTGGTTTTTAATTCTGCGAAGTATGTTGTGGAGATTGCAATTGGCCGGAAGCCGAAGACTGACTTGGACGTGATTGATGAGTGTGATGAGTTTTTAGATAGTTTTGCAAGTGAGGAGAAGATTAATCTGAATCGGCTGTTGATGGCTCTTTCGAACTTGTTTCCTGATAATCGCGAGGACAGGAATGCTGTTAAGCAGATGATTTACAAAATCAATAATCTTGTTTTAGATTTTTCAGATGATATGAAAGAAATAAAAAAATTAGAGCAAACAAATTTAATAGAACTTTTTCAGGATATTTTAGCAAGTCCTTATATTGCCGAGGATGAGGAGGCGAATTATTATAATCGTGTTTTTGAAATTTGCAAATCTTTTGAACATCTTATTAAAGACACTTATGTTACTTTTGAGCAAGTTGAAAATGAAAAAAAAGAAATCACTACTTATGTAAGTCTTGTTTCAATTAATTTAGCTCAGAAGTTTAAAGATATTATTGATGCGAATAATGTTTTAGTTTTGATGTCAGGTACTTTGCATTCTTCGCAGGTTTTGCGTGATATTTTTGGGTTGGAGGATTTTAAAATTATTGATGCTGAGACTGTTACGCCTGGGACTATTACAAAGTATCGAACTGGTTTGGAAAAGAATTGTAAGTATTCAAATTTTAAGTCTGGCTTGGTTAGTCGGGAAGATTATTTGAAAGCTTTGCAGACTTGTGTTTTAAATGCAAAACCTCCGACACTTGTGCACATCTCAGCTTTCAGTGACTTGCCAACAGAATTAGAAAAAGCAGAATATAATTTAACTGAATTAATTTCAAGAGAAAAACTTTCTAATTTACAAAAATCAGACCCAAATAACAAACAAGTTAATAAGTTTAAAGCAGGGGATATTGATTTGCTTTTTACAACTAAGTGTTCGCGGGGGGTGGATTTTCCAGGGGAAAAATGCAACAGTGTTGTGCTGACTAAGTATCCTTATCCGAATACTCAGAGTTTGTTTTGGAAAATACTGAAACAGCAGCAGCCAGATAAGTTTTTGGAGTTTTATTTGGATAAGGCAAATCGAGAGTTGCTGCAGAAAATTTATCGGGCTTTGAGATTTAAGGAAGACCATGTTATTTTGTTGAGTCCTGATGTTAGGGTGTTGGATGCGCGGGTGAAGTAGGAATATTTAAAAAGCCCTGAGCAGACAAAAAGTCATAAGGGGGGCATCTATAAACATGTGCAAAACTTGCGGTTGTGAGGAAGGAAAAGAAGAAGAGGAGGAGGAAGAGGCAGAAGACGAAGACGAGGAAGATTAATTTTCTTGCTTGAAATTTTTAGTTTTTTAATAATACTCTTTTTAATTTTGTTAGTTGTGTTGAACGCGCTGGTGAAGTGAATGGGTGTGATAGATTTAAGAAATTTAGTAATTAAAAAACCATTCTGCAAAAATTCAACTCTAATGCTTTTCAGAGCTAACAGAAATTTAACACAATAATAATTAAAATTGTTAAATTTCCGCAATAGTTTTAAGGAATGAAGTAATATTTTTAATTAGAGAATATTTTAGGGAATTATTAAATAAATTTTATTTTTCCTATTTCACCTATGACTAAACCACGCCACCGCCACCTCAAAACTTTTTGAAAAAAGTTTTATCAAAAACTTCTTTTGTTTAACCCCCCACGCAAAATCCGCTCGCTAAGCTCGCTTTCCCATTTTGCTCCCACCACAAGTTTGTGATTGCCTAATAAATCATCGACTGGTTATTAGTCATTACTGAATCATCTATGACTAAACCAGCAAACCATCTCTTTCTTTTTTTTATCAACAGAATAAACTCTTACAAATCCGAATCTTTCGAATTGGAGTTGATCTCCTTTTTCTAACTTGATGAGTTCTGGTTCTGCGAGACCTTCTACTATTGTTGCATCTGGCATTCTTATTTTTACCTTGATGTTGTTAGCTTCTGCTGGGAGCCACTGAATCATTTTTGGTGCGAGCTCTTTGTTGGGTTCTTGGGAAATGAATCTGAAATCTCTTGGCTTTGTTGTTAAAACTTCTTCGGATTTGAAATTCATTAGATGCATTAGTCTGTAATTTTTATTTTGCATTAGTTCAAAGTCTGTTTGTGGGATGTAGAAGTCTTGAGAGGTATTGTATTCTCTGTGGCCAAGATCTTCTGAAGGATGGAATGGTATTTTTGCTTTTATTTTTGGTGCTGTGTTTATGTGAATTTTTACAGGGTCTTGGACAAAAAAATATCTTGGTGCTTTTTCTAAAAGTCTTTTATTTATTGCATATAAAACATCGACGGCGATTACTGAATTTGAACGGGTGAGGCCCATGTTTAAACAGAATTCTCTAATTGCTTCTGGCTTGATTCCTCTGTCTCTTAAGGCTTGGAGGCTCCAGAGTCGTGGGTCGTTCCAGCCAATGTATTGGCCAGATTCAACTTCTTGTGTTCCTTTGCTTTTGCTTAGTTTAATTCCTTCGATTGTGAAGAAGCCTGTGTGCAGGGTTGTTGGATGCTCCCATTTGAAAATATCCCAGATAAATTTTTCAACTCTGGTTTCCATTACTAATTCAATTCCTCTGATAATGTGGGTTGTGCCGAGAAGGTGGTCGTCAATTGCCCAGGAAAATTCTAAGAGGGGCCAGATTTTGTATTTTTTCCCAACTCGCGGATGTTTTTTGTCTGAAATTCTTAGCATTGGTCTGTCGCGAAAAGCTGGATTTGGGTCTTGCATTGAAGTTTTTAATCTAACTACAAAATCTCCTGGTTTTGCAGTGAACATCTGCTCCCATCTTTCTAGATGTTCGCTTGGAGGAAGGTGACGGCAGGAGCAGTCTTTTCCTAATTTTCGCAATTCTTGGAATTCTGATTGAGTGCAGGAGCAGACATACATGTAGCCTTTTTTTATCATTTCTTCTGCATAATCATAGTAAATTTGGAGACGGTCTGATTTGTAGATTGTTTTGCCAGAAGTTTTTACATCGAGCCATTCTAAGCCTTCTTCAATTAAATCGTAAGCTTCTGGGTTGAGAGGTTTATTATCACTTCCTATTGTATCGTCCATAACAAATAATAATTGGCCTTTGTATTTTTTTGCATATTCGTCATTTAAAATTAGTTGTCTTGTGTTGCCGATGTGCAGAGGGCCGGAGGGATAGGGTGCAAATCTCATTATAACTTTCTTTTTGATGTTAGGTAGTTCTGGGAGCCCGATTCTTTTTTCTCGTTTTTTAACTTTGTTTGCTAATTTTTCATATCTTTTAGTTTGTTCTTGAAGGGAGAGGGAGTTTATTTTTTTTATGGCTTCTTGTATTTTTGGAATTGTTTTTTTAATATCTTGTTTTTGCAGACCTTCTGCAAACAAGGAGTTGAGAACTGCTTTTTGATCAGCTTTTCCACTATGGGAGATTGCATTTTCTAGTGCGTAGGCTTCTATTATTTCCTCTTTCATGTTAATTTAAGACATGACTGGGTTATAAAGTTTTTGAGTATGTTAGTATTTTCTGGAAGGTTCTTTATATTTTAGTTAGTGATGCTCTGCAAAGCTAACAAAAATTTAGCCATTTTATCTACTATTGGCTAAATTTTCGCAATAGCAAAAAGTTATTATTAATAAATAATTTATCTAAACCTTTTAGAAGATTATAAAGTTTGTGAATCGAGGGCGTTAGTCAAATCATTGCAAAACAGCGATTTTTCTGAAATATCCCTCCCACCCACCCGTCGCTACGCGACAATTAATTAGTTCAGAAAAATCGTAAAATTAGAGGATTTGACTAACGCCGAATCGAGACTCTGGTGAAACCATGTTAGTTTTAAGATTTTTTCTGAAATATCCCAACTCGCAATTTACTCTTGGGATAAAAGTTGTAAGTAGTCAAGAGTGAATCACTCGCCCACCCACCCTTTCGCATCCAAGTCTGAGAATAATATATAGAGAATAGTTCAGATTTAAATGCTCAACTCGCGATTCACTCTTAGAATAATATTAAAATTAGCTAAGAGCAAATCGTTCGCACTACGCAACAATAAATTAGTTCAGAAAAAATCTAATTTTTTAGGATTTCACCAGAGCCTGAATCGATGGGTTTAAAAGTTTAGGTTTTGAAATGGATTTATGGTGAATAAAGATAGAGAAGATGCCTTGAGGAGATTAGAGATACTTAAAGGTCAGGTTGTTTCTGCAGATTGGCATAGTTCCAGAAGAGCTGATGAAAGGAGATATAAAGCAGAAGTTGAAACATTAGTAAGTTATTCTTTTGCATTATATTTTAGCAGAACAGGACATTTTTTTGGTCCTGTAAAAATAATTAGAAATTATTCAGAAGTTCCTCCGTCGAGATTAAGGGAAATTATGCAACTTGTAGGTAAAAAAGATGGAGCAAATAATTGGATCTTTTATGAAGATTTTGAATTTGTAGGGGAGTTTGTGCAAAACCACTATGGTTGTTTAGGAGAGATTGATGAGAAAATGGAATTTTCAAATACAAGAAAATTTATAGTTGGGTTTATGAAAAAGGATTCTCAAGAAAAGGTTTCACCGGAATTGGATGCTTCTATTTATCCTTCTAGGGATTTTAGACATTTTATTCATGATCTTAATGGAAGAAGAAGTTCATATCCTGATAATCCTAATCATCAATACCCTTGATTGACCCCTACTTTTCTTTCAAGAAGTTCAATTCGCTGTTCTAATTTATAGAGGATGTTGTCAAGGCGTTCGAGTCTTTCTGTGAGTTTTCTTAGGTCGTTTGAGGAGGTTGTTGACATTGTTGTGGTTGTTGATGCTGGATTGTCGAGAAATCTGAGGACACTTGGTTCTTGTTCGCTTGTTGTTTGGGTTGAGGTTCCGGGCATTTGAACAAAGCCTTCCCTTGTTGTTGATAGAACTGGTTGTTTTTGCGGGATGATTGCTCTTCGGCCATGAATATCTCGCAAGTCGACCATGTCTTTTTTCTTTTTATTCCAGAACATGGTTTTATTATGATTTTGTTTTATTTAAAGATTGTTGTTGTTAGATTGTTGTTTTGTAAAACTTAATGCTAAAGAGGTAATCAATTTAGGCGTTATTAATTGTTACCAAAAGGTTTAAGAGAGGGAATTTCTTTGAGGTTTTATGAGAAGATTAGCAGGTTTATTGGCGGTTCCTTTAGTTGTAAGTTTGGCTGCTGGGGCAGTGGGTTGTCTTCCTGGAGATTGCCAAGAAAGAGAGCGTGCAAAAATAAGGGAAATTTATGCTGAATGTCAAATTGAGGCAATAGAAAGATTAAGTAGAAGGTGTGGTTTTTCAATGGTAGCAGCAGCAACAAAAGTATATTTTCCTGAAACAATGAATTTAGAATTTGATCCTTGGAAATTTATGGGTCGTAAGAAGCCTTCTGGGAAAAAGAGAGATATTTGGCATTATGATAAATAGGGGGAAGATCCTTAATTTTTGAGATTTGTTTTGAGGATTTTGTTTTTTTGGTTAGTAGTTTTGGGACGGTCACCAAAAGTTTTAAGAATTTGGTTTGTATAAAAAATATATGGTAAAGTTGGTGCTGGTGCTTGGATTTCTTACAGCTTTGTTTTTACCTAGTTGTGTTCCTGATGGAAATTATGGGAGATATCATAGAGGACAAGATGTATGTTATAATCCAAGGCAATTTCCAGATAGGGCTGGTCAAAGAATAATCCATAATCCAGGTTCTGGACAGATAATGGAAAGCAGAAGAAGAATACAACATCACAGAATGCGTGGTGAGCCAGATTATGCTCAGAGACCTGGTATGTATCGTTCAATGCAAGAACATATTGATGCTGAAACAGCTACTGCAGATCCTCGTAGTGCTTATGATAGAGCAGAGGTGTCGAGGATAAAAGCTAGATTGGAAGAGGAACATTTTTGGAGAAGGATTGAAAAAATGACAGGTAGAAAACCAAAAATAAATAGAAGCAGGAAGTATTATATTCCTTAAATATGAAAAGACAAAGTTTAGTTCAGATGTTGTTATCTCCGATTTTGGCTGGGGCACTTGTTTCTTGCGATGTTCCTCAAGATTATAATTCTTCCTCAAATGAGACATCTGTCAGAAGAACAACTAGACAGACTCAATCTAAAACTCAGTGGGTGTTAGAGAATAATTGTGTTAACCCTAAAGTTATTCTTAGAGGAAATGATCCAGGATTTAGTAGTTTAACAGATATAAATTTTGTGATATCTCGGCAGGAC
>CAZWNN010000032.1:0-7467 GCA_964635935.1 Candidatus Woesearchaeota archaeon
AAAAGATGGTAAAAAAAGAGGGGAATATTTTTGCGAATAAAAAAGAAGTTTTTATAGTAGTTTCTTTATCATTTCTTTTTGGATTATTGGTTTTTGTTATGGCTGCGAGTACTGTGAATCTTCCTGTAGCTGGGGGAAATTATTCTGGGGCATTTACAATTAATATTACTGTTGATGCAAATGGGAAAACTAATATGACTAATATTACTTGTTATCATAATTCAAGTGGAGAGAATGCATCAACCTTTTTAGTAGGTATTTTGAATGAAAGTGATGCTGATTTGGATTTTACTACATCAATAGCTACTGCATCTTTAGCAGATTCAACCCTATATAATATTTCTTGTTCAATTTATAATTCAACTACATTGAATAAAACGATTTCTGTGGGAAATATAATAATTGATAATACTGCTCCAAATGTAACTTTTTCAGGAATTACTAACACTATAAATAATGGAAATTATTCTGCAACAATTGTTTTGAATGTAAGTGTTGTTGATTCCACGATTGGAATCGGCGCTGTTTATTTTAATATAACAGATTCAAGTGTAACTCAGCATAATTTTACAAAAGCTTCAACTCCTGGAGGTGGTTATTATAATATTACTTTAGACACAACTGTTTTTGCAGATGGTAAGTATAATATTACTGTATGGGCAAATGATACTCAATTAGGAAATTTAAATAATAGTGAGGAGATTGAGATAACAATTGATGATACTGCTCCTTCTGTAACTTTTACATGTACACCTGTTTCAGCTCTTGCAGGAGAGTTAATTACATGTGTATGTTCAGGTACAGATGCAGCTTCAGGAATAGCTACTACATCTTTTACAGTAAATCCTTCTTCAGATACTCTTGGAAGCCATACAGAGACATGTACTATTACAGATTATTCTGGATATTCTGCATCAGCAACTGCGACTTTTTCTGTTGAGTCAACTTCTTCATCATCTAGTTCTTCTTCAAGTACTTCTTGGACAAATACTTATACTGCAACTGATGAGGAATTTGTAGAAGGATATACAAAAGAGTTGGCTGTTAAAAATAGGGTGAGAATAAAAGTTGGTGGAACAAATCATTATTTGGGGATTAAGGAATTGACAAGTACAACAGCAACTATTGAGGTTTCTTCAACACCTCAGCAAGCAAATTTAGCTATTGGAGATGAAAGGAAATTTGATGTTACTGCTGATGGATATTATGATATCTATGTTAAGTTAAATAGTATTAGTAGCAATAAAGCTAATGTGACAATAAAATCAATACATGAAGAGATAACTGAAGAAACAATTAGTGTGGAGGAAAAAAAAGAAGCAGCAGTAGCAGGTGGAGGAGAGGGTGGGGAAGTTGAAACAGAGGGGTCTAAGGTTTGGATTTGGATTGTGGTTATTGTTGTTTTGTTGATTATTATTGGTGGTGGTTATGGGTTGAAGAAAAAAAGTAGGAAGTAGTTTTATTTAGGGCAGATATAATTTTTATTGAGTTTTTTAGATGATTGAGATGTTTGATGCCCTCACGATTAATAAACATCTGATTTAAATTAATTAGGAAGTTTTCTAGATTAACAACTATAACGAAATAATACTTTTTTCTTTAATAAAAACTCATCCAAAGTAGCCATCCACCTAGAATTATCATAAAGATAGCACTTAAAATTTGCTTCTTTTTGAATCTTTGTGCTTGTTTATGTATCTGCTCTGGAAATCCAACTTTCATAGTTCCTTTAATTAATGTAGACCAACCAAGAATTGTGATAGATACTCTCCAATCAAGAATCCAAAGATTATGCAATATTACTGTAACCAATCCCATAATCAATGTGATATAGCCAGTAGATATAACAAAAGCTTTATCATCTGTCATTTCTATAGTCTTTCCTAATTGTTTTGTTATAATAAATAACATTCCAAATATTAAAAAGAAACTTCCTAAGAATCTTGCAAAAAATATTGAAATCTCCATCACCATTTTATACCTCTTTTGTTAATAATGATAAGATAATGTAGCTTATAAAGTTTCTTCTATCTTATCCTATTGCAGGTATTACTTTATTATGCTAACTCATGTCCAAGTTGTCCAACCTTTTTTCATTTAATTAAAACTAAGAACAAATTTTGCTGCTCCTCTTTTACTTATTTTCATCCCTTGAAAAATTGTTTCTTTTAATAGAAACCTGCACATTTTACCCATTCTCTCAATTACTTTAAATCAGATTTAAATGCCCCCACGATTAATTAATATCTGATTTAAAGTAATTTTGCAGACCGAGGTTTGTAGAAGTATAACAAAATAATACTAGATTCTCTTCTTGACATAGTTTTTGGATTTTTATTGGAATAATCTCATATTTATATGTAATTACTACAAAGTTACTACAATTAGAAAGATTTATAAAGGTAGGATAATATACTCTTTTAGAGGATAAAAATGAGAAATAAGATAAGCGTTACAATTGATGAAGATACATTAAAAGTAGTTGAAGAATTAGTTCAATCAAAGATATTTAGAAATAGGTCACATTTTTTTGAAGTTGCAGCAATTAAATTTGTAAAGAAAACGAGGGAAGAAAATGAGCAATAATTTACTAGGAATAGTAAGAGATGAAAAAGGAAAAGCAAAAAGATTAGTTTCCAATAGTTCTCAATTTGTTAGTGATAGATATTTAGATTCTCCTTTGGTAGGGATTACTCATCAATGGATTAGGGATAAAACCATGAAAGCTGTTCCATTATACCTTACCCCTGATGAACAAATTGAAGCAGAAGTAACTTCAGATTATGGTAATATTCCAGCAGAGCTAAGAGAAACCTTACAAAAAGGAGTTCTACGAACCTCCGGAGATATACGGACTGATTATTCAGTTTTAATGCCGGTGGCTAAAGCTGATGATGGACATGAAGAAGGAAGAACAGGAATTATACTATACAAAGGAGAACCTGTTGTAGTAGATATTGGTGGAAAAGATTTTGTAGTAGAAATTAAGGGAGTTGGTAGACCTGATGGAAATAATGATAAAATTGTTTTACATGAAAGAACTGTTTCTGGAACAAGTGGTAAAATGATGCTTGGGAGTTTAGGATATGGTGATGGAAAACATGAATATGAAACTTTAGAGTTGTCTAGAACAAGAGGTTTAGAAGACTTTGTTGAAGGGAATACTCCAAGAGCTTTAGCTATACAGAGAAAAGGCATTGTTGGGATATTATACCGATTATCTCCTAGTAATGTTAGAGTTTCTTATAAAGAAAATTCTGCTTTTAACAATGAAATAGACCCCAAAGTTTTAGTTGAAGATATTGCAAGACAATGGGCTGACTTAGCAATGCAAGATGAATTATTAGTTCATTCTAATATACATCCTGAGAATATTTTATTTACTGGAAATGGATATAGTTTAACAGATTACGCAGATGTTGAAAGATTAGAAGATAAATTGAGAGATATGTCTGGAAAACAATATCTAGGAAGAGTTATAAATAAGATAAAAGAAACAAGAGAAGTTGATTCTGATGCAGAAAAGAAGTTTTATTCCGAGATTGCAAGAAGACTCGGAGTTGTGGGAGTTGCAGGAGATTATGATAATTTTATTGATTCTATTTGGAAAGGTTATTTTGCTGAAAGAGTCTATAGAAAATTGGAAGGTAGAGATGATAGAGCTGTAAAAAAAACAAATGGATGGAAAAAGGCATTACAAACCACACCACTTAATGATGGAACAACTTTTTTTGCTGTAGAAGAGGCGAGAAATTATTTTTTACAGGAAGTTGAGTTACTTGAACCAGTGGGTTTGCCAGTTGCTAAGCGAAGTTTAGCTTTAGCAAGAGAGAAGTTAACTTATTTAGAAGGTCAATTAAAAGATACTACAGACTTTAGAAAACGGGTGTTAGCGAATCCGGAAAAATTATATGATTTTTTTGTTCTTCCTTATATGAGATCAAAATAATAAAATTATTCTGATTTATTATACTTAAATTCAGTTTATATAACTAAATTATTATAGTCCCATTATCCCTATCAAGTATTACTTTGTTATACTAACTCATGTCCAAGCTGTCCACATTGTCCAACCTTTTTCGCATTTAATTAAAACTAAAACACTTTTTTGCTATTCTTCCTTAGCTCTTTTCAAAAACCTTCTTTTTGTTAGAAACCTGCATTTCTTTAATTACTTTAAATCTGATTGAAATGAGCCCACGAGGATTTGAACCTCGGACTTAACCTTCTCACGATTCACTTTTTATTTTATGCTTTACTTTTGTAAAGCAAATCATTCGCCGCAAGGTTATGTTATATCCAGACTTAACTATGGGAGCTTTTTGTTTTAAATTGCTGAAACTTCGTTTCAGTTATTATTATTTGCTCGCTTCGCTCGCACTCGGCAGGAGCCGAGATAACTTTATACTACAATAATCTTTATTAAGCTTATCTATTTTGGTTTTGTATGATTGAAAAAGATGGCGTGAAAATGTATTTTGCTGACTTGCATATGCACTCGCGTTTTTCTCGGGCTTGTAGTAAGGAGCTGAATCTAGAGAACCTCGAGAAATGGGCGCGGGTTAAGGGATTGGATATTCTTGGAACTAGTGATTTTACTCATGAGATTTGGTTAAATGAGTTGAAAGATAGTTTAACTGGGAGAGCGGGGATTTTTTATACAGCTTCGGGTTTTCCGTTTGTGTTGAGTGGGGAGGTTAGTTTGATGTATACTCAGGGGCGTGGGAGGCGGGTGCACCTGGTTTTGCTTGCTCCTTCGTTTGAAGTTGTTGATAAAATTAATAGTTGGTTAGATACAAAAGGTCGGAGAGATTATGATGGTCGGCCCATATTCAAGATTTCTTGTGAAGATTTTGTGAAGAAGATGGCGGAGATTGATTCTCGTATTGAATGTATTCCTGCACATGTTTGGACTCCGTGGTTTGGGGTTTTTGGTTCTTCTACTGGTTATGATTCTTTGAAAGAGGCTTTTGGTTCACAAGTTGATAAGATTCACGCTATTGAAACTGGGATTTCTTCTACACCTGAAATGAATTTGAAGTTGCAAGAGTTGCAAAGTAGGACTATTATGAGTAATTCAGATAGTCATAGTTTTTGGCCCTGGAGAATTGGAAGGGAGGCTACGATTTTTAAGAGTATTGAAAGTTATAATGAGATTTTGAGAGAGATTAGAGAGAATGATATTCTTGGGACTGTTGAGGTTGACCCTGCTTATGGGAAGTATCACTGGGATGGGCATAGGAATTGTGGATTTTCTTGTTCTCCTGAAGAGACTAAAGAACTAAAGGGGATTTGTCCAAAGTGTGGGAAGCAGTTATTAGTTGGTGTTGAAAATCGTGTTGAGCAATTGGGTGAGATTGAAAATCCGGTGGTTAATAAAATAGTTTTTAGTATTTTGCCTTTGCATGGGGTTATTTCAGCTGTTCTTGGGGTTGGGATGAATACCAAAGCTGTTTGGAATAGGTATGATAAATTGATTGAGGAGTTTGGAAGTGAGTTTGAGATTTTGTTGGTTGCTTCTAAGGAAAAGTTGATGCGGTTTGTCGACGAGAAAATAGCTGAGATGATTATTAAGAATCGAGAGGGTAGTTTGGAAGTTGTTCCAGGCTACGACGGAGTATATGGTTGTTTGAAGTTGGATGATGAAGAAGAAGGGCAAAAGAAGTTGTTCTAAGCGTTTAGGAAGCGAGTGAGGAGACGAGCGAGCGACCAGAGGATTGGCTTGTGTGATTATTAACCGCGCCCTACTGGCGCGGCTGAGCAATCAAGTTGATATCGAGTTGCTTTAAGCAACCTGATTATTGGCTCGCTGGCGCGAGCCTGTTGCCTACGGCGATTTGTGATTGTTGCATTGAGTTAGGTAATAGTTTTAGAAGCGGGGTATTAGTTTTTTCTTGATTTTTTTCTTTGAAAGTTGTTTGGTGCATCTCTGAGGTGGAGGAATTTATAGTGAGCTGGTTTTGTTTCTTTCCCGCAACCACATTTTTCTTTTAAAGTATAAGATCCACAAGAAGGGCATTTGTTTAATTTCATTTTGATTTCTCACTAACTTCAAATTCGCAGTGGAGCTCTTTTGATTTGTCTTTTATTTGCTCTATGATTTTATCAAGTTCTTGGTTAGCTTGTTTGTAGTCCTGCCCCTTGAGATTGATTTGGAACTTTCCTGCTGAGAGGTAGGTGATTTTTGCTTCTTTGTTATCGGTTTTAAGGACTTGTTTTATTTTCTTTACTCCGTCATCTTCGAGGCATTTGAGTTTGATTATTTTTTTTGCTTCAATTTGTTTCTGTTTTTTCTGGGTTATTTTTTTAATTTGCTCTTGAGCTGGTTTTGGTATGTATTTGCTGATGAGTTTTTCATCTTCGCGTGCCTGGATTAGGAAGTCAGAGATGGAGGCGAAGTCCCTGAGGATTTTTTGTTCTGTTTCTTCTAGGTCTTTTTTTACAATTGAGTGGAGTGCTGATTTTGCTGTTTGCTCTTGTTTGTATTTTTGCATTACTTCTTTTCTTTCTTTTGTGTTGACTCTTCTTAGGGATAGGTCTATGTGGTCGCCTTTGATTCTTAGAACTTTACAGACTATTTTCTTTTTTGGGACAACATATACCCGGATGTTTCTTATTCTTCCTGGAGCTATCTCGCTTGTGGTGATTGCTCCTTTTTCCCCTGTTGGAAGATGTACAAATACTGTTGTGCCTTCAATTCTATCGACTGTACAGAGGACGAGATTTCCTTCTTGCATGTTATTGTAAATTTTAGAGGGATTTTAAGGTTTTGGGTTTTGTGTTGCGCCGCCCCTCCAGTTTGTGATTTGATAAATCGCATCTTGGCTTTGGAGATTACTTTATTCTTTAAGGACTTTGCGGAAATTTAGCGGTCTTATTCATTCTTGGCTAAATTTCTGTTTGTTTTGAGAAGCGTTAGGGCTAATGTTTTGTAGGGGATTTTATTGATTAATAGATTTTTATTTTTGAAAAGATTGTTAGAAATTATAAAACTTCTTCAACTCTCGCGCGCATTTTTGCCTTGCCACCTGCCGGAAGAGCGAGGGTGGTGTTTGGGCATTTTAAGCACTTAACTCTCGTAGATGCTTTTCCAAATATTGTGTGAGATGTTTTGCACTTTGGGCATTTTACTCTTACGAATTTTGATTTGCCTTGGTTTGTCATAGAATTTTGTGTGAGAATTGGTTTTTAAGTTTGTTGGTGTGTTGGAACTCGTTCGGTTTCTAAAACAGTATCATATAAAACCTTTAAAGGAGAGCATAAAATTCCAAGAAGTCCTGTCCATACCCTTAGAGCAATGGGCGCCGATTCATCTCGGAAATCTCTTTTTAGTGCAGCGATTTCTTGATCTATTGCTGCACCTAGTCGAGATTCATAAACATTTCCGCTGTCTTTGTGTCTATACATATTTTATTTAAATAAAAAGAAATCTCCATCCTTTAGGATGGGGTTTCCCCAACAAAGTAT
>CAZWNN010000033.1:0-7309 GCA_964635935.1 Candidatus Woesearchaeota archaeon
ATCTTAGTTTTTCTTTTGAAAGCCCAATTTTCTTTTTTCTGCCTCGAAGAGGTACACCCTTGGTGCAAAAAGAAAAGAGGCTGCTAAATTTCTGAGAGTTTCAAAAACATATCTCACAATATATCTAAAATATTTGTCACATAATTTCTAAAAAGTTAATCTTCTCCCTACTCATGCTTCTTCCCAGGCAACCCACTCTCCAAGTCAATAATATACTTCCCTTCTTCCAACTTAAAAACAATCGGCTTTCTATTAAACAAACTAACTAAATCAATTTCAAATTTCCCTGGCTTTAGAATTCTAACTGACTCCAAATCAAGAATAACCGGCTTCTCATCATCCTCAATCCCAAGAATCGACCGCACATCCTCCTCAACCTGCTTCTTATCCACCTTATCAAACTCCGGCATCACCATCTTCTTAGATGCTTCAATCTGCGCAACCTGTTCATCTCTAATATAAAAAAAGAACTTCCCTTTGCAATCCCCACACCCATCAAGAATCTCCCGACTAGCTTTATCAATTATCTTCCCGCAATGGACACATTGGTGAGCGATTTTTATTGCCTCCTAATAAAAAGAAAGAAAAGGTTGTTATTAAATTTTTGTGTTCTGTTAAGTAACCTCTAAAGATTATAAAATAAAAATAAGTAAGTAGAAGTTCTGCAAAACTAACAGAAATTTCTCCTATCTTCATAAATTATTGGAGAAATTTCCGCAAAGACTATAAAAAATTAATCACTACTCTCTTAACAAAACTATCCAGTACATCATTAATAAAAATCACCGCCTCTTCAACATCAACTCAATCTTCTTAGGATTCCTCTTAATCTCCTTAACCAAAGTTGCAGGTCCGATAATTGTAACAGCATCCTGCTCTCCAATCAAAATCCGCGCAATATTGTGCCGAACCCGATTAAACAAATTCTTATTACTCCCATCTCCAGAAATCGCAGCAATCTCAATCCCCTGAAACCCCTTAATATTCCCCACCAAAGTCATTGTATGCTCAATCAACTTTGTCTCTTCTTCAGGCCTCAACCGCCCCTGCAAAATAATTATCTTCCCATCAAGAATAATCCCCATTATCTTTTTAATCCGAGAAATCGCATCTTCCCCAGCAATCTCAGAATACGGCATAAAATGAATAGTCAAATCCTTATTTCCCTTGCTTCCTCTTTTTTTACTTGCCATCTTTATATCACTCTAACATATATATTTTAATATATATATAAACTTTACCTCACCTTTTTAACAAAGTTAAACAACTCCTCGTAAAAGTCATCCATGCCCTTGCCAGTCTTAGCTGAAATCCCAACAACTTCATACTCTGGAAAAGCTGCCTGAATCTTCTTGATATTCGCCTTCTTCAAATCAATCTTATTCGCAGCAATAAGCACAGGAATATCCCGCGCAGACAAATTCCCAATAATAGTAATATTAACCTGAGAATACGGATTCATAGTCCCATCAAGAACAATAATCACAGCATCCATATCATCCAACCACTTGATTGAATCAATAATTCCGTGAGTAGCTTCCTTCGCCCTCTTCTGAGCTTCCTTCTTCTTAAGTCCAAATTTCAAAAAATCCTCAAAATCAATCTTAGTCGCAATCCCCGGCGTATCAATTAACTTAAACTTCAGCTTCTTGCCATCACTCTCAATCTCCACCTCTTCCTTAAACTGAATCTCCCGAGTCTCGTGAGGTATATTACTAACCTCTCCCATCTCCTCCCCCAACCAGTCCTTGCAAATCCGATTTGCCAAAGAAGTCTTCCCAGCATTTGGCGGCCCGTAAAACCCAAGTTTAATCTCTCCTCTCTGCCGAAGAATCGCATAAAAAATACGACGAGCAAAATTCCTAAGAATCTTTAACACCATAAAATCAAGTAACTGTGAGCCTTTATTAAGATTTCTGTGATTTTGTTGGGGGTTTTAGATTCCAGGTTTTCTTGGATGAAACCCACCACCACCCATACCAACCATCCCACTTGGCTCAGCACTCTCCCCCTGCACCCTCTTCTCAGCTTTTCTACGACGCCACCATGCAAGCACAAACTCAATAGGAATCAACTCAAACATCCCAGTCCTCTCCCCCCGCGATTTCTTAATAGCATAAGTCAACTGCTCCCCACTCCAATTCTTATCTTTCAACTGCTCTCGAATCTCATCATCATCCAACCCCCTTGCCCGAGCATTATCAATAAACATCAGCAAATTAAACAAATGCCTTCTATCCTTAAACAAATGCTTCTCATACCGTGTCTTATACCAAACCTGCAAAATTGTATAAACCATTAAAGCAAAAATAATAATTAAAAGAATATACAAAATAGCCAGACCATAAGGCTTGCAATCATCAGGACAATTATCAACATCCTCCCCACTCTCGCAATCCCCATCATTATCACAAGCACCAAGACTCGTTCCAACAGGAAGAAAGCTAATTTTAGGAGAAGCATAAAAAACAACCTCCCCATCACCTAAAAAATAAAACTCAATATCCTTCTGCACATTCTTATCTAAAATAACAATACTATAATCTCCAGCTTTCCTTCCCTGTCCCTGATTAAATTCCAAATCTGGAAATTCCTTGCCAATTACAAAATAACTCTCCCCATCATAATTAGATTTAACAGAAACATCATAAACACTCATCACAACATTTATACCAGAAATATCCCGCGAAATCGCAACCCTCTCTGTCTCAATTGTAGCTTCAATATTATTTTTCTGCCACTGCAAAATAGAATTAGCATATTCAGCATCAGTCCCACTCCCACCGCCAATTGTCAAAATAGGAGCAACAGAAATATCAGCCAAACCAGTAAACAATCCACTGCTGCCTTTTTCAGAAATAAAAACCACCTTTGGAACATCAAGCTCATGAAGAGCAATAGCAATCTTCAAAAAATCATCATCTGTAAAAGCATTTGAAATAGATGTCTGCAATGTTTTCAACTCAGAATCATAATAAGTCAAATTTGCCAAATCCTCAAGTTCAGAACGCAGCCAAGCAGGAAAACCAGCAATATCATCTCTTGTATCATTTAATCTCTTTTTTTTGTCAACCAAGACTTTGTCCACAATATCACGAGGAGAACCAGCAAGAATTGTAAAAGACTTTGAAGTTGTAAAATTTCCAGCAGTAACATTCACCTTCATTGTAAACGAACCAATATCATTATAAGCATACCTGACAAAACTTTCATCTGTCTCCTCAATATTCCCGTCGCCAAAATCCCAAACATAAGAACTAATATTCCCAGAATAATCCACATTCGCACTAAACAAAGTCAAAACACCTGCAGGAGGATTAGTCGGAGAAACAGACAAAATAACAGGAGCATTTAAAACAGTTATTCTATTGCTAAACCCCCCCAATCCAATACCACTCCCATCAAACTGCAACTCCACATTCTTAGTTCCTCTGCTACCAACATTAAATCCCAGTTCTTCTAAATCCAGCTCACCTTCAAAATTAACAATAGCAGGAATCTTATTAACAAAATAAATTTTATTAGTGCTTCTCGGCTCATTATCATCTGAAGTTCCAACAGCATATCTCAATCCCAAATCTTTAATTTGCAAATTTTGAGAAACTCCAAAAACTTCAACAGGCAGAACACAACCATCTTCACAATCCCCCCCGTACTTGTTATTAATAAAATCATTTGCAGAATCAACTATCTCTTCCCAGCAGGTGTTAGTTCCGCAATCCTCCATCTCACCTTCAAAATATTTTACAAGACCTGCAGAACTATTATATTTAGGGTATTTTACAAAAAGGTTGTAATCTTTAATAAATGTAGAAGGAACTGAGAAACCCGTGCCCCCTTTAGACCACCCGCAGGAATTATTTGTATTTCCTTCTTCCTTCAGTATTTTATAACCTGTATTCCTATCAGCTTCTAAACAAACATAATAAACACCTTCTTCAAAACCTTCCTGAGAATTATCAACAATACAGGAACTAACCCCTCCTGCAGGATTAATAGGGCAATCTTCTTCTAAACCTCCGTCATCATATATTACCATCTCTAAACTTCCTGTTCCAGAACCAGTAATAATATTTGCGCCAATTCTTAAAGAAGGTGTTTCAGAAACATTAAATCTTCCGCAAAATCTGACCTGCTGAACTTCAACCTGATTAGAACTAGAGCCAAAACAACCTTTATCCTCTCTTGAATAATCATTAGAAGCCTGCTTAAACTCCAACACAATATCATCATCTTCAAAAAACACAAACTTCAAAGGAACCTCATCCTCTTTTGCAAAATCACTTGAAACATTAAACATAAGAGAAGTAATCTCATCAACATCCCCCCCATCCAAAACAAACCCAAAAAACTTAGAACCATGCGAAGGAACACTAATTGTTTTAGAAACAGCTCCTGACCCAGAAGTCTCATAACCAGCCTCACAATCAGCAGGCTCACATATCCCTTCTCCACCTAACCAATCCTCAAGAGTCATCTCTGCATCATTATCAAGATTGCAAGTAATTAAAGTATTTAACTCAAAATCCTTAATTGTCAAATTAACAAAACCTTTCAAAATATCATAAGGAGCATATTCTTTTGTCAAGCTCAGGTTATTGACATCTACATCAGAAGCAGAAATTACAAAGACACTACTAAGTAAAATTCCCACTACTAAAATCAAAATTAATTTCTTCATCATCTCTTTTTCTTTTTAATCTTACTAACCTCACCCCTAATAACATAAAACACAACCAGCACAAAACAAACAATTACAAAATTAAACAGTGTAAAAAAAGGCAGCTGAAGACTAGGTGCTCCACAAGCAATCTCTTTATTATAACCTGCACATAACTCATCCTCACATACTTCTACAACATTCTCTGAAGGACGACTAACCCAATTAACAGAAACATCTTTTGTCACCCACATCTTACCATCTTCACAATCAGTAGCACTAACATCAACAATACACTCATATCTCCCAGCAACATCAATTTCAATATAAGTAGTTGTAGTAACATCATGTTCCTGCCTACATTCCCCATCTTCTCCAGCATCTTCATCCCAAAAGCATCTGCAAGAATTAGGCCGGCTAATAAAATTCCCAACAATTTCACCACAAGCTCCTGTTACAATCCTGCTTCCACCGCAAACATTCCTACTCATCCCTTTCCTACAATCATCATCCCCACAAGCATCTTCATCCTCATAATCAGAACAAGAAAAAATCCCCCTGCAATCATTAATCCCCACACAATAATAATCACCATCATCATTTTCAACACACTCAGAATCTTCAGGACAACAATCACCAATATTACAAATATTAGGATTATCTTTATCAGTTCCTAAAAATGCTTCTCCATTCTCCCACCAATAACCACTAATACACTCCTCCTCAGGATAAATTCTAAATAAAACATCTGTTTCTCCAACAGCATCATCTAAAGAAACAGCCAAGCCAGTCAAATGCTTTAAATCATTTGTTATTAAATAACTATGATTAATTTTCTTTTTCCCAAATCCAGAATAATCAGCAATCTGGTCATCAAAACTCCATGTAAAGTTAAGTAAAGAATAATCAGCCACAGCTAAAGAAACAGGTGCATTAGTAACAGCCAACTTACAGGTAGAATAATCAGCAGGATAAGGACCAGGACATCCATCAGTCAAACTAGGACAAGCCCCACCTAAACACTTCAACCCAACAGAAGAATTTTCAACAGCATAACTTAAACTCCCATTAAACCTAACATCAAACTCACTAACTCTCCCGCCATAACTTGGCTCATTAATATAAGCAAGTGAGTAACTTGCAGCAACACTATCATTAATAACAAGAATATTAACCTCTGCCCTATCCACTGCCCTCCGAGCATCAGTAACATTCAAAATAATCCTCTTCTGCCCAGCACTTGTAAAAGCATAAACATAATTATAATTCTGCATTAAAGAACTATTACCTCCAACCACTACCTCACTATTAAAATTCCAAGTCCAATTAAATTCATCATCAACATCAAAACTTGTCTGATTAAACTCAATACCCTCCCCAACAAAATAAATTCCTCTATCTATGGGAGTTGCAATTCCTGCAACAGGGGGAGAATTACTTTCAGGTCCAACTTCAAGAATCTCAGATTCAAAATCATCAATTCCTTCAACTTCTGCGAGAAAATAATAATCTCCTTCAGCCCAATCCCCTTCATCATTCTTTCCAGCTTTCCAAACTATAGAACCTTCTGAAGAACCTGTTGCAACAACATCATCAAATCTTCTCCAATATCCCCCAGTCCACTGGCAGACAGTTTCACACTCTTTTATTGTAAAATCAACTTTCTTGCCTTCAAACCCCCCCCCTTCAACAACCAGCCTAACACTATCTTTCAAATCAGCAGAATCAATCCCATCACCATCCATATTCTCCCACCCAGCCCCACTAATCTCCCCCCCAGACCTACAACAAACTTGTGTGTCATAACTATCAGCCATACTGCAATTAGCAAAATAATCATCAGCAGAAACCGTCACAACACATCTTTCATCACCATCACAAACATCTTTTATCTCACAAACCAAATCACCATAACAAACCTCCTCCCCAGCATCATCAACAACATAAGCATCAGTATCATCAGAAAGATTAAATAACCAATTTCCCATATCGGCAACACAAACATGAGGATTAGCCCCAGCATAATCAACCCCAAAAATATCACTATAGCAAATGTCAATTGGATAAGGTCCACCAGAACCAGTTGCTTCCTGCTTCAGACATAAAAACTCCGCCCCAGGAGGATTTACCTCCCCTGCACAATCAGTTCCTTCAAGACAATCATGCCACTCATCTGCATCACAATCCCTCAATTCAGTATTAATCCAATCTTGTTGACAAACTGCAGCCCACTCAGCACTAATTGTAGATTCATCACTCTTCAAACATAATTCCCTCTCTGGACTAAGTGGAAAACTCCCTTGCTCATTTATGTCGCACGCATCACTATCATCTGTCAAACCAGTTCCAGTCCACCCAACCTCACACTCAACATCCTGCCATTCGTGTTGAAGGTCGCAATCACTTTTCAGACATAAATACTCATCATCTGCCCTATTATCATACTCATTAACATCTCGATACAATCCTTCATCATCATCCACCACCCCAACATCCTTCCATCCAGGAGGACAAGAAGAAGCCCATTTAGATTGAAGATTACAATCAACAACCTCCCCACCACCATAATACCAAACCTGCCCCATTGCATTAGTTAAATCTGAAATCCTAAAAATTCTCTTGCTGTCTTCGCAAGTAACAGGACAAACC
>CAZWNN010000034.1:0-6619 GCA_964635935.1 Candidatus Woesearchaeota archaeon
AGCTGACCTGCAATATCTACAAGACGATTGTTATCCAATACAATTACAGTGTCTGCGACACCGCGCAATTCTTGTAGGCCGAACTCTGCTTTGTCGATTCTTGCTTTTTCAGCTTCAAAAGGCATTGTGACTACTGCGATTACTACTGCTCCTGCTTCTTTAGCAAGTTGAGCTACAATTGGTATAGCACCTGTTCCAGTGCCTCCACCCATACCAGCTAGAACGAAGACCATATCTGAACCCGAAATCGCCCTCTTCAAGTCGGTTAGAGCTTCTTTTGCAGCTTCCTTGCCTCGCGCAGGATAACCTCCAGCACCAAGACCACGAGTTAACTCCTTACCAATAAGTATTTTGTCGTCAGCTTTTGTGATAGAAAGATG
Source organism: Candidatus Woesearchaeota archaeon (assembly GCA_964635935.1). Classification (GTDB taxonomy): domain Archaea; phylum Nanobdellota; class Nanobdellia; order Pacearchaeales; family GW2011-AR1; genus CAZWNN01. The sequence goes on from CAZWNN010000034.1 coordinate 381, forward strand.
CAGTGCATCTGTGTTTACTCCGTAAGTTGTTGCACCTGTAATTCCTTTGTTAAAAAGCCAAGTCACCATGTTACATCCACAACCGCCTACTCCTAAAACTTTTAAATTAGCTTTTCCAGCTTTTAATTCATCAAAATTAATACTATGCTGTTCTGCACTTTGGATTGCTTCTTTTGCAAATTCTAATGCCATCTCTTTTTATCCTCCTTTCAATAGATTGAATTATTTAGTTGAAGATTAGAGATAAGTTGTGTTTAAAAAAACTTGTGTGGTTTAAGATATAGGTTTAATTTGAGGTTTCTATGCATTTGATATCCAAAAACTATTTAAGGAGTGGAAAGTTAAATTACTGATGGCTGAAAAGAGTGATAAACGAAAAATATTAAGGGCAATAAGCAAGACAAGCAAAAAAATTATTGAAGATAGAGGCTATCTTCCCTTTCATCAGCCTGAGGATACTACTAGAGATCATTATGTTCCTAATGCAATAAAAGCAAGATATTCATAAGCTGATGAAAAGCCTTTAGCACCTTATTTAACTGGTTTGCTTTCTGAAATAGATAGATTCAGAAGAAAAGGAAGTTATTCAAATGCTATTGAATCTTTGAGGGATATAGATGCTATTTTAAGTGGCAAAAATGCGAGAAGACAACTTACTTCAGAGGAAAGATATAAAATTGCAGAATCTGCTGTAGACAGAGGTTATAGGCTTGTTGATACTATTAAAAGAGATTCTAAAAATCGTTCAGGGGTTAGTATTGAAGAAACAAAACAAGAAAAAGAAAAAATTTTAAGAATTATAAAAAGCATTGAGGAAATTGTAGGAGAAATAAGATTAAGAAAACATAGATTAAACAGAGCGACAACCATTACGGCAATTATTGGTTTGTTAGTGGGATTATTTTTTTTCTCATCCAACTTCACCGGCTATACTATTTCTAATTTAAATCAAACTTCTTCGAATTTGATTGGGGTGGTTTGTCTGGCAGTTGGTTTGATTGCAGGATATTTTTATTTTAAGAGGAGATAGGCCTCCATCACAAATAAAGAAAATTTACTTTTGATTTCCATTTCCCACCAACCATCCCCCGCCCGCCACTCCCGAATGATTTAATGAATAATGGAAATCAAAAATATTTAATCTGAGATGGAGCCGAGGAGATAGAAAACCTTAAAATTCTCTTTTTCCTAAATAAGATATGGAGATTATTTTTACAGAACATGCAAAAGAGAGATTAAAGAAAAGAAAAATAACTGAGGAAGAGGTTACTGAGGCAATAAAATTTCCTGAAAAAGTGACAAAGAAAAAAGGTCTTTATTATGCTCAGAAAAATATACAAAGAGCAAATATTGAAATTGTATATGAAAAAGATAAATATATAAAGGTAATAACAATTTATTATATTTAAGATGGAAATAACATTTGATAAAGAAGCAGATGCAATATATATTGAGTTTTCTAGTGAGGAATTTGCTGAAAATAAAAAAATAGATGATGAGACAATTATTGACTTAGATAAAGATGGCCAGATTATTGGAATTGAGCTTTTAAATGTAAGCAAGAGATTATCTAAAGAAGCACTTTCTGATGTGAGTTTTAAGAATTTGGTTTCTGCTTGAATATGAAGTAGTTATTCTAGTTTTTAATGATTGTTAATAATCAATGCGTGGTTTGAAGAGTTGATTGTTATGGTTTTGACTGGATAGTCTTTGCGGAAATTTCGCTAGTTTGTTGATTATGGGCGAAATTTCTGTTGGACTTGAGAAAAGTTGGGTGTTGATAAGATTAATTATTTTTAAGGATTACAAAATAATTCGTTGAGTGGTGGTGGAATTACTCTAATATCTTTCCAATTTCAAAAACCAAATCCTCACAAAAATGCGGAGCCATAATCTGCAACCCAACTTTCTTTCCATTTATTTCACCTGCTGGAATTGACATTGCTGGAAGTCCTGAGATGTTTGCAAGACAGGTTAGAACATCATAAGCATGCATTTCTTTTAGGGAGATAGATTCTCCTATTTTGTGGGCTGTCCGTGGGACTGTTGGGAGAATTAGAAAATCAACTTGCTTGAAGATTTTTTCAAATTGCTCTTTTATATAGTTTCTTGCTTTGAGTGCGTTTCTGTAGTATTTTCCTCCGTGTTCTGCTTGGCTGATTTCACTTCCTCCGAATATTCTTCTTACAACTTCTGGTCCAGCAGCATCTTCAATTTTAAATCCAAATCTTCTACCGTCGAACTTTCTTGTTGCGGAAAAAAATTCTGTGAATACTATGATAAAATAAGTTTGGATTGCAATGTCAAGAGGTAAGTTTACTGATTTGATTTTCCAGTTTGTTTTTTTTGCTAATTGCTCTGTTTTTTGTTTTATGATGTTTTCTATTTCTTTGTTGCAGAACTTGCCTACGTTGACTAGGCCTATTGTTAGATTTTTATTGGGTGTGGTAGTGACCCTCCCACCCACCCTAGTCGAGTTGGTTTGTGATGATGATTCTATAATTGTGGGGTCGAAGTTATCTTGTCCTCGAATGATGTTATAGATTAGTTCGGCATCTTCGACAGTTTGAGTTAGGGGCCCGATTTGGTCAAAAGACATGCACATGTCTATTAATCCGTATCTTGAGACTGCTCCGTAGGTTGGTTTTAGTCCTGTGACACTGCAGTGAGAAGAGGGAACTCTAATTGATCCTCCTGTATCGCTTCCGAGGGCAAAGTCACAGAGATTTGCTGCGACTGCTGCTGCGCTTCCGCTGCAGGATCCGCCTGCAACGAGTTGGGGGTTGTGCGGATTTTTAGTTGGACCAAATGCACTTGTTTCTCCTGACCAACCACAAGCAAACTCGTCCATATTTACCATTCCAAGGACAATTGCATCTTCTGCTTTGAGTTTATTAATTACAGTTGCATTAAACGGCGCTGTGAAGTTTTCAAGGACCTTGGAGGCGCAGTTGGTTGTCATGTGCTGAACACAGATGTTGGATTTTACTGCGTAACATAACCCCGCTAGTTTTCCTATTGGTTTTTTGTTTTTTATTCTTTTGTCTATTTCTTTTGCTTGTTCTATTGCTCTTTCGTTGAGATGAAGAAATATATTGAGGTCTTTTGTTTTCTTAGTTGCAATTTTCTCACTAAATTGCATTACATTTTTTACTGCGGTTAGTTTTCCTGATTTGATTTGTTTGAGTTTTTGTTTTAGGTTCATTTTGTTATCAGCAAATTTAAATAATTTAAACTCTTAGAATTATCGTTGTGGGCGAGTAGTTTAATGGTAAAACAGTTGGCTGTCACCCAACAATTCCGAGTTCGAGTCTCGGCTCGTCCACAGCATTTTATTTTAGAAAGATTTAAAAACTTTAAGGGATTATAATAATCAGGTGACAGCCACAAATTAAACTGACTCGGGATTTTTTTTATTTTCATTTTTCTATAACAAATATCTTTTTAATTATGTTGAACTGAATGTCATCTCCTTTGTCTTTGTAGTTGAGTTTTTGTTTTAGGTTTTCTGGAAATGTTTTTCTTATGAATTTATTTAGTTTGTCTAATCTATCTTTGTCGTTTTTTAGTTCTGATTCTAGTCTTTTTTTAGTTGAGAAAATGAGGTTTCCTTCGGAAACAATTTCAAATTTAGTAAACCCTGCAATTTTTATGTTATTAATTAATTCATCCTCTCTAAAGAAATATCTATTCTTTGCGAGATTTTCAAAACCAGCTAATTTATCTTTTTCTTTGAAAATCTTCCTAAAATCTTTTTGATTATCTTTTTCTAATAATATATTCCAGATAATCAACTTCCCTTTTGGTTTTAGAACCTCATGGACTTTTTTTATTACTTCTTTTTGTTCCTCTTTTGGGACTTCGTGTAATCCCATTTTTATTGTAACTTTATCAAAAGATTCTTTTTCTAAATTTACTTTTGGGAAGTGTCCGAGGATGAATCTTTCTTTTGATAAATCAGGGAGATTTTCTTTTGCTCGCTTTATTTGAACTTCGCTTTCGTCATTTAGCCAAAGTTCAACTGTTTTTTCTTTTTCTAGTATAGACTTTCCTACTGCACCATATCCGCAAAAAGCATCAAGAATTTTTTCTTTTGGCTGGGGGTTGATTGCTTTTATTAGTTCTTTCCAATCTTCTGGTTTAATGCTATGAATATGTTCGTAAGAAACTATCTTATTGTCAAATCCTTGTTTCATTTCTGCACCTCCTTAGATTGTCTAAAGATTAATTGGAATAATTCTTTGATAAATTGTTTAGGTAATTGCGATAGTTTTGTTTTTGATTCTATGATTTGTTTTTCTCTTTCAAGGTCTTCAATTGGTTTGTTGTTTTGTTTTTTCCACTGGCCTATTTGTTTGGAGATTTCGAAGCGCTTTTCAAGTAGTCTAATTAATTCTTCATCAATCTCGTTTAGTTGCTGTCTATAACTTTCGAGAGTCATGCTATAATTTCTCTCATCAATTTATTTACAAATCCAAAATCTCCGTCGTTAGTGATTACTACGTCAAAATTTTCTTTATATTGTCCAAGACTTTCTTCTATTTTTTCGTTTAAGAAACCTATTTTAATTAGAACATTATATTCAAATCCTTCTATCATTTTTACATCTCCAATACCGTCTCCTAGAAGGAAGACATTTGTTTTGCCTTTTACCTCAGGCATGTTTACTTCTGTTTCTTCTTTATTTGCGACATGAATAATTGGTTCTTTTACTTTTATTGCAGTTCCATTTTCATCCCACTCATAAGTGTTTGTAATTATGTGAATGTTATTGTAGAGTTTGTTTTCTTTTTCAAGAAACATTTGTATTGTATCTCCTACGCCACTTGAAGATATTATTATTAATGGAATGTTTTTTTTATTTAGAAAATCTATAAAATTTATTACTCCATCTCTAAATTGAATTTTATCTTCTTCTATAATTGCTCTCAAATGTTTTTTATTTAATCCTGATTTGATAAGTAAATCAAAATGTGCCTGCCACCATTCTAACATTTTTCCTTTTTTATCTTCTAGTGGAATTGTTGGGTCAATTTCAATTGGATAGTATTTCTCAGCAAGTTCGTGTGCTTTTTTTGCATAATCTTTACTTATATAATCTCCGTTTCTTAGGATTGAAATTACTGAAGGAATTTTTTCACCATTAACTGTTCCTTTTGTTAGTGTTCTGTCAAAATCTGCGAGGACGTGAATTTTATCTGCTCCTTGCTCTTTGATTGTTTGTTTTTTTTGTTCTAAGTCTTGTGGATTTGGGATTATTAGATTGTTCATTTCTTCCACCTCCCCTTCTCAGCCACCAAAAAATCATCCTCGACAAAGGGCGCATTTGCAAGCATTGTGCTTCTGAATTCTTCATCGGTTTTCCAGCCATCTCCTTCGTTTCTTAAGCCGTCTTGGTTGCTGAAGTGATCTTCTTTTGTTTTGATTTTATCTAGTTTTTTTGAGAATTCATTTAAGAGGGATTTTGCCTGCTTCTTAATCTCTTTCTTCTCTTTCTCAGATACTTTGTGAAAAAGGAAATTACTTGCCATAATTTAATAAAACAAAACCCATATAAAAACTTACTTCTTTTTCTTCAAATCCAGCTTAATCCCAACATCCTTCAATTGTTGAGCATCAACTTCAGAAGGAGCATCCATTAAAACATCTTTAGTCTCTCTATTCTTTGGAAAAGCAATAACTTCTCTAATAGACTCCGCCCCAAGCAAAACCATAATCAGCCTATCAATTCCAGGAGCAATCCCTCCGTGAGGCGGGACACCATAATTAAACGCAGTCAGCATATGCTCAAAGTATTTCTTCTTCTTATCATCAAAACCAATTAAATCAAAAATTTTTGCCTGAATCTCTGGATCGTGAATTCTAATACTCCCACCACCAACCTCAAACCCATTTAAAACCAAATCATGTTGCAAAGACTTAACCTTGTGCGCGTCCTTCTTATTCAAATACTTTAAATCCTTCTCCTTAGGCATAGTAAACATATGATGCATCGGAGCATAGTGCCCCTCTGTTTTCTTCTCTTCAAACAATGGAAAATCAACAATCCAGCAAAACCCAAGTTCATTAGGATCGCCCTTATTCTTTCTCAAATCAGGCTTATCAGTCTTATACTTCTTCATAACCTCTTCATAAGACAAACGAGGAAAGGGAACAGTGGTAATTTTCTTTTCAGGTAGCAACTCCTTAACAATCTTAATAATCATATCTTCCATTAAATCCAAAATATCTTTTTGCTC
>CAZWNN010000035.1:0-6562 GCA_964635935.1 Candidatus Woesearchaeota archaeon
GCTGTCTCGCAACTCTGCGAATTTTCTTCGAAAATTCTTGCCACGCTGCGCTCTCCTCGTTTCATTCATCGGGTCGTTGAACAGGAATTTAACGGAAAAATGCTCAGCCCGCATTTTTCCCAAATCGTTCGCTTCGCTCACGATTTCGTTAAATTCCGATGTTAAACCCCGCCAAATATATAAACCCTTCTCACTCACAACAAACATGACATCACCAAAAACAAACACAATCATTGACATCTTAATAACAATATTATTTATAATCTCAGCAATATCTGGATTTGCACTAAAAACCAAACTACACTACTGGAGCAGTATCATCTTAATAATCTTCGTAATCCTGCATTTAATTCTACACTGGAGATGGATTCTCTGCATCCCGAAGTATTTTAGGTGCTCAAACCAAAACCCTTAATAAAACATCTTTCTTAAAACAAACATGGCAATAAAATTCCTCCCCCACACCGCCGACATAAAATTCCAAGCCAGCGGTCCAACTCTTGAAAAAGCATTTGAAGAATCTGCTAAAGCCATGTTCCAATCAATGTGCAAAGATAAGATAGCAAAAAAAATAAAAAAACAAATCTCAGTCAAAGGAACAGACAAAGAAAACCTCCTCTACAATTTCCTCGAAGAACTTTTATTTTTACTTGATACAGAAGGTTTTTTAAAAAACAACAAAAAAAAAAAACTAAAAAAACAAAGGATATTTAAAAAAAACAAAAAAGACACGATGAGGGGGGGGGGGGGGGGCACCTTTTCACTCACAGCAGACCTCCACGGTGACGATGTCTCAAAATATCCTGCAAACCTCGACGTCAAAGCTATCACCTATAACCAGATGTTTGTGAAAAAGCAAGGAGATAAATTTATATGCCAAGTTGTGCTTGATGTTTAATTAAACTTCATCACAATAAAAGTTAAAAAGAATAAAAACTATCTTTAAATATGAATAATTTGATTTTTATTATTGGAAAAGCACTTAACATTGGAAATCCTAGTTTACTATTAGAAAGACTTAGAAAAATTCTTGAGACTTATGATAAGCCCGGCAATCATAGACCTCATCCATTTGAGGTAAAAGATTCGGACTATTCTCTGTGGTATAAATTTGCAGAAACCCATGAATCAAGTGGTAATAGATTGAGAAATTTTGTTTGTTCCTTAAAAAATTCAAACAAATTTAATGATATCCAACTAAGATATCTTAGCGAATTTAGTGATTTTCTTTATGCAAGATTAGAAAAAGATCTAGATACAGGGGGGCGTCAAGCTGCTGCCTAAAACCAAAACCCTTAATAAAACTCATTTCTTAATCAAAACATGACAAACCTAAAAAAAATCTCCCCATACGAATAGCAAATTCCCAAAACAGGGAAGATGAAAGTGCCAGTAATAATTTTCGCTAGTGAGAAGCTTCTCAAAGATATTCAAAAAGACATCTCTCTAGAGCAAGCACAAAATGTAGCAATGCTTCCAGGAATTGTAAAAGCCAGTAACTTCAATATAATTATTTGATCTTACATAGGCCGGCGATATATTTCAATTTATCAATAGCTTCTCCTTCTAACCCTTCTAAAAATTTTACTGCTTTATCCGCATAATCCTTATTTATTTCAACTACTTTCTTAGGAATATCTGACTTTTTTATTAAATCAATACACTTTTCTGGTTTATCCCGATAATTTTTAATGATAAATTCTTTTTCATCTTTATTTAGTAAGTTTAAACATTCTTCGATTATAAAAATTCTTTGTTTTCCTTCAAAAACATCATTCTCAAAATCTTCATAATCATCTTTAATTTGAAAGGCTAATCCCACATTAACCCCATAATCTAATATTTGCTTTACTTCTTCACTCTTAAAATTTTTAATTGAACAGGCAATATAAAGGGGGAGTAATATCATTGGCGAAGTAGTTTTTTCTATCATCAATAAATACTCCCTTAAGTTAATTGGCTTGATTTTTTCATAAGTATAAATCAAATCTATTCCTTGCCCTATGTAAATCTGTTTCAAGGTATCATTCCATCTGTCTAATAGTTCAATTTTGTTTTCTGGATTTAAGCCAAATTTATTGAGAACTTCTAAAAATTTCTCTGTCATTGTTGATTGAAGAAGAAAACCTACAATAATCCTCATCTCCTTATCTTTTGTCTTAGGATTATCCAAAACTTTATCTATAATGAGTGTCTGAACTTCAAAACCTTTCAAACACTTCATTAGCTCAATTATTTCTTCTTTAATTTCATTTTTATCAAAAAAAGCAAACAATAAAATATTTATTGAATTAAGAGTTTTTGTTTCTTTGTTAGTATATTCTTCTTCAGTATCCAAAATTTCCTTGAACTTCTTTCTAAAAGAATCTGGAAAGGAATGGACGAGCATTTATCTTTACTCCTTTTTTTGTTCTTCTAAAGCAAAAGAAGCAATCTCGCTTGAAGAATAACAACTTTGTAAATTTTCTTCCCCAAAATCTTTTAAAGATTCAGGTAAATCTTCGTGTTTCTTATTTAATTGCCCCATATTTTCTCCTTCTTACATTATCAAAAAAAGCAACTATATTAAATCTCTCTCAATTTTATTGAACAAAACGCAAGATTTATAAATTATCTTGTTTATATATTAATATGAATCTAGATTTAAAAGACCTGAAGATCCTCTCGGAATTAGATAAAAATAGTAGACAAAGTTCTAATCAAATTGCCAGAAAAGTAAGATTAAACAAAAACACTGTAAATTTTAGAATAAATAAGTTGCTAACCAACAAAGTTATCTTGGGTTTTTACCCTTCTATTGATCTCTCACGATTAGGGTATTTAGCAATTAGAGTTTATTTCAAATTTTTTAATGCAAATCCAAAAACAGAAGAAAATATAATAAATGAACTTCTAAAAAACAATTCTGTAGGAATTTTAGCAGAGCTAGATGCATCCTATGATATAATGTTCATGCACATCTCAAAAGATATTTATGAATTTGAAAACTTTTGGAACAAATTCAAACAAAAGCACAGAAAGAACATTTTTGGGGAGAAAATAAACCTTATGACAAAAGTGATACATTTCAAAAGAAACTGGATAGCGGGAGAAAAGTCTATTAAAGAAGAAATTATTGGGAGGAATAAAGAAGTTAAGTTTGATAAAAAAGATCTAAAGATTCTCTCAATTTTATCTAAAAATTGCAGGACAAACACCCTCGACATATCTAAAAAATTAAAATTGCCTGAGACAACTATCGCCTTTAGAATAAGACAATTAGAGAAAAAAGAAATAATTCAAGGATATAGGATAAATTTAAATCTCGGATATTTTAATCGAGAGTATTACAAGGTTAACTTAAAATTAGATGATTTATCAAAAAAAGAAGAATTAATTGCTTTCTGTAAAGAAAACCCACAGGTAATATTTATTGATTTTTCGATTAGTGATTATGATTTTGAATTTGATGTTGAAGTAGAAAATAAAGAGAACATATCAAATATCTTAAAAACAATTAAGAATAGATTTGCAAAGATACAAGATTATGAAGTAATTTCTTTTAAAAAATATCATAAAGTAGAAAGTGTTCCTGAAGCTTTAAGTATAAACTAATTCCAAATTTATTTAAAGAGAAATAAACTAACAATATAATGGGATATAAAGAACAATTAAGAAAAATTAGTAAGTATGAATTTGAATTACCAAAATCAGGAAAGATGCTTGTACCTGGAAGAATTTTCATATCTAAGAAACTTTTAAAAGATGTTGAAGAAGAAGCAATAAATCAAATTGCAAATGTGGCTCAATTAAAAGGGATTATAGGATCTTCTTTTGGGATGGCAGATATCCATTCCGGTTACGGATTCAGCATCGGAGGAGTAGCAGCATTTGATTTAGAAAAAGGAATCATCTCACCAGGCGGAGTGGGATATGATATTAATTGCTTAACAGGCGATTCAAAAATCCTGACAGAATTTGGACAATCTATTCAAATAAAGGAATTCGAATCAGCAAACACAGAAATTGAGATAAACAATCAAAAATTGCTGCACTGCTTTTTACAAACAAAATTACAAACATTAAATTTAAAATCAAAACAGCAAGAAAATAAATCCATTAACTTCCTTATGAAAAAAACCTCTTCAGAAGTTCATGAAATAGAACTAACCTCTGGAATAAAAATTAAAGCTACAAAAGAACATCCGTTTCTAACAAAAAAAGGTATGAAAGAACTAAGTTTTCTTAATCAAAACGAGGAATTGGCAGTTAATATGTTTAAGGGGGTAGAAGCTAGTAAAGAGATAAGTGAAAGAACAGGCATAATCACTAAACTTCTTGGATATATGTTTGGAGATGGTTGTTTGTACAAAACCAACAATAAATATCGAGGAACAGCATATGGATCAAAACAAGACTTAGAAGAAATTAAAAATGATTTAGAAAGAATAAAAATAAATTCAACAATTATATCTAGAAATAGGGACCACAAAATAAAAACAAAATATGGTCTAGTAGAATTTAACACGACAAATCACGAACTGCATATTTATTCTCAAGAATTTTTAAAAGAATTAGAATCTTTAGGAATGCCATTAGGAAATAAAACTAGGACAAAAGTAAATGTTCCCAAATGGATTATGAATTCTAACAAGATAATAAAAAGATTATTTTTAGCCGGATTTTTTGGTGCAGAACTTTCCTCTCCAAAAGCATCTTCAAAAACATGTTTTTTCTGTCCAACAGTTGACCAAAATAAAATAGGAAAACTTAGACAGAATATGAGAGATTTCTTAATTGACCTTGCCCTATTGCTCGAAGAGTTTAGTATCACAAATACTAAAATATCTGAATTTGATGATTTCGAAAATAGATATAGAGAAAAAACAAAAAGATTCAGGTTATTTGTTAAAGGTGAAGAGGATATTTTAAAATTATGGCAAACAATCGGTTTTGAATATAATGAAAAAAGAAGGAACTTGGCGAACATTGCATCCATGTATATTTTACTAAAAAAACAAGAAAATGCAAAAAGACAACAAATAGCAAAAAAAGTTAAAGAATACAAGAAAAAAGGTTTCACTGTAAAGGAAATTCAAAAAATCTTTTCAAAAGATATCAACTCAAGGTTCATAGAAAGGCATTATTACGAAAATGCAGGACAAAGAATAAATCTAGATTTTATTAGTTTTAATGATTTTTTAGAGAAAAAGTTAGAGGAACTAAAAAAACACGGATCAATTTTCGATAAAATTAAGTCCATTAAAAAAATTCCTGGAGAGCAGGAAGTATTTGACTTTAATATTAAAGACAATCATAATTTTATTGCTAACAATTTCATTGTTTCAAACTGCGGAGTCCGTGTCCTAGCAACAGACATCACCATACAACAACTAGCTAAAAAAACAAAAGAAATCCTCCACGACCTAAACAGAGCAATCCCTTCAGGAGTTGGAAGAGGCCATAAAGAAAAACTCTCAAAACAAGAATTAGATGAAATCCTAAAACTTGGAGCAGAATGGGCAGTAAAAAACAAAATGGGAACAGAACAAGATTTAGAACATTGTGAAGAAAATGGAAAAATAAAAAACGCAAATCCAACAGATGTTTCCCAAAGAGCAAAAGCAAGAGGTCTTCCACAATCAGGAACTCTTGGAGCAGGCAACCACTTCATAGAAATTCAAAAAATAGAGCAAATCTTCGACGAGAAAATAGCAGAAACCTTTGGCTTAAAAAAAGACAACATTGTAATCATGATTCACTGCGGAAGCAGAGGTCTAGGCCACCAAGTAGCAAGCGACTATATCAAAGCAATGGAACAAGAATATGGATTTGCAAATCTCCCAGACAGAGAACTAATCAACGCACCAATCAATTCAGACCTAGGAAAAAAATACATCTCAGCAATGAATTGTGCAGTCAACTTCGCTTTCTGCAACAGACAAATAATCATGCACTACACTCGGCAAGTTCTCAAAAGACACTTTCCAAAATCAAAAAACCACCTTGTCTATGATGTAGCTCACAACATTGCAAAATTTGAAGAACACCAAGTCAACGGGAAAACACAAATCTTATGTGTGCACAGAAAAGGAGCCACAAGAAGTTTCGGACCAGGAAGAAAAGAAATCCCAGAAATCTACAGACAAACCGGACAACCAGTAATCATTCCCGGTTCCATGGGCACATCCTCCTACATCTTAGTTGGAACAACAAAAGCAGAAGAACTTTCATGGGGAAGCACAGCTCACGGAGCAGGCAGAGTAATGAGCAGAAGCCAAGCTTTCAAAACAATCAAACCAGAACAAGTTAAACAAGAACTAGATAAAAAAGGTATCCTCCTTGAATCCCACAGCATCGCAGGAATAGTCACAGAAGCCCCCCAAGTTTACAAAGATATTGACGAAGTTATCAAAGTCTCATCAGAAGTTGGACTTGCAAAGCCCGTCGCCCGTCTCATCCCACTCGGAGTAATCAAAGGATAAACTTTAAAAACAAATTTTAATTCTAAAAAAAATGAGAAAAATTATGACATCCTCTCCACACTAAAGTGTGGAGTTTCCTAATGCGTGATGTTCTTCCT
>CAZWNN010000036.1:0-1544 GCA_964635935.1 Candidatus Woesearchaeota archaeon
CCGGGCCTGACCCCGGTGTTGGCCAAATTACCATTGATCAATTTCTTGCTTAATTAAAAATGTTTACTATGCCAAAAGCACTGGCCGAAGATGTTGACCTGGCCCCAAGTGGCGGCCTAACCGGCCCGGGCATTAAACCAACGGGGAATATCGGTGAACAAATTGCCGGTATTATCTCCACCGTTATTGGCGTTTTGACGATTCTGGCCGTTATTTGGTTTATTATTGAATTTATTGTCTCCGGTTTTTTATTAATTTCCTCTGCCGGCGATCAGGAAAAAACTGCTGAGGCTAAAAAAAGACTGACCCAGTCATTAATGGGCCTGGTTATTGTTCTTGGGGCCATGTTCTTGTTTACTATTATCTCTTATATTGCCGGCATTGACTTCCTTAACATTGGTGAAGAAATCCAAAACTTAAAATTTACAAATTAACTCTTCAAAAAATGATTGCTTTTACCTTAATTAATCTTCAAATTCACAATCCATTGCTGCCAAAACCTTCCGTTGATCAAGCCCCGGCCCTACTTGGCCAAACCTTAAGCAATATTTTAACTTTACTATTTATCGGCGCTGGGCTGGCTTTTTTCTTTATGTTTGTTATCGGAGGCCTAAAATGGATTACTTCAGCCGGAGAAAAGGAAAAAGTAGAGGGGGCTAAAAAACAAATTACCTCCGCCATCGTCGGACTCATTTTAATTTTATCTATTTTTGCGGTTATTGGCTTTCTTAACCAGCTCTTTGGGGTTAATTTGGTGGAATTTAATCTACCTAAGCTAAACACTGGATCAGACCCTTCCCATACATCTGATTGCTTCTGCCATGATGATTTAAACGTTTGGATAGGTTCAGGTTGCGGGGACCGAGAGGGGCAATTTTGCTACCCTGAATAAGGTTTGCTTTTTGTGATAAAATTGTTTACTAAAAATAAAAAATAGAGGAGGTGAAAGATATGAAAAATGTTTTTGATAAATTTAATCTTGGTTTAGTCGGCATTGCTTTAGCAGCCGAAGAAGTGAATATTAAACCGCCAACACCAGAAATAGGAAAAATTACTATTCAAAGTTTAGTTTCTGGGGTAATTGGTCTGGTCTTTATCGCTGCTTCTTTGATTTTCTTTTTCTTGTTAATGGCCGGCGGTATTAAATGGATGATGGCCGGCGGCGATAAGGAAAAAGCCGGAGAAGCCAGAGGACAACTAACTTCGGCTCTTATCGGCTTAGTAGTTGTTTTCATCGCCTGGGCAGTTTCTACCCTAATAGGAAATATTTTTGGGTTTAATCTCTTAGAACTCGAAATTCCTACTTTTTATTAATCGTAAAAGATGATTATTCCTAGCATGTTGGCAGGACTGACCGTCTTGGCTCAAGATAATGGAGCCGAGGATGTTAAAAAGATTCAAGACTTAGAATCAATTATTACCAAAGTTCTTGGTCTTGTTATTCCTATTGTCGGGGTATTGTTGTTGGCAACCTTAATCGCCGGCGGTTTTCAATACATTACCTCCGGCGGGGAAGCCGAACAAGCCCAAAAAGCCAAAAAAAC
>CAZWNN010000036.1:1644-6557 GCA_964635935.1 Candidatus Woesearchaeota archaeon
CTCTTTCTTCTTGCTCCAACAGCTTTTTTTTGCTTTAATTAGGCTGAAAAGACTAGTCTTTTTATTCTATGTTTAAGGAAAAATTACTTCTAGGGGTGTTTTTAGTTTTCTTTTTCTTGATCAATTGTCTTGGATTTACTTTCCCTGTTTTTTCCGCCAGTTATAAGGAATCGGCCCAGCCAGAGGTGATTGTCCCCAAACCGGGTATTGCCAGTACCGACTTTGAAATTGAATACAAAGACCAAAAAACAGAAACTAAAACTTCTTTCTGGTCAATAATTGGTCTTTCTCCTCCTGGTGGCAGTAGCCAAGAAAGCTCTGATTATCAAAATCGCTATCTTGAAGGAGATTTATTCTGGCAAGAATATAATTACCCCGACTTTTCCATTATGAACAAAGTTATGACCGGAGCTTCTCAGAAATTACTGCCTAAAGAGCTAGGAGAAAATTTAGAAATCCGGGGGGAAGAAAGCTTCTCTGGCGAAACAAAGCATCATGTTTTTGGCCGCTTTCAACAAGGAGACTTAATTATCGAAGACCCAGAACCGCTAGAAACCCCAACTGAAAGAGTAAACACTCCGCCCGAATGGCCACAAATAATCGGCCAAAGCAAAATCTTGGGTGGCCTTTTAGGGGCTTTCGAAGCTCCATCAAGTGTCATTATCGACATTGTTAATCCCACCAACACCAGCGCCCCACCCAGAAAAACCGGCCATGCTATTACCGATATTAAAAGCGAGGCCTCTCAGGCTAACAATATAACAGAAAATAAACGCTTCAAAACTCTCACCCTATTACAAGAAATTGTCAAAAGTGTTGTTTCTTTTTTTGAAGATCTTTTTACCGAAGCCGACGAAGAAGGTAATATTCTTGAACAGTTTTTGGCTTGGTTTAGAAAGGAAGAAACTGAAGAAACATTAATAGGCCAAGATGAATCAGGAGAGTTTACTCTGGTTAATAAAACCCGAGCCACTGTTCCCGGCCTAGAAACAATTAACGAACAAGCAAATTTTTTTGCCGCTTTTTTACCAGCCGATTTAGTCAAGGATAAAGACGGGAGAATTAGCGCCCCTTTGGCTGTTGAAGCCCAATACGAAGTTTCCGAAAAGTATTCTCTTAAAGAAGGCTCTAATGAAACCGTTTTCCAAAACTTGGGCAAAACGGTCAAGAACTATTGCTTGGCTCTTTGCTCTCAATATCCGGCCGATTATCCGATTAATCGGATCGACCCCCTGTGTACTTCATGTAATCCTAGCGATTATGAGATGACCGGCTACGGTGACGTTCTCTTAAACCGTGACATTTGTCAGTTTGAGGGTGGGGCTTGTCATTATTTTCTTCCTTACGACGGCACTAATCAGGGTTGTGGTCCAGGACAAGACCCAATCTGCGAAGGCGGTCGTTGCAACCCCTATGAAATTAGCCTGGATGGTGATTATGATGCCTGTGGTGGGCCACCCCATGGCAGTTGTGTTGACTCTTCAGTTTGTTATGTAATGACTTTTGCTCCTAACCCCGCCGGTGGTTTTGGTGAATGCCAATACGCCAACCCCAATGTTTGTGTTCGAGCCGACCGAATCCAGGTAGGAGAATGCGCCGCGGTTTGCAACTGGGCTTGTTGCGCTTGGCAGGAATATTAAAAAATTGCAAGGTAAAATTTTTTATGCTATGTTAAGTTTGGTGTCTAATAAAAAAATTCTCCTATTTTTAGGTTCAGTTTTTTTAATTTTCTTATTTGTCGGAGCAGAGAAGTCTTTGGCTCAACATGACTCTGGGGTGGGTTGGTATAAATATTACGGTGGTGATTTAGAAAAATTTGAAGAAGATGTCTTTGGCACTGAACAATTTAATCAGCCAAGCCACGCTTATAGCAACCTCGAAAACCTGACTTTCACTGGTGTAAACATGATCGTTGGCTGTATAACCGACGATTGTCGCCGATCGTTGACTTCCACCTCCGGAGGAGCAGTTGGTTTTTTTGCCTCACGAATGGAAGATATTTACCTTAATAAGCCTGCCTCTGCCGCTTTTTATTTTGCCGACTTAGGCCAAAGGTTTAATATCGCCCAACCAGCTTATGCTCAAGGAATTGGCTTTTCCGGATTATCAGTGCTTTTACCTTTATGGCGTCATACTCGAAACATAGCTTATACCTTTTTCACCATCGTTCTTATAATTACTGGCTTTGCTATTATGTTCCGGGCTAAAATAAATCCTCAAACAGTAATTACTATTCAATCGGCCATCCCTAGAGTAATTATGGCTTTAGTGTTAGTTACTTTTTCTTATGCTATTGTTGGGCTGGTCATTGACTTAATGTATCTTTTAATTGCCATCATAGTAAATATTTTCCAGGCCAGTGGTATTGTTACTCTTGGACCCGATCCTTTTCGTAAATATACCGGCATGAGTTTTTGGGGATTAATTGGTGAGATATTTGGTACCGGCATCGGTGCTTTTGGTGGTTTACTACAAGTTGGCGTAATACAAGTCGTTATCACCGGCCTTGCTGCTCTTTTTGCCGGCCCTATGGGAGCGGTAATATCTGCTTTACCAGCTTTAATTATCGCCCTTATTTTCCTCTTTGCTGTTTTTGGAGTGTTTTTCTCTCTACTACTAGCCTATATTAAAATTATTGTTTCTCTGCTTATTGCCCCATTACAATTAATGATTTCTGTTCTGCCAGGCCAAAACACTTTTTCCTCTTGGTTAAAAAATCTCATTTCTAGTGCCCTTGCTTTCCCAACGGTCATTGCAATGCTTCTTCTTGCTAAAACCCTTGCTGAAAATACTACCCGTGGTGTTTGGGCTCCACCAATAATCAGTTCTGATGCCCAGGCTGGTGGTATTGTTGGAGGAATATTGGCCCTTGGGGTTTTGCTAATGACTCCAAAGGCAATTGATATTATTAAAGGTGTTTTTGAAGGTCAAGCCTTCCAATACGGCACTGCTCTGAAGGGAGCAATCGTGGGCCCTCCAGCAACTGTTGCTGGTTGGGGAGAGGGCATTGCCAAGTCAAGCCAGGGAGGATTATTGGGATCCGTTAAATCGAAAGCTAAAGTTGGAGGAGTTTGGGGTGCTCATCGTGCTCATCGTGCTCGCCTTGCCGAGGAAACTAGCCAAGCTAAGAAACTAGAAGAAGAAAAAAGACAACAAGTAGAAAATGCCCAAAGGATTTCTGGCAGAGGTATTCCTGAGGCTACCAAAAGGGCGGCAAAAAGAAGTCGTCGCCTTTATTCAAAACAAAGCTAAATTTTAAAAACTTGTCTTTGCTTAAAAAACAGACAAATAAAAATTAAAGGCTCTTAAAAAGATTTAATATTCTAATATTAGTCGCCATCCCTCTTTCTAACGGGCCAAGACCAGCAGCTTGTCTAAGTAGTTGTTGAGCCTGATCGAGGTAATCAATAGAAAAGAAGTTGTTCCCCCGGACAACGATATTTCTCCTTACCCCCATTAAATGAGCAACCAAACCTGACCGGGCATCTCCACGCTCTCCGAATAAAGCTTTATCAGCATCCAAAAAAGTACTCACGTCTCCAGAAGGAGCCGAAAAAATTTGACCTAATTTATCACGCCAGTCCGGATCAAAACCTTCTAAAACTGAGGCCAAAACCTTAGTTTTAATTATCCTAGCAATAATCAAGCCAACAACATGTTTATCGCCTTTGTAAATATCATCAATTCTTTCTATTGCTTTACTAAGCTTACCCATTGTGTCATCATTCCAATAGGGCAAACCTTCTCCACGAGAACTTCCTAAAACACTAAATATCGCATCGTTATAACGAAATAATTTTTTTAAGTCTTCTGTAGCTGTTGGTCTTGTTGGGTTGATTTTGGTCGCTTCGGTGGCCTCATCAAGAACCCCTCGAGCAAGACTTCTAAACTTAAGAATTGCCTGAAACGCTCTTTGGTCTGATTCACTAATAGTAGCTCCAGATAGGGGTTCGCCACCAATTTTATCCAACATCGAAACTCTTTGATCTAGAGACAAGGGCAACAACTCATCGGCCTGAGTCAAAATTCTCCGACTAATTACCTGCCATGGATCAAAATCAGGATTTAAGCGATATTGATTATTTTCTTGGGCGCTTTTACCAAAATAAATTTCATCTTCTGCGGCAATGTTATCCAACTGGGGAATTATTCTTTCTATCGACCTGCCGATAATTTGAACCTTTTCTTGATTGCTTAAGTTTTGTAATCTTTCTTCACTCAATCGGGGTAATGCTTCTAAAATTAATCTTGCTAATCTGTTTAGACCTTCTGGGGTCATGTTTGTATTAAAAACTTCTTCTGGAAAAAAAGCATCATCAATTTCCTCAGCCACAGCTTCACCAACACCTTGATACATTCTTTTAACATCATGAACTAAAAAAGAGGGAACTAGACAGGATATAAAAGGGTTGCCCCCCCAGTCTCTGCCAGTTGGTTTAATTTCAAAAGTTTCCTGTCTTCCTCTGTTAACCAAATATTCCCATTGAGTATATTTATCGACTAAAAAGGCATTACAAGCCATCCTGGCTGCTGTCACTAGTTCAAGATTATTATAATCTTCTGCCCTAGGCAGTAATACCTCTCTAATAAAAGCGTCAAAACCGCCCCCACCCTTATCTAGGTATTGTAATAAATTTTCGTTATCGGTTCTTTTCCGTCCCTGTTGATCAAATAAAACTGCTCTACCAATAATTGGTTCCCACTCCGTTAACTCTTGTCTTACTCCACCATCTTGCGGAGAAGGAACTCTTTCTCCTCTAACGTTAACCCAATGAATAAAATCGGGAATAACTACACCAGCCCTTTTTACTATCTCCTGATAAAAGGTCCCCACCAAAGGATCAGAAAGCACTACTACTAACTTGTCCGGGTCACCATGAAGCAGTGATTCTACCCAAAAGTTAGTAGTAGTG
>CAZWNN010000037.1:0-6436 GCA_964635935.1 Candidatus Woesearchaeota archaeon
TGTTCTTCAGTTTTGACTTTGGAGATTTTTCTGGAAAGTGGGGCTACTGGAAGGAAGGCGAGCGCTTAGGTATATATTGATTCTTAAAGCTTTTCTTCCAGGGTCCATTTTAGTAGTTGGAAATGTTTAAATTAGGTGATTGTAGAAGATAATTATGAAAGAAAAATGCCTTGTGTTATATTCAGGAGGGCTTGACTCTCGTATTGTAGTTAGATTAATGCAAGAAGAGGGGTATGATGTTGTTGCGCTTCATTTTAATCTGCCTTTTTGTTGTGAGAAGAATCTTGATGGTTTTATTGATGTTAGTGTTATTGATTGCACAAAAGCAAAAATGCTTAGGGAGTATTTAGAAATTATAAAAAAAGGCGAATATGGTCGTGGGAAAGGATTTAATTCGTGTCGAGCGTGCAAAATATGGATGTTTAGAAAGGCAAAAGAGTTTGCGGATAAGGAAGGGATTGAAGTTATTGCAACAGGAGAGGTTTTAGGTCAAAGGCCTATGAGTCAGACAAGATTTTCTCTGGATCTAATTGACAGGAAGCTAGGGTTTGAGATTCGGCGGCCATTGACTGAGAGGGGGATTGTGGGGAGAAGAAGAGATAAGCAGAGAGAGTTGGCTAAGAAGTTTGGGATTGATTATCCAAATCCTGGAGGAGGGTGTTTGCTGTGTGAGAAGATGTTGGCAAAAAGGTTTGAAGTTTTGTTGGAGAGGAATTTGATTAGTGAGGAAACTTTATGTTTAGTTGGTATTGGACGGCATTTTTTTATTGATGGTCTTTGGATGGTGGTGGGAAGGGAGGAGAGCGAGAATAAGGTGATCGAGGAGTTTGATAATTCTTTGGATGGTTCCAAGGGGGTTCCTGCTGTTTATTTTCATGATGATGAAGGGAGAGAAAAGGCGGAGGGGTTGCAAAAAGATTATAAAGGGTTTGAGGGGTTTAAGGTGTGATGGATTTACAAGAAAGACTTAAGAGAGCGGTAGTTGGAGTTGAAGAAGGAATGAGATTGACTGCAAATTATTATTCTGCGTATCCGGTTGCGGTTAGTACCGGAAATCCTTATGTGGTTGAAGAAGTTATAACGGGGTGGTCTGCAGATGAAAACACATTAACAAGTGTGCGTTATTTGATTAGGGATGATAGAGGAAAGGATGTGGAGGTTTCCCATTCTGCTTTTAGGGAAACTAGTGAAACTTGGTATCATGTTATTGGAACTCGGCGTGGTAAGGGGCGTAAGGGCGCAGAGTTCCAGGCTTTTGTATGTGCTAGGGATGCTTCTGATGCAATTACTAGATATAAAAAACTACCTTTAGTTGATCGTAGAATAACTCCAAAAGTAATCTTACTAACTGTTGCTGAAATTTGTGTAGTGATGGATAGATTGAGAGATGCTCCAAATGCAAGTGCTAGTAAATCCGAGTTTTATATTGAAAAAGATTAAAAACAACTTTACCTTTTTTAAATCATGAAAAGCAATAAAACAGTCTGGAAATTCACAAACCAGCGTGAGTTAACTGCCACAGAGTTTAAAAGATATTTTGAGAAAAAGGTTTTTGCAACTATTCGGAAATATGAAATGTTGTCGAAGAGCCGAGTTGTTAAGATCAGTAGGAAGGGTGATTTGAATACAAAAGTTCTTAGATTTGTTTTAGAGAAGAAGTTTTCTGTTAAGTTTGGTGTTGGGTTTTCTGCTATTAATCTTTCTGATGTTTCTGAGATGATTTTTAAGCAGGTGTTGAGAGGAAGTTTTAGCAAAAAGGGATTAAGACCTGAAGAGATTAAAGCACCTCTTTATTTTCTATCTGATGCTGAGGTTGAGCTTTATGCTAGGTTGGTTGGGATTTCTGGTAAGAAGAGGAAGAGGGAGGATAAGATTCAGGCATTGTTTTCTCGGTTTATGAAGAAGAATCCTGATTTGGAGAGAAATGTTGTTAGGGCTTGGGGGCAGGTTATTTAATATAACCGCCTTTTTGCAGTTCCCATAACTTTCTATACTGTCCTGGTTTGCTAATCAACTGTCTATGAGTTCCTTGCTGGACAATTTGGCCTTTATCCATTACGATTATTTTATCCGCCTTCATTATTGTTGAAAGTCTGTGGGCTATTATGATGCTTGTTCTGCCTTGCATTAATCTTTCAAGATCTGCTTGTATTTCATGCTCTGTTTCGCTGTCAAGTGAAGATGTTGCTTCATCTAGAACTAGAATTTTCTTGTTTGCTAAGATTGCTCTTGCAATGCTTACTCTCTGCTTTTCTCCTCCTGAAAGTTTAACTCCTCTTTCTCCTACAATTGTTCTCTCTTGTTTTGGAAACTCTTTGATTATCTCGTCTAGCTGGGCAAATTTTATTGCTTTTAATATATCTTCTTTAGATGCTTTTGGGTCTGAGAAAGCAACATTGTTGTAAATTGTATCGTCAAATAAAACAGCTTCTTGGGGTACGATTGACATTTCGCTTCTTAGTGATTCTTGTTTAAACTCTTTGATATTTTTAGTGTCTATTTTTATTTCTCCGGAATTTACATCGTAAAACCTGTAAAGTAATTTTACTAGTGTTGATTTTCCGCATCCAGAGTGTCCGACTAGAGCTATTTTTTTGTTTTTTGGAACTATTAAATTAAAGTTTTTGAATAGACTTCGTTTTCCGTAACTAAAGTCCATGTTTTTGAATTCAATAGTTCCATCCTTGATATTTAGGTTTTCTGCATCTTGTTTGTCTTTAATGTCGTTTTCAATTTTTCCGTATTCAAATAAGTCTTGGAAATCTGCCATTGACCTGTAGAAATTCTTAACTCCGTGGACAAAGCTAAACAAAGGCCAGAAGATGTTTCCGTAGATTGTATAGATAAATACAAGTGTTCCGATTGTCATGTTGCCATCTAGGAATTCCATTAAAGGAAAGTAGACAATGAAGAATGTTCCTAGTGCTAGAATGAATCCTTGTCCTGCATCGAGCCATCGAAAGTAGTCCCAGCTTCTTAAGAATGCTCTTCGTGTTGTATCTGTTAGTTTTGCGTATATAGATTTGATTCTGTTTTCTTTTCCAAAATATTTTACAGATTCAATGTTTGTGAATATATCTGCCATGTTTCCTTTTTCTATGTCTTCTTTTTTATTCGCAATTACTCTTGGTTCTTGCTGCCAGGATTGTATTATTAGACTGTAAATTAGAAAAAGAGTTACTGTTGCAAATACAACTAAGATTGCGGATGTGCTAAAGTAGATTAATGATAGAGATACAACTACTAGCTGGAAGATTAATGGAGCTACATTAAAGATTAGGACATCAGTCATTCTTTCTACTGAGCCGCCCCCTCTTCCTAGCCTTGAAATAAGGGAGCCGGTTTTGTGGGTTGTGTGAAATTTATGTGAGAGATGAACTATGTGGTTGAAGAATTTTCTTTTTAAATCTAGAATTAAATTTGCATCTAGTCTGTTAATTAGATGAAGGTGAAGCCATTTGAAAATGAAGTTTATTGTGATTAAAGTTAGATAGACAATTGCTACTAAAACAAGGACTTGAATGAAAGTGTTCTTTGTGATTGTTCCTGCCACAAACTCTGTTCCGTTGTCAATTATTGTTTTGAATAAGTATTTATCAACTGTTTTTGAAGCTTCAAGAAGTAATCCCACTACTAAAACCCAGAAAAAAGCTGCCTTGTATTTTCCTAAAAGGTTGAAGTATACACTAAGATTGTACTTGAAATTGATTTTTTCCTTTACTTTAGTTTTCTTGTTTTTTGCCATTCAATACCTTTAAATAGAGGTTTTAGTTTTAAATATCAGATGCCAACTTCGGATAAATTTGTCTGTCCAGAATGTGGAAAAGACGATTCTTTGTGTAGCAACGGCGACGATGAAGGAGACTATCCGAAAGAGTGAAGTGACCTCTTGATTTCATGATGTTAGCAGGGTTTTTAAGTTTTTGTTAGTTTATTTCTTCTTATATCTAGGAATGAAAGATTTTTCAAGCTGGGTTGAGTAGATGCTTTTAACGCCTCCCCATTTCGTGTATAAAAAATTAATATCAACTGAGGAGATAAATCTTAGGTTGAAATCTACCTTAGGATGGCCTTTGATTTCTATATACATTGGCTTGTTTCCTTTTCCTCTGTCTTTCCAAACTGCTTTTACACCTTTTATCTTATTACAGTAATTCCATATTTTTACTTCCTTACCTTTGTCCCAAATTTCCCAAAAATCCCAATATTTTTCAGGCAAGTTTATCCACCACCGATTATGTATGTGTGCTCTTTTATGTGGTCCGAAACTAGGGCTTATTCTTGCAATTCCATCTTTTTTTAATATTCTACTGCATTCTTCTAAAAAGTGGATTTTATCATCATATAAGTAAATTGAGGCCATGCTATAGATGAAATCAAAAGAGTTGTCGTTAAATGGGAGTTTTTTACTTGCGTCGCAATAGACAAATTTTGGCAGGTTTTTTATTTTCGTTGATTCTTGTTTTGTGAAGACTCCTTTTTCAATTGCTTTGTTTTTCATGATCTTTGTGTTTCCATCGTGTTTTGAGTAGTTATAGCCAGTTAATTCAACCTTGTTTCCGAATCTTTTTACAAAGCCCATCATAGCTACGCCGTATCCGCAGCCAGCATCAAGAATCCTTGTTTTCTTTTTTGATTTTCTTACTTTTTCAGATATTAATTGGATAAAATTTCCAAAATATCTCTCTGAGTGTGCGATTCCACGATCTTTAGGCATATTATGAATAACTGCTAAGAGTTTATAAATTTAACTTTATCGTCGGTAAACAGGGGTAAAGTTTATAAACTCTGGGGGGTTTAGTATATTAGGCTTATAGAAATTTTTTACTTACCTTTTCATTCGCTTAAGAATCTCTTTGAGTTTTTCTTGGTTTTCTGTTGTATTTACTATTCTGGTTACTGAGTAGTACGGGGTGTTGCCAACTATGCCTGCTTTTTCTGCTTTCACGCTTCTGCTTAGTTTTGTTCTGAGATTTCCTGAGATTAGTATTTGATTATCTCCTTTATCTGCGATTTTTTTTGCTAAAAGAATTGTGCTGCCTACGCTTGTGTATTTTAGTTTTTTATCTTGCACAGAGGTGATTAAGTCTCCGGAGTTTAAGGCAATATTGAACTGAATTTTATCTACTGATTTTTTATTGTAGGCATTTAATTGTTTGAAAATATTTCCTGCAACTTTTGCTGAGAGTGTTTCGTTGTCAAATGTCTTTGTTGCAAGTGATGTGAAGATTATCATGATGTAATCTCCTTTTGGGTCAATCATTCCTCTTTTTGCTGTTGCTGTATGCAGAATATTCGCTAAGGCTTGTTTGGAGTTTTCTGTTAAATTGTTTTTTATTTTTAGTGCTATAATTGCTGATTTTTGTTTTTCTCCTTTTAGAACTAGAGAGGATTGAGCTTGGCTCATTGATGGAGCTGTTATATCTAACATATCTTTTGAGGGTTCTTTTTCTTCAAGAGAGTGTGCTTCAGGTGATTTGTTTGTGAAATTCATAGTGTTTGAAAGATTAGAGGTCATTTTTGATTTTAAAGATTTTGCGTTTATTA
Source organism: Candidatus Woesearchaeota archaeon (assembly GCA_964635935.1). Classification (GTDB taxonomy): domain Archaea; phylum Nanobdellota; class Nanobdellia; order Pacearchaeales; family GW2011-AR1; genus CAZWNN01. The sequence continues at coordinate 5,548 of CAZWNN010000037.1, forward strand.
TATGGCCTTTTTTTCTGTATCTTATGAAAAGGATAATTACAATTAGTGCCAAGATTATTATAATGAAAATCCAGATTAGAGGATATTTTGCGAAAATATTTAATCCGCTTAGGTCGTTTATTGAAATTGCACTTCCTGTTAAAAGGAGTGTTTTTCCTGTTGTTTCTGTTCCATCACTTACAAGTATGTCATACTCTCCGTTTGGAGCTTTTAGATTAAATCGTCTTTCTTCTCCTGGTTTGATATTTAATTTTAATTTTTTTATTTCTTCTCCTATTTTGACATCAATTGTTTTGTTATAAATTGTGTTTCCTATGTTTCTTACAATTAGAATTGAGTCTAAGAATTCAAAAGATGCTTTTTGAATTGCTAGAACTGTGAATTCTTTTTCTTCTGTTACACTTTCAAAAGTTGATTTCATGTTATAAACTCCTGGTGTTGCGTTTGTTGCGAAGTTTATTGAATTTATTCCACCTGAATTTGCTGAAAGAAATATTTGTTCTCCTGTTGGTGATGTGATTGTTGTTTCTACAACTCCTTGCATTTTTATTCCTGATTGGTCAAAGATGTCAAATCCTATTTCAAGGTCTTCTCCTGGTGCTACTTCTAGATCAGACATAGCTGTTTGTATGAAAGATGGGACTTGATTTATTTTGAATTCTATAGAGGTATTTTTCTGGTTTAGGATTTCGTTTTCTTTGCTTCTGTCATAGGCAAAAATGTAGAGTTTGTAGATTCCTGCTTCTGCTGTTTCTGGCATTCTAAAGTTTTCTATTGTCTGGCCTTCTTCAATTGCTTTTGTAAATGTTGTTGCTCCTGAAACTTCTACAAATCCATTTAGAGGGAATCCATTTGCTTTTATGGCATTGATTGTGATTGTGATTGTTTC
>CAZWNN010000038.1:0-6166 GCA_964635935.1 Candidatus Woesearchaeota archaeon
AGGTCCCAGCAGATTATAGCGTCGACAAAAGGTTTTGCTTTCTTAACTATGGATTCTACTTTTTTTAGTTCTTTGTCATAGATAATTGTGTTAAGAGTTAGGTAGAGTTTTACCTTGTTTTGTTTGCAGATTTTACTTGCTTGTTTTAATTGGTTCAGAGAAAAGTTCTTGCCTGTTGCTCTCATGTTTAGTTGTTTTAATCCGAGGTAAACTGCATCTGCTCCTGCTTTTATTGCTGCTGTTAGGGCTGAGAGTGAGCCGGCGGGGGCGAGCAATTCGCTTTGAGCAGGTATTTTTGTTTTTTTATTCCTGCGAAATGTAAATTGCGAGTTGAGGAGTTCTGGTTTTGGTTTGTGGGCTTTGGTGGGGGTTTTCATAAACTTTAAGTAATTAAAAAGAGTTTTAAATTTATGGGGGAAGAGAGAGTTTGTATTTTTATTGATGGGAGTAATTTTTATCACAGTACTTGGAAGGTTGGTAAGAAAATTAAATTCAAGAAATTAATTAGAGAATTAGTTGGAGAAAGAGAATTAGTCAAGGTATTTTATTATGTGGCTAATTTGGATATTAATGTTGATGAAAGGAAATATTGGCAGCATCAGAAATTTTTAAATATTCTTAGAGCAATACCTAAATTTAATGTTGTATTATGCACGCTGAGAAAAGTGAAAAAGAAAGATGGAACTTATGATTTTATTCTTAAGGGTGATGATATTCATTTAGCAAGTGATTTAGTTGAAGGAGCTTGTAAAGATAAATATGATATTGCGATTCTTGTTAGTGGAGATGAAGATTTTGTGCCTTCTATTGAGATAGCTCAAAGAGAAAATAAAAAAGTAGAAAATGTTTATTTTAGTGCAAGTTCTTCAAATACTTTGAGAGTCTTATGTAATAAATCAATTTGTTTAGATAAAATTTTTGATAAAATAACTTAGAAAATAAAGAGTCCCAGTATTGCCCGAAGACCATACTGGGGAACATTAACAATATTAGAGGGATTTTGCTATTTATAAATTTTTTGTTTTAAATTAAACTGAATTTTTAGTAAACTCTAAAGTCATTGACTGGAAAAATGTATTGATTAATTATTTATTTAGTTTTTGCGGAAATTTGCACTATCTTAGAAAATTATTGTGCAAATTTCTGTTTGTTTTGAAGAGCGTCTTTGCCCCTAACAATTAATATCCTTTCGGATTGTAGTAATTGTGAAATGACGATAATAGTAAGGTTTTTAAAGGAGGGGGGATTGGGGTGGGTATGGTTGGATTAGAAGGAGTAGTCTTTGAATTTCCCCTTGGAACAGCTGTGAGATTGATTCCTACAGAGGAAGCGGAGAAGAAAGGAGCGAAACCTATTATTGGTTATGTTGCCACTGTTTCTAAACTTTTTGTCGCATTATCTCTAACTCATCCAGAAGAGCCAAATTGTAGTCATACGCAGGAAGGGTATTTTTATTTAAAAAATTATGAAAAGGCAGAAAAAATTTAAAATGACAAACACAATAAACCAAGTAGAGAAAAACACTCAGGCGAGTTTTGGGTATGTTAAAAAGGACTTGCTGATGCTGAATGATACTGTGAGTGATATTCAGACAAAGATTAATCATCTTAGTATGAATCATGCTGCTTTGATGGAGCAGATTGGATTGATTGAACTTGCTTTAGAGAAGTTGAGTGGTAAGAGGGTTTCTAAGAAGAGGGTTGGGAAGAGGAAGAAAAGGGGGAAGTAGAGTTGCTATGTCGTCTAAAACAGATGTTTATGAAGAACTTTCTGAGGAGGATTATGAAAGGGTAATTGGGTTTTTAGATCGTCGCAGGATTTTAGAGAGGGGAGATGATGAATGGTATTTAGGGGTTTTTCATCTTCACGAGGCTACAATTTATGCTGAGAGCGAGATTATTCATGAGGTGGCTGTGACCAGAAGAGCTTATAAGATTGGAATTGCGGGGGAAGATTCTGGTGTAAGAAACCGGGCTAGAAATATAATAGCAAATCAAACAGGAATTGATTTGCAAATAACTCGAACCACGCCACTCGGAAGTTCAGAGTAGCAAAATCTTTAAAAACTAATTCTAACAGATTATAATATGCTTCGGGTAGACTTTCACTCAAGGATTACGCCTGAAGTGAAAAGTTTGTCTTGAGCAAAAGCCTACATAGTTAAGTGGTTATAACACGGCCCTGTCGCGGCCGAATCCCGGGTTCAATTCCCGGTGTGGGCGTTCTTGTTATTTTCTTAAGTAGCAAAACTTAAAAAGGAGGAAAAACTAATAAGATTAATTAAGTCCATGGGGATAGGAAACTAACCCCATGTTTTATTTTCATATGAAAAGAGTTGTTGTTTATATTGATGGGAGCAATTTCTATTTTTCTGTTAAGAAAAAATTTAATTGTAAGGTTGATATAGAAAAGTTCTGCAAAAAACTTACTAGGGATGAGAATTTAATAAAAATAAAATATTACATTTCTCCTGTTGGAGAAAGCAATCCAGAGATGTATGCAGAACAACAGCGTTTCCTCGAAAAGTTAAGAAAGATAAGAAATTTAGAGATTATCTTTGGGAGATTGGAAAAAAGGAAAAGAGATGGGGGGAGTTATTATGTTGAAAAGGCAACAGATGTAAACTTAGCTCTAGATCTTGTTCTTGATGGTCAAGCAGATGTTTATGATGAGGCATACTTAGTTTCAAATGATGGAGATTTTTCAGGAGCAGTAAAAGCGGTAATTGAAAGATTTGGGAAGGAAATTAGTTATGTTGCAATTGGGAATAGAAAATCTATTTCTTATCATCTTAAGAAGGTAGCATCGTCAACGTTTGTAGTTAATGAAGATTTTATATCTGATATTAAAATTAATTAAAAACCCTAACCTTAACCTAAGGATAAAGTAAAGGTGTGGGCGTTTCCCTTTTTGTCCAGACGTTGAAATATTTCTTACAGATAATTGGTGACCACAAAATTAGAAACTTTTATAAATGTGGGCACCTTTAGTATATTATGTACATTGAAAAGAGAAAATCAGGCAATAGCATAAAATACTATTTAGTTCATTCTTACAGAGAAAATAATAAAGTAGAGAAAATAAGAAGATACTTAGGAAGCAACCTTTCAAAAGAAGAATTAGAGAAAAAGAAAGGAGGAGCTGAAAAGATTCTCTTAGGATTATTAGAAGATATTAACACAAAGATTTTCTTTTTCACATTAACGAAAAAACAAATAGAAATCTTAAATAAACAAGATGATAAGATAAAAGTTGTTCATCTAAGTGAAGAAGAGTGGGAAAATTTCACAGAAGACTTTGTTTATAATACTAATGCAATTGAAGGTTCTACAGTAACTGAGGAAGAAGTTCCTGAAATTTTACACAAGAAAAAGGCGGAAAATGCAGAAGAAATTGAAACAAAGGGTGTTGCGAACGCTGTTGATTACATAAGAAAATCAAAAGAAGATTTATCTTTAAATTTATTATTAAAGTTACATTATTTATGTTTTAAGGGCTCAAAGCATTTTGCAGGACGATTTAGAAATGTTAATGTTGTTGTAAGAAATTCTATTGGGCAAATTTTGCATGCAGGAGTTCCAAAAGAAGAGCTTAAAGATTATCTAAATGATTTTATTAAATGGTATATAGAAAATAAAAGTAAGTTTAAACCATTAGTTTTAGCAGCAATACTTCATAATCAGTTTGAGCACATCCACCCATTTCAAGATGGAAACGGAAGAGTTGGAAGATTATTACTAAATTTTATACTCTTAAAAAACAACTATCCCCCTATTAATATGATGCTAGAAGACAGACTGGAATACTATTGGACCTTACAAGAATATTCAAAAAGGAATGACTTAAAACCCACATTAAAATTACTAGTTAATCAATATAAAAAGACACTAAAAGGGGTGTCTACAAAAAAGAAGAAAAAGTGATTTTGTGGTCACCTGCGCTACAGTGAGAGTAATTCAGAAGATATTTAGCAGAGTATAAAAAATATTTGAGATAAGCAATATTTCAAAATAAGCTTGAACTTCTAAACATTTTTAACCCCTTCTTAACTTCTTAACCCATGAAAAAGCAATTTTTATTTAGTTCTCACAGGACTAGAAACTTGAAGAACATAACAAAGCAGAAGAAGAAGTTCCTAGACGTGGTGAAAGACCTCATAAGAATTTCAGATGTTGTGTTGGAGGTGTTGGATGCGCGGTTTGTGGATGAGACGCGGAATCTTGAATTTGAAGGCGAAATTAAGAAGCAGGGTAAGAAGTTGATTTATGTTTTGAATAAGGCTGATTTGGTGGATGTGAAAAAGAAGTTCAGTGATATGGGGGATTATGTTTATGTTTCTGCAAAAAATAAAGAGGGAATAAAAGAGTTGAGAGCTAAAATCAAGGAGCTGGTAAAAAAGATTGACATTGGTGAAAAGAAAAGGGCGCAGGTTGGAATTATTGGTTATCCTAATACTGGGAAGAGCACTCTTATTAATCTCTTAACTGGGAAGGAGTCGGCAAGGGTGGGGGCGGAAGCAGGATTTACAAAAGGTATGCAGAAGATACGTTTTAGTCCGGGTATTTTAATACTTGATACGCCCGGGGTAATTCCTGAGTCTGAATATTCTCACACAAGAAAAGAGTCAATACAAAAGCAGGTAAAAGTTGGAGCGAGAACTATTGATAAAATCAAAGAACCTGAGATGGTTGTCTTGGAGTTGATGAAGGATTATGCGAAAAAAATACAGAAGTTCTATAAGATAAAAGCTGAGGGAAGATATGATGTGTTGATTGAGAAGCTTGGAAGGAAAAAGCATTTTCTGAAGAAGGGCGGGGTGGTGGATGAGGACCGGACTTCGAGGTTGGTGATAAAGGATTGGCAAACCGGTAGAATAAAGTTATGATAGCGGTTTAAGTGACTCCCTTCGGGAGCCTCAGGTGGGGAGGATAAAGATATAGTTGTTCAGATATGCCCCCCGCAAAATCCATTCGCTACGCTCATTCTCACATTTTGCTATCGCCAAGTTTAGTAATGCCGAAGTAAAATCCTCGACTTGTTATTGGTTGTTACTAAACTTCTTAAGCTCGAACGGGAGTGCGAAAGATTTGCTCGAAACAAATTAAGATAAAATATGAGAGTGAATCTTGAGGTGCCTTTGAGAGCGGAGTGAGGGCTGGGGGGTGTGGAAAGTTTTTTAAAGTGCGATTTCTCTGTATTTTTACCTGAAGCAAAGGGAAAGAGAGTTCTGATAGGATATGATGGGAAAGAAATTAAAAAGACTCTTGGTAATTGAAGATGATCCCAATCATCTAGCAGATGCGAAAAGTGTATTTGGAGATGTTGAGGGGTTGGATGTTCTTTATGCAGAAGATGGGAAGCAAGCAAGGAAAGCTTTTGGAGTTAGTAATTTCACATCTCTTTATGGACTGCAGGATATTGTTGATGGAGTCATTACAGATTTATTTTTTCCTCTTGCTCCTGGAGAGTTTAGAGTGGAGGCCGTAAATGAAGGTCCGAATGGTTTAATAATTGGTGCTCTTTGCCAAAGAGCAGGGATACCCTATGTTATTTGCACAAGTGGCTATCATCATGGGTCTAAGTATGAATGGGCCAGTCAGATGAGTTCTGCTATGGCTGGTGATGCTCCTATTTTTGTAGATTGTGATCCAGGAAGAGGGCGGGATGGGGAAACTAATTACGATGGCGAATCCCCTCATAAACCTTGGAGAGAGGCGTATGAAATCTTGAAAGATCTAGTTGAACAACAATTAGAAGCACCACCAGTGGAGACTGGGAGTTGAGATGGGGGGAGAAAAATTACACTTTTCATTAAAAGATGAAAGAGGAGTGAGAGTGGAAGCTACTTATGGTGATTTAGTATGGCAGATGAGTGGAACAAAACCTTCTAGCGTTGGTATACTTGTTGAGCCCAAAGCATATCATGATTATTTAAAAGCAAAAGGTATAACTGATTTCGATTTTGATGCTTGGAGCGAAGGTCATGGTTGTCATTGGTATATTAAATTTCCTGATGGTATTGTTCCAATTAATCAAGTAGATATTGTAAAAACTTCAAGGCCTGCAGTTGAGAGTAGATTAAGGGCGCGGATTGATGATGCAACAGCCCAATTAGGATTTTTAGAAAGAATGGATGAACAACCAGTGGGGGAGGGGAGTTGAGATG
>CAZWNN010000039.1:0-5987 GCA_964635935.1 Candidatus Woesearchaeota archaeon
CACATGACATTTAAAAAGGCGGGTATTATTACAAAGGTGATGATATCCATGTCCGCGTAATCGCTTGTTAGAAGGAAAAACCATGATTAAAAACAAAGATATTTTCGACAAAGATTTGTCTCCATTGTTCGAGGCTTATGGTAAAGCTTGCTATACTGGCCAGAATTTAGAGCAATCCTTTCGCTTTCTTCTCGCATTAAATGAGTTAAAGAATGCGAAAGGGAAAAATAAAGAAAAGGCCTTCGAGAAAGTTGAGTTTGAAACAGCTTTGTTCACTCTAAACAAGATTTTTAGAAAAGCACAAGAAAAGGAGTACTTTTCGGGAGAGCAGATTAAAATGTTAATAAGGGCCAATCAGCTCAGAAATTATATAATACATGAATACTGGTCGAAAAATATATCCGACGTAACAATCCCAGATGGCAGGTTAAGAATAAAAACCGAGTTAGAAAAATATGCCAGAACATTGAGAGCTGCAGATAAGATTATTGTAGAAAAAATAGATAATTATTTGATTGAACACGGATTGACGACAGAAATTTTAAAGGAAAGGGTAGATCATATGTATGAGGCAGGATCTGTAGATATCCCAAATATAAAACACTAATTTGCTTCTAACCCATCGCTCAAGCCGATCGCAGTCCGCTGGGCTGCTGCCCCGGCTTAGCTTTTCGTTCGGCGAATAATGAGAAAGTAAATCTATGTACTTCAAAGATTACAGAGGCATCGAACAACTGAAGCGCGATCATGAGGCTTACGGTAACAAGTGGTATCCTTGGCTGCTTAAGGCCGATGAGCTGATTGCTTCGGCTGAACTTTTAAGAGACCAATGTATTACGCGCAAGTACTTCCCTGACAATCTTGATAAGTACGAGGATGAAATACATTCCCCTGGTGGTAAGGTATTCAGCGTAATACTAATGCTGTGGGCAATGGCCACGGAATGTCTATTAAAAGCGTTGTGGCTAAAGTCTGGTGAAAAGCTGATCGTAAACGGACAGTACAGTAAAATACCAAATACAAACGATCACGACCTTTGCACATTGGCAGAAACTATTTCGAGTAAAGGTATTTTTCATTTTTCAGACGCTGACCTAGATATTTTTTACCGTTTGTCGCCGTATGTCACACTTGGACGGTACCCTATTTCAAAGGTGGTAACAATTCGAAGTAAGAATGCACCAAAGGGCTTTGAGTCGGTTGGCTGGTCACTGCCGCTTTATGACGATCGTTTTGGTGACTTTCTAGGCCGTGCATTCGGGGCATTTCGAACTTAGAGCGTACTGGGAAAAGTACGCCGAACCAGCCGCTCAAGCCGATCGCTGGCCGCTGGCCAGCTCCGGCTTAGCTATTCGATATGTAGGTAAAAAATATGACCACTGAGAGCACTAAAAAGGATCTATCAATTGCAATAGGTAAAGGTATTCTTGGAGCAATACCATTTGTTGGTCCGTTAATTGCCGAAACCGTAGGTGCAACAATACCAAACCAAAGAATTGATAGAATAAATGACTTTTTGATTTTACTCGAAGAAAAAATTGATGAAGTACATCGAGAAACTGCCAAGTTGAAATTTCAGAATGAAAAGTTTATTGATGTTCTTGAAGATTCAATGATTCAAGCGTCAAGAGCTTTGACTAAAGAACGTAAAGAATATATCGCATCATTAGTTGCAAATGGCATTGAAGAAGAAAATATCGAGCATAATCAGAAGAAATTGCTTCTAAATATTTTGAGCGAGTTGAGTGACACTGAGATAATTATTCTTCAATCTTATGGTCTACCACCGAGTGAAGATAGAGAATTTTTTGAAAAACATAAAGATGTTTTAATGCCACCGCATGTCACTATGCGAACAAGTGATGAGAATCAAATCAACGACAAGACATTGTTTGATGCACAGAAAAATCATTTAGCAAGGTTAAATCTTACAACATTAAATTACAAAAAATCCAAAAAAGGAGAGTTACCAGAGTTTGATCCAAATACAGGCATGATTAAAGCTCAAGGGTATAAAATCACTTCTTTAGGAAGGTTGTTGCTAAAGAATATTGGCCTGAGAACCTGGTAGACAAAAAAATTACATATCAAAGCAAATTAACTCGGATGCAAATTCCGCTGCGCTCCATTTGCACCGGTTATTTGCGACGTTAGCCCGGTATAGATTCGAGAATACTATGAAAAACAAACACGCTATAATTATTGCAATTGAAGATTACCACGACAATAAAAAATTAGGAAAAGTACATTATGCATTAAATGATGCCAAAGGAATTAAGAATACATTAGAAAACCTTGGTTACGAAAATGATAATATTAATTTATTAACAAATAATCATGCAACACGAACAACAACTTTTGAGATAGTTAAAAAAATATCAAAGTATGCTCAGAAAGGAGAAAGTATATTCTTCTATTATGCAGGGCATGGTTTTTATAGTGATGGGAAAAATCTATTATCATGTGTTGACACCTCCCTCTCATCTCTTCATGATACGTGTATAAGTCTTCAGGATATTCTAGGAATTTTTAATAAATCTAAATCAACTCAAATCATGCTTTTTTTAGATTGCTGTCATAGTGGCTTGGAGTTTGATACCGATGTTCGTAGTCCCATTTCGCTTTTCTCAACAGATGATCTGAAATATGAATATGCTGATTCTGAATATTTATCAGGATTTTCTGCTTGCAAAGGAGATGAGAAGTCTAATCCAGATTTGGAAAATAAACACGGTGCATGGTCTTATTTTTTAATTAAGGCACTAAATGGAGAAGTCGACGAGAATATTTATAGAGAAGGCCTTCTATTTAGTGATGATCTGCAAAAATATCTTAAAAATGAAACCTATAATCGCATCAAAGGGATAACTACAGATAAAAGGAATCAAACACCTATCCAGTTTGGAAAAAACACTGATAAATTTATTGTTGCTGATGTTTTAGAAATTCTTTCAAAGAAAATAGTTACAAGAGCATCCGACTCAATAAGATTTGAGAAAATTACTATATTAAATGAAGAAGAAGATTATGTTGAAAATCTTCCCGGTTTCATAAGAGGAAGGCATAAAGAACCAAAAGAGATATCCGATTACCATGATAGCTGGATAAAAAGTATCGCCCAAAAGTTGCTTGAAAGAGAAATTGACAAAGTTGGTAATGGACTTAGAAAAATATTAAAATTGAAAAGGAAACAAATAATAAGCACCACTGTCGATCAAGGGATTGGTGAGATTGTTACAACAGAATTTGATTATTTGGAATTCGGGGGACACCTTACTAATTTCGGGAATGCGATATTTAATCCACGAAACGAGTGACAGCGCCCTTTCTTGAGTTAGGGGGATAGGCTACTTAATGAAAATCTGCAAGAGATATTTTGGAGAATTTGAGGAATCTGAAGTTGATGTTGTGGATGTAAGTCCCGCAACAGAACTGGCGGATTATGTGGATTCCCGTTTCCACGGGAATGAGGGGATCACGGGAATGACAGAGGGGAGACAGACATTAGCGTTGAGGATATCAATGATCTTTACCTCCAGTGCAAAGAATATCTTGGTGTGATGGATCCATCAGATCCGTTTATTCGTGATTCCTAAGAAACGCTTTTTTGTAATGTATTTGCAATATCGGTTTTACTGTGGATCAGTTGTTGCAAAAAAGGACTACGAAACCGCCTGGACGGAATTTGAAAGGCGATTCGAGGTGAAATATGGATATCATAAAATTGCTGAAGGCTGGCGAATCTGAAACCGTTGAATTCAAAGCCGGATTCAACAAGGAGGCCATTATATCCCTAGTGGCATTTGCCAATACAAAGGGTGGTAAGGTCATCGTCGGCGTAGATAGCAAAGAACGTGTATGCGGTGTCGAAGTTTCCCCGGAAACAGTGCAGCGGTATCTGAATGAAGTCAAGGTTGCCACATATCCTCAAATTATACCCAACGTTGATGAGCATGCAATTGACGGAAAGACCGTTCTGGTATTCGAAATAAGCGAATACCCCGTAAAACCGATCTCCTTTAAGAACCGTTATTACAAACGGGTTAAGAACAGCAATCATCTGCTCTCACTGGATGAAATTGTGGACCTGCAACAACAGAGTCTAAGCATCTCTTATGATGCCTATCCGCTGAAAGAAAACCTGTCTTCATTGGATAACGCCCTGCTGGAACGATTTATTGAAACAACAAACTCAAGAGGTCGGATTAATCTTCAAGATGACCTACTGACTAACTTAACGAAGCTAAAATTAGTCCAGGCCGGTAAGCCGACTCTGGCTGCCATGCTGCTCTTCGGTAACCACGGCTATTCCATTCATATCGGAAGGTTTAAATCCGAAGATACGATTATTGATGATCTGTTGATAAAAGATCCTCTTCTTGTCGCTCTTGATGAAACCATGGTCTTTATAAAAAAGCATATCAGTCTTTCCTACCGGTTCAATGGGAGCTTAAAGCGGAAGGAAACGTGGCAGTACCCGCTGGAGGCCATTCGTGAGTTGCTTTTAAATTCTGTTGTTCACCGTGATTACAGGCATTCATCGGATATCGTCATTAAAATTTTTGACGATAGGATTGTATTTACCAATCCGGGCAGGATTTACGGCAACCTGACCATTGAAGATCTTGAACGGGATGATTACGTATCGTCCATCCGCAACAAGCTGCTTGCAGAATCGTTCTACCTGATGGGAGATATCGAAAAATATGGGACAGGTTTTATACGAATTCGAAAAATGCTGACAGATTATCCAGGCGTCTCTTATAGCATAACCGAAACAGGTGACTTTTTTAAGGTGGAGATGCGCCATACCCCCATAAAGACCCCTATAAAAACCCCCTCAAAGACCCCCATGAAAGCCGAAGATCAAGATGTTTATTTAACGGGGCTTGAGGATAAAATCTTTAAGCAGATACAGACAGATAATCATATTACCTTTGAAAATATCGCAACAAATCTATCCATCAGCAGGAATACAGTGATAGAATATGTTAATAAGTTGAAAAGTAAAGGGGTTCTCAAAAGAGCAGGCAGCAGAAGAGGCGGCCACTGGGAAATAATTAGACCAGCTACAGCTAATCGGGGCTAATCGGGGGACATCTTACTGATTTCGGGAATATAGAGACGCTTCCCATATTTCCTTCGGATTTCCCCCTCACCAGCTAGTGCAGAAGGTATTTGATACGAGTAGGCCGAAAGGCTCCTTATGCCGCTTGAGTTCAAAGAGAATTGCCGGTCACTGCGGCGCATTGTTCAGTCTGTTTTTGATGAACTGCCTTGCCCGTAAATCAACTCGGAAGATATTGACTTCCGAGCTGATTCCGAGTTGTCTCACGGTGTAAGGGGTCTTGATATGAAGGCAGGAGGTATTCATTAAATGAAAGCCACATTATTTAAAGAAGTCGGATGGTTTCTATCAGCGCTTATTGACAATATTGACATGGGCATCATTGGTCTTCCCGATATTCAGCGGCCATTTGTCTGGAAGGCAGCAAAAGTTCGAGATCTTTTTGATTCCATGTATAAAGGCTTTCCTGTGGGCTATCTCCTTTTCTGGGCAAATGGCCTGGAAAATGGACATAAGCAGATAGGAGTGGACAAGAAACAAGAAGTGCCCAATCTTCTAATCATCGATGGACAGCAACGGCTAACCGCGCTCTATTCTGTCATGAAAAATGTCCCAATTGTAAGGCAAGACTATACACAGCAAAAGATAATGATTTCATTTTGCCCGAAAGATCAAGTGTTTGATGTCACTGATGCTGCCATCGTTAAAGACCCTGAGTGCATAGCAGATATAAGTGTAATTTGGTCGGATGATTTGGGGTTGTATTCTTTCACAACTGAATTTATTGAAAAGTTGCGCCAAAATAGAGAAGTATCAAAAGAAGAAGAAAAGCAAATCGCTGATACCATCAACCAGCTTCACAATTTAAGAGGCTATCCTTTTACTGCGCTTGAATTATCTCACACTATAAACGAAGAAC
>CAZWNN010000040.1:0-5986 GCA_964635935.1 Candidatus Woesearchaeota archaeon
CTCGCCGCCACGGGGGCAGATCATGTTCTCGTCCTCGCCGTGGATGTTTCCGCCGTAGACGTACTTCAGCCCTGCATCCCTTCCGCTGTCTCAGCGTACTGATAAGCGTTGGGTCGGGCGAGGGGGGGTCGTGGGCGGCGGGGGTGGTTTCAAAGGTGGCCTTGGGTCGTGTATTTTTCAGGTTTGAGACCTTTTAAAGTTTCGACATTCTAATTAGAATAATTGGTACGATGATCAACTATTGGTACGATGATCAACTCTCGGTTTTAAGAGATATTTTACATATATTAATCATATAAATTTAAAAGTTGAAACCAATAGCATTCTGACGAGCTGGAATTACTATTTTGAAATTTCCTTTGTTCTACCGAATACCAAGTAGCTGTGATACGATATATTCAGCGCCACTTTTAGCTATATAACAGACATAGAATAAAGTATAGTTTATATACAAATTTTATACATTTATAAAAATCGAAAAGTATTTAGCAAAGTAATTCTCTAGAATATGTAGCTGATATGGGAGAGAAATGGGAGAGAAATTATGGATATAAATAGGAAAGTTACTTGGCCCATATTGTTTATAATTTCGAGCTTATGTTTATCGGCTAATCTTGACTTCTGCTCGGCTATAACTCCAGAGCACTACGAGGACGGCACTTCTCCAACCGAAGATGGATGGACAACATACGACGGCGAACTCGTCGGCGTAGGTCATAGTTGGGCAGGGTACGATAAGTCCTGCGAAGAAGGTCCCCTTACTCTTAAATTCAAGCTCAAAAGCCTCGTGGGTGGAATGCATGCCAACATAAACGTCAACGGCCCAGATCGCTACGCAGTAGGTTTCAACAACACAAAAGATGGATCGCTCTCCACATATATCTTCAAGCAAGTAGGAGAGATCATTCCCTCACCCATAGTACGATTTCCCGGTGAACCCTTGATCTACAACCAGACTCGAGAGTACCAAGTAGATATCCTATCCGATAATGGACACGTTCAGGTCTTTGTTTATGAGCCGGACCAGGAACTTGGAGCGCAGCTACCAGTGCTCGATTATCGCGACCCCGACCCACTCCCCCCCGGCAGAATCGACTTTGAAACCCTGAATGGATCGCTCGTCCACTTATCCAACGTCTCGGTCATCTGCCCTTCACCAACAATAGATGGCGAGATTCAATCAAATGAGTCGGAAGAAACTCCCGACCTCGGCGCCATTTATTTCGAGCGACCAGATCCAAGTTTTTTGGTGTAATCCAACCGAGGAGGGAAGATTCCGGCAAGTAAATGGTACACGATGAAATCTGACAACCGAGGCGAAGCCCGTCGATGGCGACGTCGATACGGCCGAAAGACCGTATTTGCGATCTCGCGGATGGACCCACACAAAATAGAGACAAAATAACGAGGAGACGTGCTTATGAAGGCTGATGAGGCGCTCAATAGGACTCTCTTAATGATAATCCTATGCGTATGTGTGTGGGCCAATCAGGAATGCGGTCTGGCCCAGGTTGAGAGCCATCCCGGTACCGAAGTGAGAACGGAAGGCTGGATGAAGTACGACGGGAACTTCTCAGGCGTGGGTGCCAGTTGGGCAGAATACGAGGAGTCCTGCGGAGAAGAGGATTTCAATCTCAGCTTCAAGCTCAAAAGCCTTAGAGGTGAAATGCGTGTCAACATTAATATCAACGGCCCAGATCGCTACGCTATAGGTTTTGTCAACATCTCCTCCGTTGGACCCTCAAACGGTTATTTGCTTTCTAGTTATATCTTAAAATACGTTGGAGAGGCGACACCCAGTGCAAAATTTGCTGGCAATTCGACGTACTTTGACCCGACGCAAGAGTATCAGGTATCTATAATCTCAAGGGATGGGCATATACAGGTATATATTGAAAGGATCGAACCGGTCTCGATCGAATCGGTCAGACTATTGTCCATGGATGCGCCCATGGAGGATGCGCCCATAGTGGAAGCCGCGATAGAAGCGCCCCCCACATCGGAACTGATTGCGCCGAAGATGCCTGTTATACCGCTGGTGATTGATTATCGCGATCCAGATCCTCTGCCCCCCGGCGAAATCGACTTCGAAACTCTTGAGGGCTCATATGCCCATATTTACGATGTCGTATTAACGTGTATGTCACCTACGCCAAACCAACCTCCGACGGTCACGTCCTTGATCCGAGATCCCACCACCCCGAGGGTGGACCGGCAGGTCGGCTGGACGGCGTCGGCTTACGATCCCGAAGAGGACTCCATATTCTATAGCTTCTGGCTCACAGGTCCTTCGACCGACGGGATCTGGGAACTCCAGCAGAACTGGTCCACATCAAACCGATGGGAATGGCATCCGCCACAACGGGGGATCTACCGGATCGGTGTATACGCGACTGACGGCAAACACTCGGCCGAAGAGATTATTAATAGCAATGGCAGCTGGAGAGACGGCTTGTCATATGTGGATGAAGAACCACCATACATGGGCATCGATTTCAAGCGCCCCGATCCAGAGAAACTGGTAAATGGAACCGCAGGAGGGATTTATTGGGGGCCGGTTCCGGTAAATCAGGTATTGATCGTTGTCGACAGCAATTTTACGTTCGAAAATGCTAATGAGCTGGCTAGACTCCTAAATGGTTCAGTCGTGGGAAAGTTTGAATTCATTAGAATGTTCCAAATTGAAACCAACCGCACAATTTTGGACGGACAGGACGGACTTAAAAGAGATATCGAAATTGCTAGAAATTATCCCTTCGTCAACCTGGCCTTCCCCAACCATCAGATGTATCGCGAATCTTCTTATGAACCTTTTTTGGGCGATAGTGGCTACGAGATCGTCGGTGTCCAGAAGGCTTGGGAGATAATAGAGGATTATTGTAGTGATGATTCCAATATCCATCTATTTAATGTGACTGTGGGCGTCAGCGACGATGGCCTTTACAGATGGGAAAAGTTCAATGAATTCGATAATACGAGCATTAACACATCAATAAATATGTATCCATTCGGACCCGCTGATCTTCCGAGATTTTTGATGAATTATTCGATAGCTGGTAGCCATGGCACCGGTGTCATGAACATTCTGGCTGCAGACCCTGACGATGGAGGGCTAGTGGGCATAGCTTCCAAACCTCTTAGGGATAAATTGAATATCATTATAATTAATATCTTTTGGCCCCATGAAAAGTTTCCAAATGGTATAGATTTTACTACAGAAAGTTTAACAGCCCTCGTCTACGAGATACATAATGGCAGTACCGTTCTAAGTTGCTCCTGGGGAACCGGCCATCCAGACGAACAAATGGCTGAAATGTATAATCAATTCGTTGAAGATATTTCGGTTCATCCCAATTGCTCCCAAATACTTTTCGTCTGCAGCGCTGGAAATAATGGAGAAGATTATGTCCGAGGAGGTACTCACGTTCCCGGTGGCATGAAACTGAAAAATATGATCACCGTTGGTAACATCATGAACGATGGGAGCAAGGCATCGGACAGCAACATGAATGGTCCTAACTTCGAGGTAACTCTTGCTGCCCCCGGCGGGCAGGCTGTCTGGGGAAGGAACGATAATGAAGTGATTCAGAATATTGATGGTGGGACCAGTATGGCAACGCCCCATGTTACTGCTGCCGCTGCCATAATCAGATCAATAGATCCTTCATTGACTGCTGAAGACATAAAGGCCGTCCTGACAGATGAGGCCAGCGGAGATAAAGACGGACCGGTCGGATCTGCCCTTAATATCTCGATGGCTGTTAAACGGGTGATCGACGAACGACCGAACATATTAAAGCCAGAAAATAATCCCCGGCCCACATTTGAAGATATAGTAATCACCTCCGTAAATGGCGGGGACGCAGGAGCCACTGCAGCGCCAGAATCGACACATGAAGTCGCCTATTGGGACCTCAATTTGAATTTGCTGGAAGGAACCGGTGGCGAAACGAAATCCGTGAATCTGGAGCTAACCCGGATTGACGCCGTCATCTTCGGCCGAGGATATATAGCTGCAAGTGCTCAGAATTATTTGCCAGCCTCGTCTGATCCCAGGCCGACCCACGACGAAGGGATCGAGTCGATGAAATGGTGGCTCCACCAAGATACTTCTCAGCCGGTTTCGAGATCCCAGTACCTGGCGGGAGCCAGCGGTTCGGTTCTGGGGAGCACTTTGAATATGGATCTCGTTTCTTTGGATGAAAACGTACTCTACAAATTAAAGCTTAACCTGGTGGGAGAGGGGTCAATCACAGGAAGCTATCGGTCATACGACGTGATGGGCAAAACAAGTTCTGGAAGCTGTTATGGGAGCTACAGCACGAATCACGGCCAAAAGACGACTGCTTCCGAGTCCGAACGTGGCATTGTAACAATAGGCAGCATGGATCCTAAATATTCAATAAGATTTTAAAAAGGAGGTGATATTTATTGAATTGGGCCAAATTAATGAGATTGACGGTATCGATAATTCTACTGGGATTGGCGCAGGGGGACTCCTGGATCATAACTCCAGGTGAAAATATAAGCATTCAGGGGATGATCGACTTGGCAAGGCCAGGGGATATCGTCCATGTGGAGGGGGGAACATATTATGAGAACATAAACGTGGATAAGCCTCTTACCTTGCGGGGAGTTGAGATGCCGGTTGTGGACGGCGGCGGAAACGGGAGTTCGATAACCCTTTCGGCAGATGGAATCGTCCTTGAAGGATTCGTCGCGACAAACCCCAGCAAGTCGCCTGAAGAAGCCGCTGGAATCAAAGTATCTTCAGACTATAATATAATAAAAAATAATTCTGTATATAATAATTCGATAGGAATAATCCTCAATAATTCCGACAACAACTCCATCGAAGCGAACAACTTTAGCAATAACGGATTTGGCATATACCTATTGGGCAGTCACGGCAACAAGATCGCAGGCAACAATGCCACCAAAAACGGGGAGGGCATCCGTCTCCGAGATTCCAGGAATAATACGATTGCGGGCAACAATGCAAGCTTCAATGCTGATTACGGCGTCGTCCTCAAGGAATCCACAAACAACACGTTGAAGAGAAACCAGATGTCGGGCAACGGTAATAATTTCGATGCTGGAGGCGAAAATGATATCGATACCAGCAACCGTGTAGACGGAAAAGCCATCTATTACTTAGTTGGAGCGATTAATATGACCATTGATTCATCCTTAGATGCTGCAGGAATCGTCTATTGCCTTAACTGCGTAAATATCACAATAAAAGACCAGAATTTCGAAAACAACAGCCTTGGCGTTTTTTTCCACAATACGACAAATTCCAGTATAGAGAAGAACGTGTTGAAGAACGAAAATGGGATCATATTTCATAGATCCAATAATAATACCATCACCGGTAACAACTTCAGCAATGGAAGCGATGCTATCATTCTTCTAGAAGCTTATTGGAACACGATAGCAGATAACATCGTCATCGACAACCACAAAAATGGTTTCTTATTACAGGAGTCTCGCCACAATACGATCACGGGCAATAGCATCAATAACGATGGAAGTCATAATGGGATCCACCTCGACAGATCCAGCAATAATATGATCAGAGACAACAACATAAGGGATGGAAATGACGGGATTTCCCTTCTAAGAGCCGACTGGAACACGATAATGGATAATTTGGTCAGCAACAGCAAGAAAAATGGGATCCTTCTCGATAGGTCACATAACAATACGCTCATAGAGAACAACGCCAGCTACAATAGTAACAACGGCATTAAACTCGACAATTCCAACGACAACAATATCACAGACAACAAAGCCTACTACAACCAACGGTATGGCATTTGCATCGAAAAATCCAACGACAACATTATCACAGACAACAAAGCCTTCTACAACGGATGGTACGGCATTTGCATCGAAAAATCCAACGATAACACTATCACAGACAACAACGCCAGCTACAACAGTGGGTACGGCATCAGTATCTCGGATGGCCCTGGCAACAAGA
>CAZWNN010000041.1:0-5525 GCA_964635935.1 Candidatus Woesearchaeota archaeon
CGTTACACCCAAATTTTTCATTTATTTAGAAATAATCTTCCCCCCCAAAATTGTTTTTTTATTTTTTCTTCTTAACAACAGGATTTTTCTTTTTGTTTTTTATCCAAAAAAATCCTGCAACTAATCCAATTACCAACAAAACTCCACCAACCCAAGAAGTTGTTTTAGTTGATAAATCTGCGATTGCGTTTCCTGTTATGTTTGTTTGAAGAAAAATTAAGCTTCCTACAAATCCTGTGATTGCAATTACTGAAGTTAATTTTTGCTCTAGAGAATCATGCCTAAAAATTCTCTTCAATTTTGAATCTTTAGAATCCTCAAAAAAACGCACGGGAACTCCATATTGTTGAGTGATTTGCTCTGAATAGAATTTCATCTTTTTTCTTTTTTCAGGATTAGATAGATTCCTCGCCAGATGAATATTCACTGCCGAAATTCTCTGTGGTGAAGCGCTTTCAATGGTATGCATCTCTAAGGCATCATTTCTATAGTAAGGGTATCCCTTATCAAAGAATAGTTCTAATGAATAAGAGTCACCACTCGTAATTGAGGGCTCACCTTTTATATATTTCGAAGGGTCGTAATTTTCATTGAAAACATGGTCTTTACTCTTCTTAGGATATACATTACCGTCTGTGCTCCCATGGGGTGAAACGAATCCCTTGCTTAAAATAGATTTTAATGTTTCAAAATATTTGGAAGAAAAGGCCTCGCTGAACTCTCCGTGATCTTCTGGAGTTGCTACCCACCGGATTGTATGAATTAAAGGTTGTGGCCGAATAAGTAAATTTTTACCAACTTTTTTTAGTGCGAGAAGGTGATATTCTATCTTTTTACCTCTATCACCTTGAATCTCTTTTCCCCTCAAGGGGAGAAGGATTTCTTTCCTGTCAGAATCAACAAATTCTCTCAATTCTGCGACCTTTTCTCTTAGTGCTTCATCATCTCTTGTATTCTCTCCAACATTATATCCTACTGCATATTCTACATCGCTCGGAGGAGAATATGACCTGCCTTCGAAAACTTTCGATTCTTTACTTTGGTTAATTCCCTCGGCCTTATAAAATTGACTTATTGCTCTTGATAAATCTCTGTAAATTTGCGATGAATTAAATTCACTTAAAGGAATTGTTGCAAATCCTATTTCAGTACCTCTTCTTTTATTTTTAATGTTTCTTCTTTTTATAGGCATATAATTAGAATAAACTTGCAATATAAAAAACTATCTCAAAAAACAATTTTCCACCCCCAAGATTATTCCAACTTCTTTTAAAAAAAGAAACAAAAGTGCAGGCTTTTTTCTCTAATTCTTTGGTCGTCGGAAACAACCATCCTCCTCCCCCACCCTAAAATGAAATTTTAAACTCACGAGGAAACTTTGTGTTTCAGCTCGTGCCCTTCGGGTCTGGGAACAGCAGATTAAACAGAAAAATGTTTTCGCTTCGCTCACCCTCTTTTTTCGGGACACATTTTTCCCAAATTCAAAATCTTTGATTTTGAACTCTCGAGGTCACTTCGTTCCGCTCGAGCCCTACGGGTTGTTTAAGCCCGACGTTAGTTTCAATTTTTGAGAATGCCTACACGTCGAAAGGACAAAAGAGATAAACCAAAAAGATTATAAACAACCCTTCTTTTATCATCTTAACATAATCCCAGGTGATCCTTCGGGGTTGCCTGATGCTTTAAAAAATGAAATCTACAATTGTATTTATAGATGGCGGTTACCTCTCTTTTATTTCTAAGTTCTTTGGGAAAGGCAAACCTCTAAAATATAAAATGGAAGTTTTTGCAAGGAATCTTGCGAAATCAAGAGGTTGGGTTTGTAAGAAAATCTATTTTTACACGGCACCGCCTTATCAAGATTCAACTCCAACAAAACAAGAAAATAGGAGAAAAGCAAGTTATGATAAATTTGTCTCAAAACTAAAAGAAGTTGGCATTATTGTTAGAGAAGGAAGAGGCCAAAAAATTGACAACACCTATCAACAAAAAGGAGTTGATACTCTTTTAACAATTGACCTATCGCGAATTCCAAAGAGAGAAGGAATTTTTGATGTAATTGTCTTAACTTCAGATACTGATTTTGTTCCAATTATAAATGATTTGTCTGAAGATGGAATAAAAGTTATTCTTGCTTATTTTACCGATAGGAAAAGAAAATCTGGGCTTTCTCTTTCAAACCACTTGCGGAAAGTATGTAAAGATAAAATTAAAATCAAAAAAGAATATTTTTCTTGAATGTAAATTTCTCAAAATCAAAATGGTAATCTGAGTATTTTGGGCTTAGGCTCTTTAATCCATAAACAAAATTAGCCCCATCAATATAAATAGAAAATCTTTTTACCATATTAATAAAAATCCAGTATTACCGAAGTAATAACCGGGAACATTAATTAATAATCAAATACCTTTTAAGCATTATTATACTTCACCACACAAATACTTCTTTCTTAAATCTTCCTCAAACCTCTCAATAGAATACCGCAGCATTGTCCTTGGCATCTTTTTGTAATGATTTTTTAAAAATCCCTCCAACACAGATTGATTCCTCTTCCCAACCTCTCGCAACATCCACCCAACTGCCTTGTGAATCAGATCATGCTCATCTTCAAGCAACATTTCAGAAATCTTCAGAGCATCTTTAAAATCATTATTTCTAATAAAAGCAAAACAAGAAATTACCGCAATTCTACGCTCCCAGAGATTTTCAGATTGTGCTAATTTGTAGAGAACGGATTTATCTTTATCCCGTAAAAACTCCCCAAGAATCTTATAAGAACTAAGGTCAACCAAATCCCAATTATTAATATTTTTTGTATTTTTTAGATAGAAATCAACAATTTTCTTATCTTTTGATTTCGTAAATTTATTAGTTAAAATAACTAATCCGAGAAATCTAAAATCATGCACTTCATCGTCTAGGAGTTTCTGAACCTCTTCTAAAGATAAATCAATATACTTTTTCGCAAGTCTCCTCTTATCTGCAGTACCAACCCCAATAAATTGCGTCCCTTCACCATACTGCCCAGGACCAGTTTTAAAAAACCATTTGTTAACTTCCGCCCTCTTAGGATCCGATAACTCCTGCATCTCGCGTTTTAGTTTTTCTAACATAAAAATAAATAGAAACACGAATTATAAACCTACTTCTTCAAACTCTTCCTAACAGGAGAAGTAGTTTTAGCATGAGCCCCAGATGTAGTGTGCTTCATTTGCTTAGCAGCTTTTTCCTGAGATTTTAATCCTGCAGCTACAACAGACTTTTCCTTTTCTTCCTCTTCTTTCTTTTCCTCTTCTGTTTCTTTTTCCTCTTTTGGTTTTTCAATCTTCTTAACTTCCTTAACTCTGTCTTGTCTCTTTTTCTCTTTCTGAATCTTCCACTTGATTGCATCAGGTATTTCAGCTAACTCAACTCTTACAATTCCGTCTGCAAATTTTTTAGCAATAACCTTAATCTTAGCAGGAGGCTTCTTTATCCCTCTAAACCACAACTCCTCGTTCAACCACTGGTCAATTTTAATTACTCTCAAATCCCTGTCATAGACCTTCATATGCCTC
Organism: Candidatus Woesearchaeota archaeon; assembly: GCA_964635935.1. Taxonomy (GTDB): domain Archaea; phylum Nanobdellota; class Nanobdellia; order Pacearchaeales; family GW2011-AR1; genus CAZWNN01. Next base: position 3,559 of record CAZWNN010000041.1, read on the forward strand.
ACTAAAAACTCACGAATAACACGAATTGCTTTTTTAGCACGCTTATAACGAGGAACCTTCTGAACCCCGCGCCTCAAGGGAATTACATACTCTCTCTCCAGAACAACCTTTTCTTCTTTTTTATCCTTCTTTTTATCTTTATCTTTCTTCTCAGGCTTTTTCTCTTCCTTCTTAGCCTCTTCCTTTTTCTCCTCAGCCTTAGCCCTCTCAGTCTCTTCTAGCTTTTTAGCCTCCTCTTCAACAAACTTCTCATCTCTCGGCAAGGGCTTATAGTCTTTTTTCTCATCAGCTTTCATTCTTTTCATAGTTCCAATTTTCTCTTTCTTTTCTTTTTTCTTAGTTTGTTTTTTATCTTCTGCCATCTTAACCTAAATAATCCTTCCTCATTTTTCGAGGTTTAATTTTTAATTTTCTAGTTCTCCAGTTTCTTCTAACATGAGTCATAGATGAAGGATGCACCTTCTTGCCCTTTCCGAACTTCCGCAAAACTGCCCAAAAAGGCGCCCATTTTGTGTGCTTCCCAGCTTTCTCAAGATGTCTCTTCTTGCTGCTTTTGTGTTTTGCTTTCCGGCTTACCATTTTCTGCTATGTCTCCCTTCTGCTATGTATCTTTCAAGAGTCCCAGAAATTTTTCTAACTACTTCAGACCGGACAAAACAATATTGATTACCATCAAAACCTAATTTAGTTTGATTAGCTCCTCTAAAAACAACAACCTGAGCAACAGCCCTTACATCTTGGGCATTCCTTGGGATAATATAAACCAGCTCCCCTCTATACCTTGTAATGAGCAAAGTCATTTTTCCTTAACCTCCTGCCTTACTTCCTTAATTTTCTTCTCTTCTTTTTTCACTTCCTTAATCTCAATCCCATCCAAGAAATCCCGCCCCGCCTGAGTCAACCTTCGTCCAAACTGCTTTCCTTGAGCAACCTTTTCCACCAATCCAACCTTTTCAGCTTGTTGCAAAATTATCCTGATTATCTTTCCGCTTGCTTTCCTAAATTCATCCGGTCTACCCCCCCGCCTTTTTCTACCACCATAACGCGTTCTAAACGTTCCAACACCAACAACCCCGCGCAAATAAAGATTTCTTAAAATTGAAGCAGATCTTTTATACCAAAAATCAACATCTTCAGGAACCCTCTCCTTGCTAACTCCAGTCTTAACAAAATTAACCCAGTCAGGAGCTTTAAACTCTTCCAAACCCTTCAAAGCTTCAGCTAATTTTTTATTATACTCTTGTGGCTCTTGTAAAAATATCTTTTTACTCATGTTATCTATTTCAGGCGCATCTTACGATGCTAAATCAGCACATTGTGCCTTTTAACCTATAATTAATTTAGAATTTTGCTTTATAAAGTTATCTCCTTGCTTTTCTCCACTTCCTCACAACCAGCACATAACCAATCAGTTTAAAAGTAAAATTCTTTCCAAGAGCATCCACCAGCCCCTCCCCAATCTCCTTAGCATGCCCCTTATCCCTGCAAGCAGATTTTAAAATAGAAATTCTAACTGACTCCACTTTTTCAAAAAACTTCTTTACCTGTTCAATAAACTCAGGAGTAAGTCCTTTCTTTCCAATTTGCAGTTTTTTCTGTTGTTTCATCTCAATTCCTCAATATCTTTTTTCTTAACCAAAATCTCCTTATCACGCCCCTTAACACCAAAAGTCCCAAGCTTCATCCCTTTCTTTTTGTAAACATTTTTCTTTTTAAAAACATGCACAACAACATCCCCCTTATTATCTCTCCAATCCTGGCTCTTTGAAGCACAAAAAACAGCAGCTTCTTTTAGCTCTTTCTTTAAAACCTTAACACCAACATTCACAAAAGGACTTCCAGGCTCAGCAGTATGCAACAAAACATCTTTAGGATTTGCAGCACCAACTAACTCCTCATTATTAGAAGCATTTTTCCCAGCCTGAATAACTTTCCCCGTGCTAAGCTCATGTGAACGAAATTTCATA
>CAZWNN010000042.1:0-5310 GCA_964635935.1 Candidatus Woesearchaeota archaeon
CTCCTGCTCGATCTGCTACAGCAGGCTCAGGGCGGCGATGATCCGCCTGGAAGACAAAAAGGTGAGGGCGAGGGTGAACGCAGCCCTTGACGTGAAGTACGAAGAGGCAAAGGAGGTTGAGCACGTAATCGAGACGATCACCGGAGCCCTCAGCAAGGCCGAGTCCGAGGACCAGGACCAAGAACAAGACCCGGACAAAGTCCCAGACCCCGAAGACCTGGTCGTCCGGCCCCTGGCGGGCCTCAAGGCCGCCCCCTACTACGGCTGCCTTCTGACAAGACCCGGCGGAGGGATCGACAGCCCCGAGAACCCCTCGATCCTCGAGAACCTGATCAGGACCCTGGGCGCTGAGCCGACCGACTTCAGATTGAAGATGAAGTGCTGCTGCGGTCCGATCTTCATGCCCGAGGAGGAGGCCGCCGCCGATACCCTGATCAGGATCCTGCGAAACGCCAAAGAGTCGGGCGCAGACTTCGTCGTCGCATTGTGCCCATTATGCCACCTGATGCTCGACGCCAACCAGCCGCTCCTGGAAAAGAAGTTCGGCGAGGAGATCGATCTGCCGATTCTTTACGTCACCCAGATGGCGGGCCTGGCCCTAGGCCTCGGCGCTGAGGAGCTGGGGCTTGAGATGAACTCTGTCTCGACGAGGCCGGTGCTGGAGAAGCTGGAGGCGGCTGAGGGGAAGGAGGCAGAGGAGGAAGGGGCGGAGGTGTGCTGAAAGTCAAGCCTTTGACGCATCGATTGTTCAATTTTTAGTTTATATTTTCGTTTTTTGAAATCTTCTTATGTAGTCCTACCATGCTGAAAGGAGGAAGAAATGAAAATTGTCTCTAGATGACATCTCTTTCTACGGCCCAATACCGTTAATTTCAGCATCCCTATAACCATCTGGATATCTATTTTCGCTAGTAATACAATTTATAGCATCTTCGATATCATTTACAAATTCTGGTAGCCTAATAATATCAAATATTTTATTTATAGGGTCAATTGATCTAAGACCAGCTTCTTCAAACTTAGACCTAGCTATATCAAACTTGCATATTTGAGTTCCACAAGATAATCCAAAACCTGGATTAATATGGAAGGCACCGCCTGTATCTAATACTAATAATTGAACGCCACATTCAGAGGAAAAATCGTGTGTATCTTCTTCGACACCATCTTTTACAGGAATCTGCGTGAATCCACCATCAATACATGGTAATACAGATGCTGATATTCCCAGACTTCCTACGTACCAAAGTGTTATCCAGTCTGCTTTGCCATCTTCAGATATAAAATACATATCATCTAAGTCTATGTAACAGGTACAACTTGCATCAATCCCCTCCCCTGAAGTTAGCGAAAGTTGGGCAAATGCTAGGTTCTTCTTAGGAAATATATAAATATTTGGATTCTCTCCACTCATAATCTCCTCTAGATCTGTGAAGCCATCTCCATCACTATCGTATCCGTCTTTATTATATGATGAGTAAGTCGATCCCACTTGTTGAGTTCGTTCAATTCCTGGTTTTTGAATTTTGAAATATTCCTCAACGCAGTCTGATATTCCATCAAAATCGTAATCATATGAATAATATCCCTCAACTTTTTCGGGATCTTTGATATTTGACTGTCCGATCCCTGTAGTAACACTATACCCATCGCGATACCAAATTTCTAACGCTCTTTTTACAGATAGATCGTCTCCATAATATTTCTGCACTTCATATAAATTTTCGATACCCTTAACACAAATTTCCCACTTAGTTATGAATGTTGTAGGAAATGGATCTTCATTATCTGCGATCTTATCACCATCTGTATCACTGCATAAGGGATCCGTCTTTACCCAACTAGGGTTTATGTAAAATATCAGTGCTTCGTCATCCAGATCGCAATCTCTATCTCCATCAGCATCCCTCTCTAAATAATCGTCTAAACCTATCGATCCAAAGTTTCTATCTCTTATTCCATCCCCATTAAAATCGCTGCGGAATTGGCACCACTCAATAATATCAGAAATTTTATAAGGTTTTCTGCTGCCGTCTTCGTAGATATCAACTATCCTTCTACCCACATAGCATCCGTTTAATTCCTCACCATCTGTTAAGTCATCATTGTCAGAATCGATATCATTCGGGTCTGTGTTTGCTTTAACTTCGATATCATCCGATAAACCATCTTTATCTGAATCACCAGATCTTGGAGTTTCAAAGACTAAATGGAACTCGAACTCTGCATTTCCACTTTTATCCGTTTTTAATGTTTGAATTCCTAAACGATGATTGGGTTTCTCACAGGTTATTCTATATTCAGTTAATGGATAAAATTTTTGAAGCAATTCGTAGTAGCCATTATTCTCGGTCACAGGAATAGGATCTCCAGATGTACCTTCTTGGCAATAAAACTTTGCCCCTTCTAACGGATTTTCGCCCAAACCACCAAAGTCACCATATACATACCCAGAAATAACTCCTTCAGGCTCCAAGGTCTCCACGGTCACGGGGATCTCATATACCGGCCATCCTTGCTGGTCTTTGGGTCCGGACGTTGGGTTTCGGACGTAATCGTAATCGTAATCGTAATCCTCGCCAATCGTATCGAACGCGGCCCGGTATCTTATCCACTGCTGACCCGCTTCTGCTGCCTCGTCAAATGTTGGCTTAATCGTGACCGTGATGGTATTTGACTCGCCCGAGGCGTAGGCCTTGTAAGCGTCCAGAAGTTCGTGCTCAGAGTTCATCTGCAAGTTATCGGAGGTCCATATCTTGGAACCAACTTGGCTGTGTTTGAATCTCATTTCGTCGGAAGAGCATTTGTACTCCTTTATGTGGAGCCCAGGTGAGACGCTCACACTGAGGTAAGATTCGATGTCTGAGTCAGCACCTTCGTTGGTCACGGTGAAGATGACATCCTTGGTCTCGCCAGGCCTGATCGAGAGGGCTTCGACATTGGCTGAGACGCTGGGGGAAGGTCGAATGGCAAGTGTGATTGCCTCCATTTTTTCTTCCGAAACAGAGTCGATAACAGTTGAGGCCCGAACAGCACAGCCATCTGCAAAGACTGCCGTTACGAGGAAGCGCTGGAGGGGGTTAAAGAAACCAGAATCTTCGGCATAAAGATCGAATGTCTTTTGATTTGTTACTATAATCGGACCAATAATTTGGTCGGCCGGATTTAATACCTCAGAGGTATCCGATTGGTGGATTCCCAAGATCCAGTAACCACCGTGTTTGGTATCCCACACTTGACCGAAAACCGGCTCGTTGTTCGAATCAACAGTTTCAAGCTTGATATTTGAGAGTATATGGGTGCCTGGTATTTTTATTGTTAAACGGAAGTGACCATCACCAGTGCCATCCGGTTTGTGAGTGGATATCCCCACTACATCTTTACCGAAGTCGACATATCTCAACTCTGCACTGGCATTGACTGTACAGTATTCGTCGATGGCAGTCGAAGCTTGAGCTATACAGCCATCTTCAAAGATTGCAGTTACTAAAAAGCGCTGAAATGGTTCGAAGTAGCCAGAATCATCTGCATAAAGATCGAATGTCTCTTGATTCGTTATAACAAGACTAATATTTTGGTCTGCCAAATTTAGCATTTCACTTGTATCTGAGCGGTGGACCCCCAGAATCCAATAACTTCTCGTATCCCATATCTGGCCGGAGATTGGCTCATTGTTTCTATCAACTGTTTCAAGCTTGAGATATGTGAGAGTATGGGTGCCGGGTATGTTTATCGTTAAATGGAAGTGACCATCACCAATGCCATCCGGCCTATGATCAAATCTACTCACTACATCATATTCACCAAAGCCTATGTATCTCAACTCTGCACTGGCATTGGCAGTACAGCTAACCGGTGTATCGGATGCTGGAGGTACTGGCACCCAATTGCCTTCATTGCAAAGCCATTTTCCTCGAGTTACACCTTGACTCTCTGGATCACACTTATCCCACTTCCCCTCATAACAAAGCCAATATCCTGAAGCCGAGCCTTCAAAAAAAGGAATTGAATCGGATAAATAGCAGGCACCTGTACATGCAACACATTCATCCAGGGAACATGTGCCATGGACGCTTCCGGGCGTACAATCGAAATAGCTAGTATCCCAGTAATCATTTGTTCTGTCAGAGCAAACTGGCTCCGTCGTTTTAACCCAGTTTCCCCCAATACAATTCCATTCGCCCAATCTCGAACCTTCACTAGCAGGATCGCATTTGTCCCATTTACCTTTATAGCATAACCAATTATTTGAATAAACTGCATTCGATGGCTCACAACCCCCACCACAATTAACACATTCGTCCAGAGAACATGTACCATGGCGGCTTCCGGGTGTACAACCTGCATTAGTAGCATCCCAATATTCATTTGTTGAACTTCCGAGAACGTCCGAGGAAAACACTATTAATAAAAAGGCCCCAATAAACAAAAGTTTTAAAATATAAATTGCCATATTTTGATGATATGGGAGTTCGTTTAGACGCATTTTGCGGTCTCCTTAATTCCAAGCCATCCCTGGAAGCTCATTGGCCACGTTTACAACCTCATGAAATTTATCTTTTTCCATAGGAAATTCACTGAAATTTTCCAGGCGAATGTTACATACAAAATTCAATGTAGAAGCTCTGTCTGCCCCCCAAAATCTGCGCCGCTCAGTGATCCCCCCAAAAAACAATGGCGATAGGTCCAGCCCCTATACGCCAACCTGTGCCTACTTCTTACGCCTCATCTTCAAACCATCCTCTCCTTTCCCACGACCTCGACGAACTCGCCTGGCCCGAGCGGCTCGGGCACTGCGATCGAATTGGACTAAGCCGGGATGTGCCATCTTGGGACGTCGGAGGAAAAGGCTGAAGTGACGCGCCGAGATATACCTTAATCGAAACGGTGTGCATCCCCGCCAATTAGCGCAACGGCTGACAGTGAGGCGTCTTCAGCGAGATGCGCATCACAACCAACCACGAGAGACCCCCATGACACAACCACCCTGGCACCCCCGGTACGTCATCACCCCCACCATAGCCCGGGGCCTGATGGCGATCGAGGCCGCGAGAGCGGTGGTAGACGAGACGCCCCTCCCCCTGGCCGCCGAGGCCGAGCTCCGCCGCCGGGCGCGCCTCCGATCGACCCATTACTCGACCCGGATCGAGGGCAACCGACTAACCCTCGCCGAGGCGGAGGAGGCGATATCCGGCCGGGAGATCCAGGGGCGAGAGAGGGATGTCGCCGAGGTGCGAAACTACTGGACAGCCCTCCTGAGGGTCGAAGAGTGGGCCGCCGAGAAGAAGCCCCTCTCCGAAGAGCTGATCC
>CAZWNN010000043.1:0-5001 GCA_964635935.1 Candidatus Woesearchaeota archaeon
TTCTTTTGCCTTTTCTTTTACTCTTTGTGCATGTATTTGCGCTTTTTCTTTTATTAATTTCATTTTGTGAATCCTACACACTCTTTTCTCATAAAATCCTTGATTAAAAAAGTGGTTCTAGGTTTTTGTCTCTTTAATATTTCTTCACAACTTATGAAAAATTCAAAATCTTTTCCTTGTTTTCTCATTTTCTTTTTTAGATCTTTTACATTACTACCATAAATAATCCCTTTCAATTTAGCCCATACAGCAGCTCCAGTACACATACAACATGGTTCATTGGTAGTATATAAAATACAATCAGACAAATCTCTGGATTTTAGTCTCCTACAAGCTAATCTCATTGCAGCTATTTCTGCATGAGAACTAGGATCAATATCTCTAAAAATTCTATTCGCACTTTTTGCAATTATCTTATCATTTTTAACAATAACAGCACCAATCCTCTGCTCTCCATATCTTTTGAATTCTCTTTTTGCAATATCAATTGCTTCCTTCATAAATTTTTTCTTTGGTTTATACTCAATTTTATTCATTTCCAGAACTCCAAAGCCTCCTTTAATTCTTCATGGCTCTTTGCATATGTTCTTAGAGGAATTTTTTTCATAACAGCATCAACTGCTTGTCTCATTGCTCTTGCCCCTGCAGTTGTTCCAGAGGGATGTCCATGAATTCCTCCTCCTGCTTGAAGCACAATATTGTTTCCCATGGCGTTTATTATCTTTGGAACTAATCCAGGATAAACCCCCCCAGAAGCAACACCAAGAACAGGTTTTGTTTTATACCACTTTTGTTCTAAATATTCTTTTGTTTTTTTTGTAAAAGGTTGTTCAATATCTTCTTCAATATGTAATACTTCTTTTTTCTTACCCACCATTTTTCCATAAACAGTTCCAATGTGCAAGGTATCAACACCAACCATTCTTGCTAGTTGTGCAATTACTTCCATTGTCATTCCATGTTCAGGGTTTCTATCAAACATAGCATGTCCTGCTCTATGTGCATGGATTGGCAATTTTATAGCATTTCTTGCTGTTTGAAATGCAGACCAACCAAGAGTGAGAATATCCAACATAATATAATTCCCCTTATGTTTTTGAACAAAGTCGATTCTTTTTAACATCTCTTTTGATTCAGCAGTGCAATTAATTAAATAAACTTTTTTCTCCCCTGTTTCTTTTTCTGCTTTTTTACAAGCTTTAATCGTTAATAAAAACCTTTTTCTGAACTTGTTAAAATCCTGAGAAGTTAAGTTTTCATCATCTTTTACAATATCACACCCACCTATCCAAGCTTCATAAGCTACTTTTGAATGTTCTATTTCATTTAATCCAACTTTTGGTTTTATAATTGTCCCAAGTAAAGGTCTCTTTTTGATTTTCAAATATTTTCTCAATCCTTCAATCCCATACATTGGTCCTTTAAATGAGTCCAACATCTTTTTTGGGATGTTTATATCTTCCCAAAGCAAGCCTTTTACAGATTTCATTCCATAAACATTTCCTCCAATAGAAGACATAATTTCTGGTAAATTTCCCAATTCAAATAATTTAATAGGATAAGCTATTCTTACTCTTTTGCTTTTATTATCAATATAGAAAATACTTGGAGCCAAAGATTTGCTAATCTTTTTATCCATTGTCTTAATAGCTGTCCAAGTTCCTATAGAACTCTCTCCTGCAACTTCTTCTGCTACTTTTCTAAGTGTATAGCCTCTAGCAGGAGTTATCTTATATTGGCAAATAACATCTGTTTTTTTAGGTTTGTATTTTAAGTTGATAAATTCCATTTATATTTTTTTAACACTCCCTTTCAATTATTAATAGTAGTTAGTTTTTAAAATTAATCAAATTATTCCCAATCATCCATAAAAAACTCATACCCCCCAATACAAGTTATTGTTGAAAGAAAATACCAAATAACCACATCATCTATTGGGAATATCTGGCCCCAAAGATTTACTTGTAAAAGATATTCCCCTGGCCACCACCAATTTCCTATTTTAAGGGCAACTAACTCATATATAAAAAAGATTATTGCAAAGAACAAAACAGGAAGAACTACTTTTTTTAAAAGAGAAAATTTCTTGCTAAAGAGAATTATAGACGGTATTAAAAGAGTTATAATTGCGAGGAAATAATAATTCATTGAGAGATTAATCCCATTAAAAAATAATACAAAGATAATTAAGGAGAATAAAGAGAAGAATAAAACCAAATATTTAAATTTCTTAGATATTTTTGAAGAATTGTCTCTGTCTACAAAATACTCATAAAAAGATAAAACCCAGAAGATATTTAAAAAAGCAAATAAGATATTCTCAAGAGGAAGTATTCCAAAGAGTCTTGGGAGAAAAGACTGAACATCCCAAGAATTTGCAAGACGACTACTTAATTCTGCGGCAAATGCAAACAAAATTGTAGAAACTATAGAAAAAATTAATATTTTCTTTTTAGATTTCTTTAACCATAAGAAGTTTACTAAAGCAGGAGGAACTAAAACAATTATTATTGATAAAATGTATACTGGTCTTGTTAAAAAAACAACTAAACAAGCAATTAAAACATACAAAAAGATTGCTAATAATTTATATTTTCTATCTTTAGAAAGTTTAATCATCTTTTCTTTACGACAAAACCTTTTTCAGTGTCATTAATAGCATAACCTAATTTTTTAATCTTTTCTCTTAATTCATCTGCTTTTTTCCAGTCTTTATTTTTTCTTGCATTGCTTCTTTCTTTTAATAATTTAGAAACACTGTTTGGAATTTTTAACTTCTCTTTCTTCAGTAAATCCAATCCAAGAACTTCATCCATCTTCTTTACTGTTCCTAGTTTCTTTTTTGCTTTTTTATCTCTTAATAATTTCCATAAGACTTGCAAAGCTCCAGGCATATCTAAATCGTTATTAATAGTCTCTTCAAATTCTTTTAGGTATTCTTTATTTATGCCTTTATCTTTTATCTCGGAGATTATATTTTTTAATCTTTGATATGAAATTTGTGCAGATTTTAATTTATCAATTGAAAAGTTCAAAGGTTTTTTATAATGGGTTGTTAAACATAAATATCTAAATACTAATGGATTAAATCCTTTTCTTTCAAGTTCACTTACAGTATATAATCCCCCTTTACTTTTTGAAACTTTTTCACCTTTGAAAAGCAGCCATGCACCATGCATCCAATATTTTACCCATGGTTTTTTTTCAAAAGCAGTTTCTGATTGCGCAATTTCATTTGTGTGGTGTATTGGAATGTGATCAATTCCTCCTGTATGGATATCAAATTGTTTTCCTAGATATTTAGTTGACATGGCTGAACATTCCAAATGCCAACCTGGAAATCCAGTTCCCCAAGGCGATTTCCATTCTTGTTGTCTATTTCCTTGCTTTTCTGAAAATTTCCACAAAGCAAAATCAGTATTGCTCTTTTTTTCACCTAATCTAATTCTACAACCTGCTTTTAATTTATCTTTCTTTAAACGAGCAAGTTTTCCATAATCTTTTAATTTACTTGTATCAAAATAAATTCCATCAGATGTTTTATATGTATAACCTTTTTTTTCCAAGGTTTTTATCAAATTAATTTGTTCTTTAATATGTTCTGTAGCTTTACACCAAATATCTGGTTCCTGAATATTTAATTTTTCAAAATCCTGTTTAAAAATTTTGAGATAATAATTTGCAATATCTTGTGCTTTTTTACCTTGTTTTTTTGCAGCCCTTTCAATTTTGTCTTCACCAGTGTCTGCATCACTTGTTAAATGCCCAACATCTGTAACATTCATAACTTGTTTAACTTTATAACCATTATATTTTAAGACTTTTCTTAGAACGTCCTCAAAAAGGTATGTTCTAAGATTTCCAATATGTTGATACCAATAAACAGTTGGTCCACAAACATACATCCCCACCTTTTCTTTATGAAGTGATTTAAAATCCTCTTTTTTTCTTGTTAAAGTATTGTAAAGTTTTAACATAATAAAATTAAGAATAACTAATTTAAAAATCTAAGGATTATCTTCTACTCGCTTTAACTTCAATATCAAAGAAGTCTGTAGCATAAGCCTCTTCTTCTTGATATACATTAATCCTAAATCTGAGACTGCATAAAGAAGAACCTTCAGGAGCTTTTATCAAAACTTTTTGTATAGATTTACTTCCAACAGCAATAGGAATATTATCTTCAGCTTTTCCTTGTTTAATCCATGATTCAACTTCTTCTTCAGTTTCAGAACAATCAGATATTCCTGATAAAACAACTTCATATGAAAATGTGCCTGCTTCACCTTCTGTATTAAAAATACCTAATCCAACACCATCTGTTTCACCTTGTTTAATTTCTACAAATCTTGTTTGAGGATATATAACTATCTTAGCATCTTCTGAGAAAAGTTTGTTTATTTGGTCTTCTAATTGAGCACTTGTTAAATCAACTGCACCTCTTGCAACCGAGAAAATCTTTTGAACTAAAAATATACCAAGGATTAAAACACTCATTAACAGAACTATAGTAACAATTGTTCCTACACTCATCTCCATTGCTGCTTTTTTATATTTCATCTTATTGAAGTGAAAGGTTTGCTCCTAAAGAAGAGAAAGTTATAATTGCCAACATAGCTAAACTTAGAACAAAGCCAATTATATTTAATATAATTCCTGCTTTTGCCAATTTCATTGGGCTCTTTTTTTGTTGAATCATACAAAAAGTAAATCCTACTATGGCTAAAAGAACTCCTAAAGAGCCAGCCATAACTATGCTCAAAACGCCTAGAGTAAATCCAGAAATTCCTAAGCCTTCTTTGGTTTTTGAAAGTACTTCTTCCACACCCTTTTTTTTCTTAACCATAATATGTCTAATAGTTTTTATTTTATAAATGTTATTGATAAGGTGGGGATGCGGGGAGTCGAACCCCGGACACCATGATCTTCAGTCATGTGCTCTCCCGCTGAGCTACATCCCCAGTAAAATAAAGTATGCCTTCAGACTTTTAAATGTTGTTA
>CAZWNN010000044.1:0-4803 GCA_964635935.1 Candidatus Woesearchaeota archaeon
CAAGGGTGTCGGAGTTCACGCATTAAAAGGGATCGTTAGCTGGGTTAAGAACGTCAATAAATGACCAGTACGATTTAGTGTGAATAGGAGCTAACACAAAACACGGCGTTGCGTAGGAGTAATCCTGCGAAAAATAAAATCCGCTCATATCGGTGAAACCTAAAACTTAAATAATATTAAGTTATGGCAATACCGAGGGAAGGTGGTAATTGTGAGCTTAACAGCTCTTGCTATTATGGCTGTTGAGTTTGTTAGGACGAAATTACTTTAAAGTGATAACAAACCGAAAGGTTTATAAATAATTAAAGATTCTAAAATTTATGGAATGTAAAATATTTAGACCTGAAGGTTATATGGAAAACCCTTATATCAGTAAGGATGGCGGGGAACATCACTCTAGAGAAAGTTTGCAAAATGCAAACAGAGACTGGACTGAAAGAATGGTTAGAAATATAGAGAAAGATTCTTTCCTTAAATAAAGATTAATAGAATTCTAACAAAAAAATAATTACTTACCCCTGTAGAGACTTGAGTTGAGTTATTAATTAACAAGATACTCGGAGTTCTGTATTATAAAAACAGAGCTAAGACGCGGATCTCCTTTCAAAAAATATAAATACTAAATTTTCCAAAACTATTTATGAAGGTGATTTATTCTAAACATTGGAAGAGGAAACAAGAAAAGAAACGAAAAGATATCATGAAAGACATGATTGAATTTGTTCTTTTGAATTCCTCTGAAATGAGAGATAAACACTGGGCAAATTTATTTAATAAAATTGCCAGAGTTCCTCCTTCTGGAAGAACTTTAAAAGTAGTCTATAAAAAACAAGAAGGAAAGATTTTTATAGTCACATCTTTTTGGTTAGATTAAGATGGAAAAAGAAATTTGGTATGACGAAGAAGCAGATGTTTTAAATGTAGAGATAAATGGCAAGGATTATTGGAAAAGTATTGAGCTTCCAAATGGTCTTGTTGTTGATATTTCTATTGATGGTTCAATAACTGGACTGGAAATTTTAAATGCAAGTTTGCAATTTTCAGGAGAATCAAAAAAAATCATTGACAATTTAAAGCAGGTTTCTTAATGAAAGGATGAAGGTATAGTCCATGCCAATTGAAAAATTGGATTTACATACGTGAGACAGTTTGTATGATATCTACTAGGTGTGTTGTTGTCTGAGTGGAAGGACCCTTCAGTACGAGAGGAACGGGGGTTCGGAGCCACTGGTCTATCAGTTGTTACGAGCAGGCTGAGCAGCTACGCTCTGTATGGATAAGCGCTGAAAGCATCTAAGCACGAAGCCATCCGCAAAACGAGACAACAAAGGCCGCAGAAAAAGACTGCGTTGATAGAGTTGATGTGTAAGCACGAAGCTTCGGCGACGTGTTCAGCATGCAACTACTAAAAGCTTCAAATAAATTTATTTTCCTAGTCGCAATATTGATTTGGATGTTTAGTTAGACTAATTTGTTTTTGATAAAACTTTTTTTAAAAAGTTTTCTTTCTGGTGCTGCTCTCAATTGTTTGTTGAGAAAAGGGGTTCTTGTAAAATGTTAGGATTATCAAAAAAGGAACGAGAACTCAGAAGACTTAAACAGAGGGCGGAATTTCTTTCTCAGTTTTATATTAAAGGATTTACAGGGGTATTGCAGGAGATTTCTGGAAGTTATTATGCTTGGTCACATTACTATGATAGACTTAAAAATCCAAGAGAACATTATAAGAAAAGGGTGGAATCTGCTTGCAATACTTTAGAAGATTGTTATAGTGAAGATAATATAAATCTTAGTGGTTTAGAATATGATGAAGATTTTGCACCATTATTTATGGCTAGACTTCTTATACCAAAATTATTAAAAACCGTTAGAAGAAACCTAGAGGGGAATGTTGAAGAATTTGATGAAATTTCTGTTAGACATTTGTTAATGAGAACTAAACGGGTTGGGAATATATATTGGGGAACTTATTTTGGTTTAATTCATAAGATATGGGAAATTTCAGGTAAGAAAGATTATTGGATTCCTTTAGTAGATGTTCGAGGGAAGGTCTGGGGAAAAAGTGGAAAAGTGGAAAATTAAAAAGCTAAAAGGAGCACCCGAAGGGTGCGATAGACTACCTGCCACTTGGGGGGGTGGTTGAACTAAAGAAGTTTTTGATAAAACTTTTTTCTAAAAAGTTTTCTGGGGTGGTGCGGGGGCGGGATTGAGAAGGGAGAGTTATAATAAAATAAAAATTATCTACTATTAAATTAACATAAAGATTTAAAAACTAAACAGATATAATTTCTGAGTTGATATTTAATGAAAAGATGGTGATGAAATCTATTTAACATGGATGATGTAGAAGAATCTGACAAGGAGGAGGCAGAACCTCCTAGTTCTAATAGTTCTCCGTGGGGCTTGTCATCGTCGATAGATTTATATGAGTGCGACCCTGAGCTGATAAGAGATGCTGAAAAAATTAAGGAATTTGTCCGGCAACTTGTTGAGTTGATTGAGATGAAGGCTTATGGAGAGACTATTGTTGTTAATTTTGGGGAGGATGAGAGAGTGGCGGGATATTCAATGATGCAGTTAATTGAAACTTCACTTATTTCTGCTCACTTTGCAAATCAGAGCAATGCGGTTTATCTTGATGTTTTTTCCTGCAAAAAGTTTGACCCACAAGTTGCTGCGGATTTTGCTAAGAAATTTTTTCAGGCTAAGAGGTTTGTGGTTAATTCTGTGGTGAGGGTTTGAAGATTTTTAATAACCCCCTACTCCCTGTCACGCATTGATACTTAATCTCCAAAGGCGAGTTTGTGTGCCTGCTAAGGCACATTATTATGGGCTTGTCTGGCGACAAGCTAAGATGCGCTTTGCGCATTTGTGATCTTATTACCTCTCTTTTTATTTTATTAGTTATTGATTCTACCTGCTCAGCGCTTGCTAAGCTACCTCTTATTAAAAAACTAAAATTTAAAAAACCCAAAAAATAAAAAAAATAAATTAAATTCCAGACTTACTATCTATCAAAACTTCTGCCTCCGCCTCGGTCTCCACCTCTGCTTCCGCCGCCCCTGCTTCCGCCACGGTTAAAACCTCCGCCTCCTCTACTGCCTCCGCCGCCTCGGTTGAAATCTCTTCTAGGTCGTTCTGGTCTATCTTCCATTGGTTTTGCTTCGTTCACTTTAAGTTCTCGGCCTTCAATTTCCTTTCCATTAAGTTCTGAAATTGCTTTTTTTGCAGCTTCATCATCATTAATTGTTACAAAGCCAAATCCTTTAGAACGATGTGAAAACTTGTCGGTGATAACTGTTGCTTCTTCAACTTCAAAAGCTGAGAAAAGCTCTTTTAATGCAGCATCATCGACGCTCCATGGCAAATTTCCTACATATAACTTCATTATCTTCTTACACTCCTTTCAACACTATCTGAATCCATTTCCATCTTATAGAAGTCTAGGTTGCCTTTTTTACGTTTTTTGCTTGAGGTCCTTTTTCTTCTTCTACTGGTTCGAACTCAACTTCGTCGCCTTCGTTCAGAGGTCCGCCTGAAGTCTGTGTCTCGTGGACAAAATAGTCCTTCCCGTCTTCGCCAGTGATGAAGCCGAATCTCTTGATTCGATTGAACCACTTAACTGTTCCTTTCATGATTTAATCAGCTAAAATTGGTTTTTAAATGTATTGGATTGAATTTATTAGTAAACTTTGAAGGGGATTGTGAATTGATTGTTATAGTTTTAGCTTAAAGTTATTGCGGAAATTCAGCCTTGTTTTATTTATTCTTGGGCTGAATTTCTGTTGGTTCTGAAAAGCGTCTTCCTGCTGATTGTAAATGATTGGTAGGTAATTTCTAATTTTTTAGTTAGGTGGTTTGTAGAACTTCATCACAATAATTAATTTAAATGGAGTTGATTAAATAAAAAAATGATTATATATCCGTTAGTAGAGGGCGAAGAAAGAGTCTCTGGGGAAGAAGCTACTTTTTATCTTATAACAGAAAAAGAATTCGAACACGCAAGACCAGGAGATTTTAGAATTGGAGAACCTGTTGGAGATCCTCCTATCTTTCCAGTATGGAGGAATATTCTTAATGAGAAACCAGAATTAGTAAGTTATGGTTCAACACCTGCCAAAGCTTCAAGAAATGCTCATAAAGAAGCTGTAAAATATCTTACAGAAAGAGTCCGAGAAGAGAGAGAAAAGGTTTAGATTCTCATTTCGAAGACCTCACTTCTAGAGCTAGAAAGAAAAAGAAGTAAGAGATTGGTTTCACCTTGATTTGTAGAACAATAACCTTTAAAAATGCGGAATTTTTTATATTATCAGCAAGTAGGATAGCTAACTGCGGAAATCAGGCCTAAAGCCAATCAGTGTAAAATGACTGATGATTTCTGAGGAAGGTCCATGCATCTGCGTTAATTTATTTTAACGTGGCAAAGTTATCCACGTGAGTGGAGCGTCGTGAGGCGTAGTAGTGGAATAGAGACGAGCCCTTTATTGGGAGTGGAACGAGCACCTTGGCTGATGCAACCGTCTTTGCGCGGGCTTAGTCAGATGTTAGCACAGAAGGTTTGTGTTTACACAACTTCTGACAAAACATGGCCTATTTCCTACTTGCCATTAATTATTTAAAGTTTCATTTATTTGTTATTTTATGAAAAAGAGTGTTAGAGATGTTATTGAAAAGATATTGTTAATTTTAAGCTTTATAGCTATTGCACTGTTGGCTTATGGAATAATTAAATCGCTAATCTAAAATGGGTGCTCTGTCCGGAAAGGACAGAGAATAGCAATTAAATAAAAAAAAGTTTGCGTT
>CAZWNN010000045.1:0-4656 GCA_964635935.1 Candidatus Woesearchaeota archaeon
CAGGTCTAGTGGCAGCATGATAGGTTTCGTGTCCACTATTGACATCCGACGTCATCTTGACCCTGCGGTGGGACGGTTCAATGAACTTAAGGAAGGCCCTCAAGAAGAATTCAGACATTTGATTCTTACCTTCCGCAACTTGTATTCTTTCCTTTCACAGGTTATACCGTTCCGGGATTCAGACCTGGAGAAGCTTTATACCTACATCCGATTTCTTATTAACAAGCTGCCGAAAAGGCGGACGGATGCTGTTTATCATTTCGACGATGAGGTAAATCTGAAATACTACCGACTCCAGAAAATAAGTGAGGGTGCAATAGAACTCCAACCAGGCAAGATAGGTGAAGTGAAAGCCGTTTATGTAGCGACGGGGGAAGACCATGAGGAACAAATAAAGCTGTCAATGCTGATTGATATAGTTAATGACCGCTTCGGTACTGACTTTAAACCCGCTGATGAACTCTTTTTTAACCAGGTAAGAGAAGAGGCAGCATCCGATGAATCCCTAAGGCAGGCAGCCATGGCCAATCCGATAGAAAGTTTTAAATACGTTTTTGATAAAGCCCTTGAAAATTTGATTATTGACCGCATGGAACAGAATGAAGACATATTTGCTAGATTTATGAATGATAAAGAATTTCAAAAGGTTGTTTCTAGTAGTTTACTTCAGCAGGTGTATGAGCAAATAAGGAGTGAATGAAACTTTTTTCATTCTTTAGTTGCGGATTGTGAGCAATAATGAAAAAGGTTAAAGATCCCGTTTATTCGGCAATAGTACTAAATAACTTCAAAAAAGAAAAGCGAACTCTATCGCCTTGGGCCTGCAAAAGCAGTCAAGCGATAAGGCGAGACCCGAGTGTAGAAAAGGTACCGGACAGAGAGAACGTACGCCCTGCTTTTTTCCATGACACGGACAAAATAATGCATTCTCGAGCCTATTCAAGGTACATCGACAAGACTCAAGTTTTTTCCCTTTTTGAAAATGACCACATAACCCATAGAGTACTACATGTACAATTGGTCTCTAAAATAGGGAGAGTCATAGGAAGGTGTTTAAGGCTGAATGAGGACCTTGTTGAAGCTATTGCATTAGGACACGATCTTGGTCACGTTCCTTACGGTCATAGCGGAGAAGAGGCATTGCATGAACTCTGTATTGAGAAAGGTATTGGATGTTTTTGTCATAATGGTCAAAGCACAAGAATATTATCTGAATTGGAGAACAAAGGGAAAGGGCTAAATCTGTCTCTTCAAGTCTTGGATGGTATACTCGCTCATCACGGCGAGATGCCCCAAAACGGTATGGAGCCTAACTATGGCAAGGATTGGAATTCATTTTTGGACGAATATAAGCGATGTTTCGAAGTTGAAGGACAAAGTAATTACCTCCGGCCAATGACTATGGAAGGTTGTGTAGTCAGGATTTCAGATGTGATCGCATATATTGGAAGAGACATCGAAGATGCGATAACAGTTAGATTAATAAAGAAACAAGATTTACCAAAAGAGCTAAGGAGCGCTCTCGGATCGACTAACGAAAAAATCATTAACACACTTGTGATGGATTTAATAAAGAACAGCTACGAGAAAAAACTCATCACATTTAGTGACGTCGTATTCAAAGCATTGAAAGATCTACTCTTGTTTAACCGTAGTTCAATTTATCAGAATCCTAAAATTAATACGGAAATGCACAAAGTAAGAAGAATGTACAGAAATCTTTATGATAGGTATTTATCAGACATCACTAACTCTGAGAACTCAGCTATAACAGAATCGTTAGCTGATATGGATGACAAATATTTGCAGAATACGCCTAAAGAACGGATTGTTGTGGATTTCATCGCAGGTATGACAGACGATTTCTTTAACAATCAGTACAACAAGCTATTTGTACCACAAAGCTATGGTTATTCGTTGTGACTGAATTCTTGTGGTGATTACTATAAGGGAGGATACTCAGATGAAAGGGGTCGATGTATATCAAGTATTGAAGAAGAAATATATCAGTAATTTGCACCACGCTAATACTGTCTCGACCAGTTGCAGTTTCTTAAAACTGAGAAGTTTGGTCTCTCGCGGTTATGTCACAGACTTAGGATTTCCCCAAACCCCACAGGGAAGCGATGAGATTGATAAAAAATATGAGCTTTGGTACGACGTTTTTCTTGATACCGTGGATATTCATGAACGTGCCCACCAGCCGAATGAATACGGCCCAGTTCTGTTTGTGGTACCAACGGAAATATTGAACAAACTCCCCGTTGGGACTGAGGTGTTAATTACTAAAGCCAATCCAATTTATTGGGGTCAGATATCACCTGATGACCGGTTCTTCTCATCTATTGAAGAGCTTACGAGGGACTTGGTAAAGGGCGAATTTGCCCAAATGATAGTGATTAGAACTCAAAAGGGTATCCTCCCATTCTCAACCGGTCAAACAAAGATAATATTGGACGATCCACAATGTAACTTTTCAAACGGGATTAAAGCATATGACCATGCGACAAAACAAATTCAACCTTTGGCACAAACACTATCGATACCTATTAACAAGCGGAATTGCTTGGACAGTTGCAGATGTTTTGGGAAATACAAGGCAATGAGTACGGGTGAATTTGAAAAGCACTTCAAGTAAGATATTACTATGTACTTAAAAGGACGCAAAAGTTCAACCGATCCCCGTCTCCGGTCGCTGCTGCAAAAAGCTGTAAGGCGAGGTGCAGAGCAGATAGTACACTTAACAATTCTAAAACTAATGGCTAACGGAGACAAATCTTGGCTCCGATCCCGAGCTGTTGTTATTACGTTTGAAGAATCATGGCCACTTGCTCAAGATCTTTCGATAGCTAAAGACCTCTTATCTAAAGAAACGGCACTATTGATGGTCAGCCGTGCTAAAAAGCAGAAAGATGCTGCCGGTTTAGGAGCGCTAGCGTTCGCTTTCCATGAAGGGGACAAGTCAATGTTGGACATCGTTCCATCACGAAGAAGTCTGATATTAGTTTCCGAGGCTATTAAGCGTCCCGACACATATTTTGACTGGTTATTCTCTCAGTGTACTTCAGAAGAAAGTAAGAAAGTCGTTAAAGCAGCAAGTCGATATTTAGCAGCCGCAACGTGGGGTTGGGATAAAGCCACTATCCTTGCTGGCGCATATTTAGCCGTATCAAACGAAGTACCGCCTATCTCAGCATCGAGACTTACTGAGTCGAGTTTTCCATATTGGATAGCTCTCGATAAACACACTCCAGAAGGCAAAAAGGCATTTCGTAGCATATCATCCCAGTTCGGGGTCCCATACAGACATCTAATTTGGGCAAGTTTCTACTACGAAAGTGCCATTGTGAATGATTTATATACTTCGGTTTGGTTTGACTGTGAACGGAATTGGCGACTGAGAAAAGCAGGCATGACAGAAACCGAAGCGGAAAAACTTTGGATTAATATCCGTTCTATGATTTGTCAGGAGTTAGAGGAAGACGCCGAAAAACTTCGAGCACAAGTTGAATGTCAGAGTGATCAGATACGTAAACACCATTCTGAATTTGACGGATTTTAATTTATCTATAAATTGACCATAATTCGTAATTGGCTTTGACGCAAACCCTGACTATTTCCCAAATAGAGTTCACCTTTCTTCTTGTTTCTTTCACTTATTAGACATATAACATTAGATATGGCTTTGTCTGATGTAGTGGCTCGTTGAAGTGTGAAGTATCTTATCAACTCAAGCCAGCCCATGCACTTACATTTGCTTAGGCAAATGTAAGCATTGTTTCAGGTATCGTTAGACTCAGTTCAATTTCCCCGTCCACACACATTTACGCATAACAATTGCTTATTTTGTGTCCATTGCGAGTCAGGAGGTTTCGCTCCACAGCCTTTCATACCACTTACGATGTTCCTCGCCGGCGATCTTTCGATACCTAGCCGTTGTATCAAAGCTCGCATGGCCTAAATGCTCTTGAAGCAGTCGTAATGCGTCTCCTGAGTCATCCAGCTTCATTGCATTGACAGCAAAGGCATCTCTAAGGCGATGGGGGCTAACTCCTCTCATCCTTCCGGTTTCAGGATTCACTAAACCTGCGAGGCCAACTCTTTTAGCACAGTCTCTCACTATTTGCCAAGCCCGATGTCGGTTAAGGACAAAGACAAGGCCAGAGCCGCCATCGCAAGTTAGGCGATTGTCGGTAATGTAACCTTTCAGCATCTCCAGAGTGTGTCTATCAATGGGTAACACTCTCACGCGCCGATGTTCTTGCTGACGCTTCTGAGCCTCACTAACTTCCTCGCCACACTCAGGACAGAATTGGTGTCTCTTACCTAACCTTGCCTTGCACTTGCTACATGATAGTCTGATCCGCATCTTGAGATGCAGAACTGTGACAGTGCCCCGCTCGAAGTCTATGTCATTCACTTTGAGTGCCAGGATCTCTGAAACCCGACAGCCTAAGACGGCCCACAGCCGGCGCCGTGTCGCTATGACGCCCAAGCTGGCGTTATACCTGAGAGAATACAAAGCAGAAAGGGAATGGCTTTATCAGCAATTAGGAAGGCAAATTGGTTTGGATGACCTTGTTTTTACCAGTGTGGAAGGCAAGCCAATTGACCCAGGCGTAGTCAGCCATACCTTTGCCAGAATAGCAAAACAGG
>CAZWNN010000046.1:0-4571 GCA_964635935.1 Candidatus Woesearchaeota archaeon
AGGATTTCCTTTATAACCCTCAAGAAGTTTTTCTCTTGCTTTTACAATCCCTTCAATAATTTCAATCGGCTCATCTACCTTATCTAACTCCCTTCCTCGGTTCATCTCAATAGGTCTCCAGCAATGAAGACACTGATTCTCACACCACATAACCGCCGGGGACATCTGACAACATCTCGCAGACTCAATCCCATAAAACCTCTCTTTCCAACACCCCCCCTTTTTATTTAGAGAGTTCTTAGTCCACCTACAAACCTGCACCCCAGAGTGATTCCCCACAATTGCATACTTTTGTTTTTCTAAAACCTTTTTAACCTGTTCCCAGTTTTTCTTTTTCATGAAAATACTAAAATAGCAAGTTTTAAAAAACCACCTTTTATTAACTAAAGATGGAAGATGCAGATAAAGCAGAACTTGCAAGACTAGCAAATCTTGCCTTAGACGAAGCTAAGTTAGTCTCAACAGAAATTATCGTTGAAGATTCAAACCCTACTAGTGAAGGATGGCGGGGGAGGACTTATATACGCGTTACAGGAGAAGAATTTAGACCTTTTGAAAAATGTCACTTGGCTAGTGGGATGCCAGTTGTATTTTGTGATAATTCAGAAGAGTATCAATATGGGGGTAGAGCAGAGTGCAAAGAATTTTTTTACCGCTATCTTTCCAGAGATGGTCAAAGATCTCCCATTGTTGAATTAATTATTCCAACTAAGAATTTAGAAGAGCTTTCAAGCTCTGGTAACGTTCGTGTTAGAGAAACATTTTTAGGAGGCAGAAGTACAAATTTTATCGAACCTTCTGATAGTAGATTTGAGAGATTAAAAAAATTAATAGATTCTTGATTAAACCAACGCCCAAACCCCCCTCCGCCACCACCCCACCAAAACTTTTTGAAAAAAATTTTATCAAAAACTTCAATTGAATAATCCTCCACCGAGCCATGTGGCGATCACTACCGCACGAAGTGCGCAGACGCCGCTAGGCGTCCTTAAGATAAGTGCCGAAGGCACCTATTGGCGCGACCTCCGGTCGCGCTAATCATATACTAATCAAAAATTTGAAATCATCCCCATTCCCCCAGTCGCTCGAAATATAAAATTTCTCGCTTCCTCTCACTTTGTTCAGCGTTTGCTATTAGAATTCCTACACAAGAGCCCAAATCCAACTCAGAATCATTGAAATAAACAGCAACAAAATTAACCACGTCATAATTTTAAATGCTCTCTTCCCAATTTTTTCAGATTTTGTGATTCCTCTAACAGTTAGATAGAAAAATCTTCCGCCATCTAAAATTCCAACTGGAAGCATATTAAATAAAGCAACAAAAAAGTTAATTATTGCAACCCACCACAACAAATTATAAATAAAATTAACAATTTCTCCGTTCCAAGAAGGTTCATAATAAGTAGAAGGATTTTTAAAATTCACAAAAATACTAAGAACCTTCTTAAAGCCTCCAGAAACAGGCCCCGCAGAACCAACTCCTAAATAAGCCCCCCCCTTATGAAGAGGATGCTCGTCTAAAATAAGTTCATAGTTCATTTCCTCTCCATCCACAAGAGTTTTAATTACAATCTGATCCCCCGGGCTTTTTCCTTCTAAATATTCTGCCAAACTTTTCTGCCCAGTAATTTTCACACCATCAATTTCGCGAACAATTCCTTGTAACCTAACATTAATTGCAGGAGCATCGTCAAAAACATAAGCATATTTATCACTTAAATTAGAAACTTGTGGAACCAGTTCAGAAACCATAAAATAACTCCTCTCGCCAACCTCAATCTGCGTAAGATTAACTTTCTTTAGTTGGGTATTAAGAATAATCTCTGTATTTTCCAACCGCTCTCCAAATCCACTGATAGAACCAATGGGGATTTCAGAAACAGCATAACTACTGAATACATAGCCTGCCGGAGCAAAGGAAACTGAAAAAAATCCTACCATTAGTAAGAAGAATATCAAAGCTAAAATTAAATTCGCAAATACCCCTGCCCCAAGAACAGTCATCTGTTGAGTTGCTGGTTTGCTCTGCATATCTTTGTCATCTTGTTCAACAAAAGCACCAAGAATCGGACCTAAAAAGGCAATTCCAGTTGACTTAATCTTAATTTTATACAGCCTCATATAAATCCCGTGTGCAAACTCATGAGAAAAAGCCACGATGATTATTGCAATTAAAAAATAAATAAAATAAAAAGGCGGGAAAAAGCTTTCCACACCAAAAATCTGCGGAAAATATGGAATCAACGGCATCACCGGAGGAGCTTTAACAACATCTACAATCTCTGGAAGAGCAATATAAGTATAAACAACTAACCCAAGCATATAAATAATCATTCCCATCAACCCGTAACCAACAAGGATAATAGGATATTTCAAAGCATGAAGAACTTTTTTATATTTAGTCCCAACATGATCAATAAACGTCATCCCAAACTTTGTCTTGTAAAGAAACATAATCCCCTCTCTTTGCAAACCTTTTTTACGACTATAAAGAAACCAAGCTACAAAAGCACAGAACAACACCAAGAAGCTTAAGTCATAAACAAAAAATCCTACCATCTTTTACATAACTTCATGGAAAATTAGTTTAAAAAACCTACTTCTTTCTAACCGGCCTAAAATCCTTCTTCCCACACTTTCTACATCTCACCTTTCCCTGCAAAATTTTCAGAGGGTCAACTCTCATTTTGTGCTTGCAACCTTTGCAAACAAACATATTCTTAAACATTCTATTTTGTGCTGCAGGTATTTTTGATGCCATCTTATAAAACCCTCTTAATAACCTTCACCCCCTCAATATCCCAGTACTCTGTTGTAATACCTTCCTTAATCTCCTCTTTTAAATCTTGCGGAACATCCAATTCCAAAGTCTCAAAATTATCAGAATCCATTACGCTAACCTTCTCCCCCATCAGCGAAAGAACCTGCGCCTTTCTTTTGTCAATCGTCGGAACCTCAAATCTCTCATGCCCCGGAACAACCAAAACTTTTTTCTTTAATCCAGTCAAACTCACAGCCTCAAACCTACACTTAGCATGCCCGTGCTTCCCAGTCTTAGAAACATCCATGCTCTTAATCACATAAGAATCACCATCAATTATAGCAAAACTCCCAACCCGCAGACCAGTAGCATCAACAATTTTATGCGCCATGTTTTAAGAAAAAGAAACCAGTTTATAAATATTTGTGAAAAAACTAATTAAAAGCTATCGAGGAAGCGAGGAATCTTGATTCCGAAGCGACGGTGGATGGGGGATGATCACAAACTTGGGGTGGGGCAACAATCAACAAACTTAAAAACCACCCATAATTCAAAACATCATGCAAGTAAAAAATAAAGACTTCATAGAACTAGACTTCACAGCCATGACTCTCCCAGATGAAACAGTCTTTGACACAACCTCAAAAAACCAAGCAGTAAAAGCAGGACTTACCACTGAAAAAGTAGACTTCAAACCTTCCATAATTGCAATTGGCCACAAAATGCTAATTCCCGGACTTGACAAAGCCCTAGAAGGAAAAGAAATAGGAAAAGAGTACACAGAAGAAATAGAATCAGAACAAGCCTTTGGAAAAAGAGTTCCAACCCTAGTTAAGATGGTCTCTCTCAATCAATTTAAAAACCAAAACATAGCACCTCAAAAAGGCATGCAATTCAACCTCGATGGACAAATAGCAACAATAAGAGCAGTCACAGGCGGGAGGGTTTTAGTAGATTTCAACAATCCCCTTGCAGGAAAAAAAGTAAAATACAACTTTAAAATAAAAAGAAAACTAGAAAATAAAGAAGATAAAATAAAAGCCCTCCAAGACTACTTCTTCAAAAAACAATTCCCCTTTACAACCAAGGAAAAAACAATCACCTTCCAAGTTGAAAAAAATCTCCAACCAATAATTCAGATGATGTCCAAACCTTTTGAGGAGATTCTGGGGATGAAGGTTAATGTGAAAGCAGAAGATAAACCAAAGTCCTAAAATATACACTCCACCCCATAAATCCTTAAAAACTCCAAACTTCTAAACAAAACATGGACCAGACTGAGGTGTATTCAGAGCAAGATTCTAGTGAAACCTCAAGCACAATCATCGAGGAAATATCCTCTGCTCATGAAATTGACAGAGAACTAGAAGAAATTCTAAAAAAACAAGCAGCTCGGGTGAAAGTTATTGGAATCGGAGGAGCAGGTGGAAACACAGTTTCGCGAATGCGGGAAATCGGAATAAAAGGCGGGGAAATCATCGCAATCAATACAGATGCACAAGACCTCCTTTATGCAAATGCAGATGCAAAAATCTTAATTGGAAGAGAACTTACAAAAGGATTAGGTTCAGGCTCTAATCCAAGAATAGGAAGAGAAGCAGCAATTGAATCTCAACAAGAAATCAAAAAGAAAATAGGAGATGCAGATATGGTTTTTGTAACCTGCGGTCTCGGAGGTGGAACAGGAACAGGAGCAGCCCCAGTTATAGCAGAAATTGCAAAAAAACACGGAGCCCTAACAATCGGAATTGTAACCCTCCCATTCACAGTTGAAGGAAGAAAAAGAATTGAAAATGCAATGGATGGT
>CAZWNN010000047.1:0-4433 GCA_964635935.1 Candidatus Woesearchaeota archaeon
GGTTTTATGCGAATTCAACTCTAGAATTTGATAACAAAGGAGTTCTTCAGAAAATCAATTATCGGGATAACCAAAAAGAGATAAAACTTGAACAACTTAAGATATTAATTAAAAAGCTCGGTATTAATATAGACCAAGTTGTTTTTGTAGGAGATAGCGAAAATGATATAGAAGTTTTTAAAGCTACCAAACACGGGATTGCGGTTCATAGCTCTAACGAGGAATTAAAAAAAATCTCTTGGCGGATAGTAGATTCATTATTAGAAATAGAAAACATTCTTTGAATTTATGAACTTCTCAGAGTTAAAACAAGGGATACTAGATTGTAGGTATTGTAAGGACAAATTTGGCTTTGAACCAAATCCTATTTTTTGGGGCAATGAGAGCGCAAAGATAGTACATATTAGTCAGGCTCCTTCTCAGAACGTACACAATACCAGTAAGCCGTTCAATGATTTAAGCGGTAAAAGACTAAGAAAATGGTATGGAGTGTCTGAAGATCAATTCTACAATCAAGACCTATTCTATATCACGGCTATTGCCCATTGTTTTCCTGGTAAGGCCAAGAATGGAGGGGATCTAAAACCCCCAATAGAATGTGCCCAAAGATGGTTGTTGAAAGAAATCTCAATTATTGATAATGATCTTTATCTAATAGTCGGTAGAGAAGCTGCTTCTTTTTTATTTCAGGGAGAAGATTATATAAACCTTATCTTTAGTAATCAAAAACTAAATCACAAACCTGCTTTCGTTTTGCCCCACCCATCTCCTGCTAATGCAAAATGGTTTAAGGACAATCCACAATTCTTAGAGAAAAGAGTGTTGGAAATTAGGGAGTCTGTACAGAAAGTATTGCCTTAACGGCTACAATAGGTTCTAACATCGTCCCGCCAGAGGAGCTAGTTTCAGAAATCGCCTTTGGGGCGGTTTTTTGATAGAATTGGAATATGATAATCAAAGAAATTGAATGTAAAAAAGCTTTAAACCCCTGTAAAATAACAGGGTTTGATTACAATCTTAATCCTTATCTCGGCTGTGCTCATGGGTGTGTTTATTGTTATGCTCGTTTTATGTGTCGTTTCAGAAAAGGAAAAGAAAAGTGGGGTGATTTTGTTGATATAAAGATAAATGCTCCTAAGGTTTTAAGAAAACAGGTTAAACGTTTAAAACCTGGTTTGGTAATGATTTCTTCTGTCACTGACCCGTATCAACCGCTTGAAGCAAAATACAAAATCACTCGTCAATGTCTGGAAATCTTAGCAGATAATAATTTCCAAATTGCTCTATTGACTAAATCACCCTTGATAATAAGAGATATTGATATTATTAAAAGATTTAATACCTCTACTCGTTGGGCTCAGCCAGGCCTTACTATTACTTGCTTGGATGAAAAAGACGCTAAAAACTTTGAACCTAATGCTTCTTCAATTGAAAGTCGTTTGTTGGCTTTAGAAAAAATGAGTAAAGCAGGAATTTCTACTTTAGTTTTTTTAGGTCCTTTTATTCCAGGAATAAGCGATAAAAATTTAGAAGAATTATTTAGGCGGTTTAAAGAAGTAGGGGTAAAAACAATAATTTTAGATAAGCTAAATATCAAATGCGGTAATTGGACAGATATAAAAAAGGTTCTTGATAAACATTATCCAGACTTAGCTTTGAATTATCGTGAAAAATGGCTTATCAAAGAATACTATCAAGGAGTTAAAAAAGAGGTAGTTAATTTGTCTAACAGATACGGTTTTTCTTTAGATGTAGTATTTAGATAGTTCAGATGAACCAAGTTCATCTCTAAAAATAAATTGGTTCAATGGAAAGACTAATCGCCATAGAGGCGATTTTTTGATAGAATCAAATAATGAAAAAAAGAGAAGAAAAAATCTTGGCCAAAATTAAGGAATTTCATGAAAAATTGCCAAAGTTCCCAGATGGAAGAATTAATTATTCAGATTCTAATATAGCTCCAGTTGTTATTGTTTTTTTGAGGTACGGCAAAAAATTTCTTTTACTAAAGAGAAGCGAAAAGGGATTAAATTATAGGGGAAAATGGAGCGTTGTTGCTGGATTTCTTGATGAGATAAAGCCTATTCAAGATAAGGTTTTAGAAGAGATGCAAGAAGAATTAGCAATACAAAAAGATGATATTTTGAAAATCCATATTGGTGAACCATATGAATTTGAAGATACAGAAATAGACAAAACATGGATCAGGTGTCCTGTTTTAGTAGAGTTAAAGAGACAAATAACGCCAAGATTAGATTGGGAGCACGAAGAATACAAATGGATTGAGTTAGAGCAATTCAAAGATTTTGACACAGTTCCTAGTATTACCAAAAGCTTAGATCTTGCTCTTAAATAATAAGGTAGTTTTAACATCATCTAGCCAGGGAATCTAAGTTTAAAAATCGCCAATCAGGCGGTTTTTATGTTAAAATGACGACATGACAGTAGAAGATAAAATATACGGCAAAGTAAAAATTAAAGAACCAATTTTATTAGAATTATTAAAATGCTCAGCAATTTTAAGATTGAAGAGGATTTCTCAGTACGGAGTTCCAGATAAGTATTATCATTTCAAAAATTACAGCAGATATGAGCATAGTGTTGGGGTAATGCTTCTTTTGAGAAAGTTGGGAACGACTTTAGAAGAACAAGTTGCCGGACTTTTGCACGATATCTCTGTTTTAGCTTTTTCTCATATTGCTGATTGGGTATTTGCTGCTGGGAGAGATGGAGTGGAGGATTATCACGATACAATTCACGAGGCATTTATTAGAAAGACAGAGGTGCCTAAAATTTTAGATAGGTTTGATTTTTCATTAGAAAGAATATTAAACGAACACAATTTCTCATTACTTGAAAGAAGCGCACCTGATTTGTGTGCTGATAGAGTAGATTATGCTTTAAGAGAATTTAAAGATTGGCTAAATCCCAGGATAGTGAGTAGTTGCATTGGTGGGTTGGTAAATTACAATAGTGAGATAGTTTTTTCTGATAAAAAACCCGCCTTTGATTTTGCTGTTAACTTTTTAGAACTACAGACCAAACATTGGGGCGGATATCAAGCAATGATGCGATATCATCTTTTTTCAGAAGCTCTAAAAATTGCTTTAGATAAAAAGATTTTATCAGAAAAAGATTTTTATAAAGATGAACAATTTGTATTAAATAAATTTGAGAAAAACCAAAACAAAACAATTAAAAGCATATTGAAGATTTTAAAAGACAAAGAATTAAAAGGTGTAAATGGTAATTCCGGAAAAAAAATAGTTAAAAAATTTAGATATGTTGACCCAAAAGTAATATCAAATGGAGAATTAATTAGGTTAAGTAAGTTGCTTCCTAAATTTCAAACAACTATTGAAAAGCATAGAGAGATAAATAAAAAGGGCCTAATTGTATAAACTTTCTACAAACAAAACAGATTCTAATATTATCGTACCAACGGATCAACATCTTCTATAAATTCAACCTGTCTAAAAGTTTGAAAATCGTCAAGAAAACGATTTTTTGATAGTTGAGAGTTTTTCTCGGGTTTTTATTTTGACTCTCTTGACAAATTTATATTTGGGTTTATAGTAGAATAGAGATGAAAATGACTCTTTGGGAGATGAAGTTATGAGATGTCCTGAGTGTGGTAGAGCAATGATATTAGAAGATGCTACGTATTGGGAAGAGCAAGAATATTACTGTTCATTTTGCAATATTGCAGGAACCGAGACCCCAAGAGGACAAAAGTTCTTTAAGGACGGAAAAGAGATCAAAAAATAAGCAAAGATAATTTTTCTTTTCATCAAGTCAATAACTTATGTTATTGCACTTTTTTTATTCAATTAGAAATAAAACAGGTCTTAATATTGTTTAAGCTCCGCCCTAGGTTTTTGTATTGACAAATAAAGAGTTTTGTTTTAGTCTTAGGGCGGTAGATTAAAAATGGGTAGACAAGAGACCAAGAAAGGTTGGATGCCCGAGGAACTTTGCAGTGACTGTGGATGCGTTGGATGTTTCTGGGGAAGTAGATCGCCAAAGATAGTGCCAGAAGCAGACCCAGAGGGTGCTTTTATAAGCTTTTGCGTATTCTGTTATAACCAAAGACAAAAAAGAGAGAGAGATGGAGCTGACCCTCTTCCTTTAGGAGTTAAACCGCCAGGCGCTCCAGAAGGATTTTCTATGCAAGAAATAACTGTTGTTACTGAAAGTGGTTCTGAATATCATTTTGGACCACCAGACGAAAACGGTATACGATCAGTTTCTTGTGAGACAAGAGACATTGGTTTCAACAAATGCAAAATTCTCCTGCTAGAAAAAGGAGAAGACCTATGGTTCAGAAACACAGACATAGGTCCTGAAATGGCAATCTGGGAAACAACACCAGTCTCATCCATTTCCTAACCCCCCTTTTTTTTAAGCCGATAACTAAGTTATTGGGCTTTTTT
>CAZWNN010000048.1:0-4406 GCA_964635935.1 Candidatus Woesearchaeota archaeon
AGCAAAATTTATAAACTAATGAATATTAATAATTATAACATGCTCCCCGGTGATTCGCAAGAGTCGCCGGATGATTCCTTCTTAAATAAATTATTTTTACAAATTTAAATGGAAAAGACATTTATTTTTGTTGATGCTGGTTTTTTATCAAAGCTATCAAAATATTTTGGAGGAGGATTTTATCTAAGATATGATTTAATTAAATTTTGCGAAAATTTTTGTTTAAATCAAAATCTAAAGTGCGAAAAAATATTTTATTATACTGCTCCTCCTTTTCAATCTACACAATCAACAAAAGATGAACAAAATAGAAAAAATAGTTATGATTCTTTTATTAAAAAATTATCTTTGAATAATAATCTTGTTATTAGAGAAGGGAGATGCCAAAAACTAGTTGGAAAAGATAATTTTGTTAAATATAATCAAAAGGCAGTGGATATTTTAATGACTATTGATTTAATGTCTTTTCCCATAAAAAATAAAAACATTAAAAAAATTATATTGATAGCTTGTGATAGTGATTTTGCTCCGGTTATAGATGAATTAAAAAATATGGGGATAAAGATAATACTTGGAACATACTTTACAAAAAAGAGAAACACAAATTTCTCAAGAAGTAGCCATTTGATGAATGCAGTATCAGAATATGTAAGAATCTTAAAAGAAGATTTTGAAAATTGTCCTTTGGAGATAAAATGACAAACCTAAACACAAAAAATCCAGTAACATGGTGTCCTGGATGCCCGAACTTTATGATACTTGCGAGTGTGAAAAAAGTTATTGAAAAATTGATTAAGGAAGGGTTTGCTAAGCAGGAGGAGTTTGCAATGGCGACGGGAATTGGGTGTCATGCTAAGATTTTTGATTATTTGAATATATCTGGGATTTATGGTTTGCACGGGCGGGTTCTTCCGACTGCTCTTGGGATTAAATTAGGGAATCCTGGTTTGACTGTTTTAGGGTTTGGGGGTGATGGGGATACTTATGCAGAGGGGATTGCGCATTTTGTTCATAATTGCAGATATAATGCTGATATGACAATGATTGTTCATGACAACCGGGCGTTTAGTTTGACAACTGGGCAGGCAACTCCGACTTCAGAACAAGGATATAAGACTAAGACAGAACCGCAAGGGGCGGTGAATATGCCTCTTAATCCTGTGAAGTTAGCACTTGCTGCAGGTTGTGGGTTTATTGCGAGAGTTAATGGAAAAGATATTGCTCATATGTCTGAGATTTTTGAAAAAGCAATTAAGCATAAGGGTTTTAGTTTTGTTGAGGTTTTGCAGGATTGTTTGATTTTTAATAAAGAAGTTAATAATTATGATGAGTTTATGTATAAGGTTAAGGATAATAAGGATAGTAAGGTGGCAGAGAAGTTGGTGGGTGAGTGGGATTATAATTCAAGGGGGCGGATTCCGGTAGGTGTTTTATTTGAGAGATTAAAATGAAACTTAAAAAGAGAAAACATATTGGGGTTTTGGTTGTATGTCTTGTGATAGTTTATGCTGTGGCATTTGTTGGGAGTTTGTTTACCTCTCCTGCAACTAGTAGTGATTGGTATGATTCTATTCGTCCTTCAATTACTCCGCCTAACTGGGTTTTTCCTGTTGTTTGGAATGTTCTGTTTTTTCTTATTGGTTTGAGTTTGTATTTTGCTTGGATTAATGGTGAGAAAGCTAGGAGCAGGATTGCCCTTGTTTTTGGGATTAATTTTGTATTGAATATTTTGTGGAGTGTTTTATATTTTGGGATGAGAAGACTTGATTTAGCTTTTTATGAAATTTTTGTTTTAATCATTTCAATAATCTTAATGATTTATGTTGCTGGGAAGGTTGATAAAAAGGCGGGGTGGTTGCTTGTTCCTTATTTGTTGTGGGTTAGTTTTGCAAGTGTGTTGAATTATTTGAGTGCTTTTTGATTAAGTTTTTAAGTTGTGTTTTCTTTAGTTTGTTAGTAAAAGAGGGGTTGAGATGAAAAAAATAATCTTGAAATCAAAGAGTCCGGAGTTTGTGCTTAGACATGCTAGGCTTTCTGATGCTAAGGTTTTTTTTGAAAGTGAGATAGAGAAGGAAGCAAAGAAGAATTTTATGTCCACTCCAAAAAGTGTAGCTGAAGTTAGAGGGGGGATTAAGGAAGCAATAAAAGAAATGAATAAAAAGAAAAAACCTTCTTTTGAGAAATTTGCAATTGAAGTTAATGGAGAGTGTGCTGGATGGGTGAATATTCATGATTTAAATCAAAAACATCAGGAGCATAGGGGGATTATTGGTTATTGTCTTCATAAGAAATTTAGAGGAAAGGGAATAATGTCTAAGGCGGTTAAAATTATCACAAATTATGCTTTTAAAAAATATAAATTAAAAAGATTATCTGGGTTGTGTAGAACTTTTAATAAAGCTTCTGCAAGAACTATGGAAAAAGCAGGATATAAATTAGAGGGAATCATGGAAAAAAACAAAAAGAAAAATGGGAAATATCTCGATGATATGATTTGGGCGGTTGTTAGATGAAAACAACAGAAAAAAAGGTGATTAACCTGTTGGAAGTTTTAGCTTTGATTGTAGCTTTGTCTGCGGTTGTTATTTTTGTTTTTTATTTGATGTTGGCTTGGAATAAGTGTATTATTTTTACAGAGCCAATTGCTTATATTCGGTGGAGTGAGGTTGTTATGGGTTTGATTGCGATTCCTGTTTTGGTTGTTATTTTGTGGAAGAAGATTCGGGGGTTTTATAGGGGATGAAAAAAGTAGCAGTAGTAAAATGCTCAAGTTATAAGCAGAGGGAGGTGGATGAGGCGGTGGTGAAGGCTCTGAACTTAATCGGATTTGATTTTTCTGAATATTACAAGAAGAAAGTGCTGATAAAGCCAAATATTGTGGGGTGTTTTCCGAAGAATCAGATTGCGACGACTACGCATCCTGTGTTGGTGGAGGCTGTTTGCAAGATTTTAAAGCAAAATAAGTGTGAGATTTTTATTGGGGATTCTCCTTTTACTCGTTCTGAGATTTCTTTTAAAGCTGCGGGAATTAATCGTTTGAAAAAGTATGGAACTTTAGTTGAGTTTGAAACTACTAATCTGGTTAAGATTAGGGATGATGATGCTAAGATCTTGAAGGTGCTGACTTTTCCTAAGATCTTGAAAGAGGTTGATTTGGTTATTGATATGCCTAAGTTGAAAACTCATGGTTTGACAAAATATACTGGTGCTATTAAGAATTTATATGGATGTATTCCGGGGGGGTTGAAGCAGAGGTTGCATAATGAGGCGCAGAGTGAGAAAAGATTTGCTCAGTTATTAGTAGATATTTATCAGAATATTAAGCCTGGGTTGGTTATTATGGATGGGGTGGTGGGTATGGAGGGGGATGGTCCTACTTCTGGCGAAAAGAAAAAAGCTGAATTGATTTTGGCTAGTGAAAATGCCGTTGCTCTTGATATTGCCGCTGTACAGATTATTGGGTATAACCCTAAAAGGATTTTAATGATTAAAGAGGCTGTCCGCAGGAGTCTCTACCCTAATTTTAAATTTGAGTTAGTTGGGGTGAAGCAGTTGCCTAAAATTAATTTTGACAAGCCGACTAGTGTTGAAATGAAGAAGACAAGGCAGAGGTTGAAGGATTTGTTTAGGGAGAGACCGATTGTGTGTGATACTAAGAAGTGTATTAAGTGCGGGTTGTGCAGAGATCACTGTCCTGTCGGTGCTATAACCATGAATCCTTATCCTGTTGTTGATAGAAAGAGGTGTATAAGGTGTTTTTGCTGTATTGAGATTTGTCCGAGGAATGCTATGGGTTTGCGGAAGTGAATGGCTCTGAATCGCTATTTACTTTTCGAATAGTTTAGTTACTTTTGTCAAAAGCCTCACGATTCACTCTGTCTGTATATCTGAAATTGTGCAGAGCAAATTGTTCGATGGCTCTGGGGAGTGCTTCCTAATTCGTCCTTCACTCTTGGAATCATATTGAAATAGTCAAGAGCAAAGAACTCACCCGACTGTCGGTCGTGAGCTCATCAGAATTAAAGCCTATCTGCGATAGGCTAAATGGCTCTGGGGAGTGCTGACCTCCCGACCTCCGCCTTTCTCAATAATTTTCATGAGAGCGGCGCTCTACCGCTGAGCTACAGAGCCAAACTTAGAAATATAAAACTATTTAAAAGCTCTTCTATTTATTAATTTATAAAAGATGGTGTTAGAAAATCTTACAGATGTTGGGGGAATAGTGGATGTTGTTAGTCAGCCAGTTGCGCAAGGGTTGGATTTTTTAATTAAGGTGGGGATTGGGGTGGGGATTGCAATTATTATTTATGTTGCTTATCTTCTTGTTAAGGGATTTTTTCAAATGAGAAGAGCGCAGGATATTAGAAAGGTTTTGAAAGTGTTGGAGAGAATTGATGATAAAATGG
>CAZWNN010000049.1:0-4346 GCA_964635935.1 Candidatus Woesearchaeota archaeon
GCGCAGGATATTAGAAAGGTTTTGAAAGTGTTGGAGAGAATTGATGATAAAATGGATGTTTTGATTGGTTTTGGTAAGAAAGTTAAGAAGGGGAAAAAGTAGCCCAGCAATTTTGAAAATATATTTTAACAGATTTGGAGATACTAAATTTTTGTTTGTGACGCGAGTTACGCTTAAGATAAGTTCGCTTGAGGCGAACCTAAATCAACTTGTTGTACAGCGCGCCCCTTGGGCGGTTGTGATCGCTGTGTGGCTCTGTTGATTTTTTTGTTTGCTATTTTATTTTTAGAAATAATTATTCCTTCTTCAGCGTTATCTCCATTGTAGAGACATTGATTGTTTTGCCTTCTTGGTTTGTGAATTCTTCGCTGTTTATCCTTATGTTTTGGACTGTTATTTTTTTATCCTTAAGGAATCTTTTTGATGCTACTTCTGAAACATCGACTGCTTTTGAGATGAATTTTCCTCTTGATTTGATTACAACTTCTGGTGCGTTTTTTGTATTGAACTGCATTACAACGCCGGTGACATAATTCATAAATGGCTTGCTACCAATAAAAACAATGTTTTCTGCTGTTCTCTTTTTTTCTTGTTTTACTTCTGGTTGTTCTTGTTGAGGTTTTGCTTTTTCTGTTGTCTCTTCCATCTTATTTGGTAATCTGCGATTCTTCCTGGATTATCTTTTTTGTGTTCATTTTTGCCCTTGTTATGAATCCTGCAATCATGTTTCGCAATCTCCTACTTGGCATTGTATTCCCTAGTATTCTCTTGTTTTTATCAAAGTCTTTTGTAAACTGGTCTGAGCTTTCAGCTAGTAGATTTCGAGATGTTCGTTTTACCAGCCCTGTTTTGATTCTGCCCATATTACTAATGCTTTTTTGAGGTTTTTAAAGTTTTATATACTATTATTTAATTGTCATAGTTTTAATTATATTCTTATAATCTTCAAGCCATTCTTGTGTTTTTTTGCCTGGTTCTCCATAGGAGAGGAAGAGGCAGGGCATTTTCTCGTGCTGGGCTTTTTGATAAGCTACTGTTAAGTCTGCTTCTGAAACTCTTTTTTTGTCTTTTGCAACTGTTAAAAAGGAGATTTTTCCTAAATCAGAGTTTATCCTTGTTATTGCTATGATTTCTTTTTTATCTTCAGAAATTTCTTTGAGAAGTTCTATGTCTTTTTTAAAAAGAAATTGTTTTAGGTCTTCTAGGAATTTTTCTGGTTTTTTTCTTTTTTCTTTTTTCTTTTTTGTTTTTAGTTGTATAGGGGTTTTTTCGCTTGTTTCTGGTAATTTTTGTGGGGTTGTGATTGCTGTACCTAGCTGGTTTTTTTGGATTATTACTTTCTGAGGTGGTAGTAGTGGTGTTTTATTCATTAGAGCTTGAGCTTCTTCATTAGGTGTTGTAAAGTATTTCCAGATTACTCTGCCTTGGAATCTTAAGGGGATTGCAAAATCTCTGATTGAACGAAGAGCTACTCTTATTGCAGGGTCTTGTTTTTCATCTTCAAGTATTTTGTTTTGTTTTAGTTTGAGGAGGGCTGTTTTTTTAGCTCCCTCAATATTATCAAGAAAGTTTTCAAGCTGGGGTTCCTGGCCTTGGAGAAGGTAAAGTGGAGAGGAGCCAACTTTTAAATTGCTCATTTTTATTCTTTTTTCATTAGAAAGTTCTGCAAGTATTGCCGAGGTAAAGGTAGGGGAGAGTTCTATGTGGCGGGAGAGGGGGACTGGGAGGGCGGGACCTTTTTCTTTTACAAATTCTAGGATTTTTTGCTTGATTTGTTCTATGTTTATCATGCTAAGATTAAGGTTGGCAGAGATTTAAAGGTTTTGTGGTGATTAATTAATTTCTGTGCTCTCACTCCGTTCGTTAAACTCACTTTCGTTCAAGCTGGGAAGTTTAGTAATGCCAAAAGAATCTTTTAGTAGATAATAAATTTTTTGGGTAGCAAAATGTGAGAGTGAGTGAAGCGAACGGATTTTGCGGGGGATTGAATTAAGGTCTCAACCACCCCACCTCGTAATAACTTACATCACCTTCTTCGTCGACAATTGCGATGAGGAGGTTTTTCTTGGTGGAGTGGGCTACTCTGTTCTTAGCTGAAAAATCATGCCAGGTTAGTTGGTGGTTTTCTGAAACTGGGAAGAGAATCCATTTTGCGTGATCTTTCCCGATTTTTTTGCCTTTTTCATATACTCTAAATTCTGCTCCGAATTTTAGTGCTGTTTTTACAATATAGCCCTTGGAGCGTAGGTCTTTGAAAACAAGATATTTTGTGTTGAATTTTTTATCAATTCTCTGGAATTTTTGCATTAGTTTTTTTTGCGAGATTTTCTTGCTTCTGAAGTCGAGGATGTTCATTTTCTTTTGCTCAACAAGAAAGAGTGCCTCTGGGAGAGAGTAGAAGATTTTTTCTCCTTGCTTTTCTCCAAACCTTTGTGAAGAAAAGAGTTCTTGAGCTTCTTTGCTATTTGAGGATATTTTTTCTGATACTAAGTGAGCTTTGATTGTTGTCATGTTTTTACTAGTTATTTGTTGGTTATAAAGTTTTTTAAAGCAAATAAAATTCAAATAATCAGAGCCCCATAGTCTAGTGGTCAAAGATCCGAGGTTCTGAACCTCGTGACCCAGGTTCGAATCCTGGTGGGGCTATCCAAATTTTTATCTGTATGAAATAGTCGAGCTTCGCTCGATTATTATATGGACGCCTAGCGGCGTCCGGTCGCCTTCGGCGATTTGAAATCGTTGCGTGGTTTGTTTGGCAGTGATGGTTCTCAGCAAACTTTATAAATGAATTTTTAGATGTCTTATTATATAACATGAAAGTAAATCAAAGATTTTCATTCATCAAAATTCAGGGAGAATTTCAATGAAGCGCTCAAGTAGAAGATGGAAGAAGAAGAGACAGATGAGGTGGAAGTGGCAGCGGAAGCGTTTGAAAAAAGAGAAGAGGAAGAGAAAGTTGAAGAGGTCTTGATAGTTTTTAAAAGGAAAATTTAATATGTCATTTAGAAAAGTTTTGTTTTGTTTGACTGCACAAGAACGCTCAACGATGGGTCTTGACTCTGAACAAAAACATAGAGATAACCCCCATACACCCTATTCCCTTCTTGAAGGATTTCTTTCTGTGGAAGATTGTAATAATTTAAGAATGTGCTATCCAATTGTTGATGCTAAACCACTATATTGGGGCGAGGAATTTTTTAGAGGAAAACAAAGTCTTGAGCCATTAGATTTAGATCCAAATTCTCCAACTTATGGTCAAACTTTAAGGGATAACGCATTAGTAAGGGTTGAAGATCTTGGAAGTGAGCTAGATTGGAGTGATAGATTTCCTTTTAAGAGAGAGCCTAAGCCAAGAGTGGAGTTGGAAGATACTAAATCGCCGGAGGCGAAATAGTCGAGCTTTGCTCGATTATCTTGGTGTGTCCTAGCGGACACAGAAAAATTAGTGATCGCTGCATGGTTTTGGTAGTTAGATTATTTAACATAGCAAAACACCACAATAATACTTATAAATTGGAGTTCTGATTAACAAACATGAGTAATGGAAGTGATGTGTGGACTGAGAGGTATAGGCCGAAGAAGTTTGAAGAGGTGGTTGGGCAGGAGGAGATTATTAAGAGGGTAAAGAGTTTGACAAATGCGATGAATATTCCGCATCTGCTTTTTGCTGGGCCGGCTGGGACTGGAAAGTCGACTCTGGCGCTGGTTGTTGTTCGTGAGCTTTTTGGTGAGGCGTGGAGAGAGAATTTTCTTGAGTTGAATGCTTCGGATGAACGGGGGATTGATGTTGTTCGTCAGAAGGTTAAGGATTTTGCTCGGACAAAAGCTCTTGGAGATGTTCCGTTTAAAGTTATTTTTCTTGATGAGGCTGATGCTCTGACTAAGGAGGCTCAGCAGGCTCTGAGGCGGACTATGGAGAACTTTACCTCTACTTGTAGGTTTATTCTGTCTTGTAATTATTCTTCGCGGATTATTGACCCTATTCAGTCGCGGTGTGTTGTTTTTAGGTTTAAGTTGTTGGAGAAGAAAGATATTAAGAAAATTGTTGAGAGGATTATTAGTGGGGAGGGTTTGAGTATAACTGAGGAAGCTTTTGGAGCTCTTTATGATTCTTCTGAGGGGGATTGTAGGCGGGTGATTAATTTTATGCAGGCAACTGCGTCGATTTCTCCGAACATTACTGTGGATTTGATTGATACGATTATTGCTAAGGCAAAGC
The DNA here is from genome assembly GCA_964635935.1 of Candidatus Woesearchaeota archaeon. Lineage (GTDB taxonomy): Archaea > Nanobdellota > Nanobdellia > Pacearchaeales > GW2011-AR1 > CAZWNN01. Next base: position 4,220 of record CAZWNN010000049.1, read on the forward strand.
CAGCAGATATTAAGGTTGTTCTTGATTATGCACTTTCTGGAGATTTTCATAATTCTAGGGAGAAGCTTTTAGATATTATGTTGAAAGAGAGTATTTCTGGGCAGGATGTTATTAAGGCGATTCAGAA
>CAZWNN010000050.1:0-4338 GCA_964635935.1 Candidatus Woesearchaeota archaeon
AGGAAGAACATCACGCATTAGGAAACTCCACACTTTAGTGTGGAGAGGATGTCATGTATTTCTATGCATTTAATATATCATGGCTGAACCTCTTTCAAAACAAGCCAGGCCAAAAAAACCTCAAAAAAAATCAACAACTCCTTGGGTCACACCAAGTATTCTCGAAGAAGGTTTAAGATTAGGCACAGCTCTAAAAGCAGTTCTTCCTAGAAATCTCGGACCAAGTGGGATAGATTGTTATAAGAGATATGGTCTAGAAAATAAAAAAGAATATTATTTTGAAGGATTTGAAATAGATAAAGGTGGATACTACAGAATTTATATTATTAATGAAAAAGGCAATCAAGTCAAAGAACCTTTTCACTGTTCTTTCTTCAGAATTATTAAACCCGAGGATAAATAAAAAATGGCCCTGGAGGGATTTGAACCCCCGACACCCGGATTTCTCTTATAAGAGAAGGTCCACCCTTCTCCTACCCTAGTTTCTTTGATTCCAGGGAACCTTTCTTTTCTAAAGAAAGGGAGCCTTAAGAGTCCGGTGCTCTAACCAGACTGAGCTACAGAGCCAAAAGCCATAATTAAATGATAATTCTTTTGTTTAAAAGCTTAATCATAAAAAAAGGTGAGGAATAAAGATAACCGAAGCCGTCTAAATTCCTCAATTTATAAAGAAATCCAAGGTTTTTAATATTTTCCGAGCATTCGAGGGTGGTTACAAAATTGGACAAATTGGTTTTAGTAATTATCACAAATAAATTTATGATTAGAAAAGAGAACGCCCAACAAGTCCAACAGAAATTTGCATTATCTTAAAAAATTATTGTGCAAATTTCCACAAAAACTATAAAGAATTAATCAGTTACTTTTTATCCAAAATTTATAGAGATTACTAAATTCAAATAAATTAAATCTTACTTATATTCCCGCCAAGTATGCCGACACTTCTTGCACCTAAAAAACTTTGTCTCAGCCTCATCTGCAGAACGAGTTTGCGACGCCCAGAAATGCGCCGCCCCATGCCCACACTTCGGACAAGTCTCAGCAACAGTTGGCAACACATCTACATCAGCATCTGTGATAACAGCTATTTTCTGCCGTTCATCAACTTTTTGACTTATCTTTAGGTCTATCTTGTCTTTAGAAGTATAGTTGCAACGAGGGCAACCAAAGTTCTTCCTCTTTTGAACAAGTATTGACCCACATTTGGGGCAAAAGTTCATTAATTATTTTGTATGTAGTGATATTTAAATGTTTCTAAGAACAAAACCCACGTTCCCCATCGGTTCTAAAAGGCTCAAAAAAAATCAACTTAATCCAACCAACATAAGGAATTCGAAAAACCGCCCGCCCAATTAAAGTATCAGAATTAATACTCTGCTCAGCACCAAGCAACCCAGAATTATGATCTCCCTTAGTTGTCAAAGGCTCAACAGAAATAACCCGATGAATAATTGGATGAGCACGCCCAGCTTCAAAAATAATCACATCCCCAATTTCCAAATTATCATCCCCAACTACAAAAACAATATCCCCCTTATTCAGCCCATTTTTAAAACCCCATCCAGAAGCATCTTCCAAACTAATTCCATAATCCTCATAAATCCCATTTTCCAAAACATCTTCAAGATTTGTAGAGTGATACATAGAACAGCTCTCAACAATCACAAGCGGAAGTGCAGAACCAGTAGCAAGAGACAGCAACGGAAAAAACACAAACTTAATCACAACAAACGCAATAATCAAAGTCACAACCAGCGACTGCCAGCTGTCCTCGCGCAAAAAAGCCCAAACCTTTTTCAAACCTTTTTTAGTCTTGCCGCCAAACCCCAAGTCCGGCCCAGGAATCACAGGGGTTCTTAATTTTCCTTCATAAATATCCTTAGCAATCTTTTGCCCTTCCTTAATTCCTTTTTTTGGATATTCATAATAATCCTTAACATTATCATCCATACTCTCTCAAAAGAAAAAGAGTTTTTAAGTTTATTCTAATTAAATTCAACAAACAAATATTTATATAACTCTTTAACACACTATTCTGTATGACCACAATCTTTGAATCAAAAAATTTTTTAGTAGAATCTGCAGACAACCCAATTGTAGATAGAGATGACGGCGGGCAAATTATAATCTCTCCAAAAATTAGGATTAAGGATAGACAGCAGCTCCCACCTAAACAAGCCATTGAACTAATGTGGCTTACAATTCTTGTTGGTCAAGCAATGGCTAAAATAATGAACCTGCACGGAGTAGATATTGGCAGAATAAATTATCAAGATAACGGAAATTGGAGTGTCTTCAAACCAGAAGGCCCTCATTTGCATATTCATTTATACGGCCGCGCAAAAAGTGCCAAGATTCATAAATACGGCCAAGCATGTTTTTTTCCAGACAAAAAAGAAAAACCAGAATACTATGAAAACTTCAAACCCCTAACCAACGAGGATATCAAAGACATAAAGCAAGAAATTGAAAATTTATTAAAACAAGAAAAGTTCTCTGATTCTCAATGGGGCCTTTGAGTAGCCAAAAAAGTTTTTAAGTTTATTCTAATATATAGATTAAATAACATAAATTCTTTTAAAGCAAGTTTATTTGCTATTTTCATGGATATTCAGATTGCAGGAGTTGAAGATTTAGATACAATTCTTTCATTTGACCCAACCTCTCCAGAATATAAAAAATTCTTAGATATTCGAGAAGTAGGAAAAAAATATAGTTTTGGGGGAAGTCTTTTAAGGACAGCAGGGGAATCTTTTTTAGAAGTTGTTAGACCATTTTTAACAGAAATGGAATTAAATCACTTTTCTCTAGAAGATGTTTATGTAAGAGGGGATGAAACTATTGATTTTTATGATCATAGAAAAAGAGACAATCTTAAAGAAGGTGAAACTTATTCTACAGCTATGAAGTTTAAAGCAACACCAGATACATTAAATTGTGTGGCTAAATTAGAGAGACATGGACCTTCGGTTCTTGATGATTTATTATTTAGAGTTTTTCAAGAAGGAGATGGAATGGAAAAACCAAAATTAAGAAAAGATGAAGAACATTTTAAAATAGAAGTAGCTTCTGTTGCTCAGGTAAGAAGGGTGTTAGCTGCTTCAAAGAGAATATACGAACATTTAGGAAAAGATAGATTAAACGAACTTTCTGGAATATTATTCGATGCAGCAGGGGAAAAGGGAAGAGGAAGGCAACTTTTAAGAGCTGAATATGAAAAAATTATACCTTGGGTGATTCCAGCAGGTGTTTAATTTCTAAAGAAAAAATCTCCATCTAAAACATTTAAATTAAGTTTAGTAATCCTAACAAGCACCTTTATTATAGGGATGACGCTCTGCAGAACCAACAGAAATCCAAACCTATCTTAGTTTCTTTTTGAAAGCCCAATTTTTCTTTTCTAAAGAAAAAGAGGCAGTTTGGATTTCCGCAATAACTTTAAAAAATTAATCACCCTCTCCTTAACAAATTCCTTTAGTAAATTAATAAATCTTCCTACAATTATAATATATAGATTAAAAAATAAAGACTAATTTTAATCTTCTTCCTGTGATTCAATATAATCACAAAGAGCACCATAGGGAGGATTAACCTCTCCTATTTTCTGATTAGGCAATCTTGTTACACCCATATTTTTTAACCAAGATTCAGCTTCTTCTGTATCAAGATTTCCATCTCCGTTTTTATCAGCAATTCTTAAGGCTTGATAATATTTATCTTCATAGTTTACATGTTTTCTTATTACTCTCCACCCAATTGTACCTAAACCAATATAAAGAGCAGGAACAAGGACTAATGTCCCAATTATCCCAGCAATAACACATCCCTCAATTCTAGTAAGACCACTTTCATTTCTAGTTCTCTTCCCCAATCCCAATAATTTTTTTAATGATTTCATTTTTAAGGCTCCTGACCATATTGTTTACTAAACTTCAAAAGATTTTCATAAGGTATTCTAACACTTGGAGGCTCTCCCTCAATTGTCGTTAATCCTAATCCATGATACATTTCTCTTCTTTCATCATCACTCAAAACATTATTTCCATCTTTATCCATAGCTTTCTTCACAAAAGTTATTTGATTGTCATAATTCCAAAGAGATTTAATCTTGTGCCAGGCAGGTCTGCATCCTCCCAAAGCAATTGTTCCAACAATAAGTGTCCCTAAAACTAACATAGATAAACATCCCCCACAACCTCCTCCCCCTCCACCACTTGAGCTTGAACTTCTAGTTTCTGCCATGATTATTTTCATAAATTATTCTTTATAAATCTTTTGTCTTGTTTGCTCTGTCCGGAGTTCAATAAAAAAGCGTTTCTCCTAGAGAATTACAAGAAA
>CAZWNN010000051.1:0-4277 GCA_964635935.1 Candidatus Woesearchaeota archaeon
CGTCGCATCACCTGAAATTTGTAACTTCGTCCTTGGCGTAGTCGTCCCGATGCCGACGTTGCCAGTTGTATTTTTTATAACCATTCCGTTTACCAACGTAGGACTACCGGAACCCGTTGAGTGCCCTACTCTAAAATATAAATCAGTATTATCGCCACTATTAGCAACCGCTTCTATGTTTGCCATTACCCCGGTACTACCGCCTGACGCATCGCCAGAATAAAATTCCAATTTACCGATAGAATCTGCGGCATCTACTACAGTATCGTTCCTTGTCAGTCTAAGAATGGGAGAAGAAGTTGCGTGCGACAATTCTAAAAGTGTTGCCGGCTCCGGCGTCCCAATCCCCACATAACCGGTATCTCCCCTAACCACAAACATGGAGGTATTGGTAGATGTCCCAACTTGCAGGGGGTGGACGCTGCCTGTGCCTTGGATATTGAAAGCATAACTTGATGAGGTAGCATTAACACCCGCAACTGTGCCGTTGTCCAGGAGGATGCCGGATGATAATGCGCTGGATGATGTCCATCTCGCTACATAGCCATTGGTGCCGGAGAAGGACGAGGCTTGAGAATAGGTAGAGCTGGCATAGGTAAAGGATGGGAAGGTGGAGCTGGCATAAGTGTAGGTGGGGAAAACATCATCCACATTAAGAGTGTTGCCAGACCAAGAAAGGTTGTTGCCATCCGTGATGCGGGTGGAGGGGGTGACGTAAAAGTTGGACCATTCCGTTGTGCTGGCTGTCAGGGGAACGGTGTAATTGGCGGCGGGCTGGATGGTGAAGGTGTGGGTGTCAGTAACAGAGGTGATAAACAGGTCCAGTCCCCCACTGGTAGAGGTAGAGAAAGTTTGGGTCGCGGCAGTCAGGCCGTTTAAGGAGGTAAGGGCGTCAGTTAAGAAGGTGGAAGAAGCATAGGTAAAGGACGGGAAGGTAGTTGATGCGTATCCAAAAGAAACATACGTGGAAGAGCCGTAGGTGTAGGTAGGATAGTTCAGGATAGTGGCGTAGGTGGCAGAGGCATAGGTAAAGGACGGGAAGGTGGTGGAAGCGTAGACATCGGTGATGTAATTGCCGGCAGGCTGCAGGCCAGTGGCATCTAAAGTAATGGTACCGGGAGTGGAGGTGTTGATGGCGATGTAGGTGCCGGGTGAAAGATTAACCACTCCCCAGCTGCCGCTGGCATGGGCGCCGAGTAGTTGGCCGGCTAAGGTAGGAGAGCTGGTGGTGGCTGTGCCGCCAGAGGCTATGGCTAAAGGATTGGTCAAAGTTAAAGAAGTAAAGGCAGGCGTGGCAGAAACTGCAATGGTGGAAGTGCCAGAGATAGAGATGTTGGAGCCAGCGGTTAAGAGGCTGCCAATATCAGAATAAGTGGGATAGGCAGAAGCGCCTTGGCTGCGCAGGACTTGGTAGATGGTGCCGGGGCTAATGGTAGCCAGGGCATTGGTGCCATTGCCGGCTAACAGGGCGTACTGGGTATTTAAGGCATTGCCCGTACCCCCGCTAATAACAGGCAGGATACCGGTAAAAGTAATCTCCGGGGTCGTGCCGCCGGAAGAAGCGATATTGCTGCTGCCGGTGACGCTGGTGACGTAAGTCCCTGCCGGCTGGTAAGTGGAAGAAGCATAGGTAAAGGATGGGAAGGTGGTGGAAGCATAGGTATATGTAGGGTAATTTAAGATAGTAGCGTAAGTTGCAGTTCCGTATGTAAAGGATGGGAAGGTGGAGCTGGCATAAGTGTAGGTGGGGAAAACATCATCCACATTAAGAGTGTTGCCAGACCAAGAAAGGTTGTTGCCATCCGTGATGCGGGTGGAGGGGGTGACGTAAAAGTTGGACCATTCCGTTGTGCTGGCTGTCAGGGGAACGGTGTAATTGGCGGCGGGCTGGATGGTGAAGGTGTGAGTGTCGGTAATAGAGGTGATAAACAGGTCCAGTCCCCCACTGGTAGAGGTAGAGAAAGTTTGGGTGGCGGAAGTAAGGCCATTTAGGGAAGTAATGGCTCCGGAAGCCTCAGTGCAGGAAATCCAAGTCAAGCCAGAAGCCGAGGTGGAAGAAGCCACCAAACAAAGGCCGTCGGTACCCACAGCCTGAATGCCAAAGGAACCACTACCGGTGCCGGAGAGAATCCCTCCTTTTTGGACCGAAGAAGAGTTAAAGCCCAAGCCCCCGTAGGTCGGTGCAATCACCGCAGCGCTCCAGGTGCCCGTGGCTACCGTTCCGTTTAATTCAATAGTGGGCGCGGTCAGCGAGATTTTCTGCACCGCCGTGGCCAAAATTTGCGAATTGGAACCGATAGTTGTAAAAGTAATGTTCCCGTTTAAGGAATTATTTATCAAATTCAAATTTTTGGAAGGGGTAGTATCGGGCACGGTTATTTCGATTCCACCGGTACCATTAAAGTTTATCTGATTACCGGCATTAAAATACATCGTACCCGTTCCAGTAAGCATGCTTAAATTACCGGCACCGGAAGTTTTAACGTTCAAATTCTGATCCGCGTCCGTGGTGATGTTTATGGTATTGGACTGGTCATAGATTACCTGTTTGCCGTTCACATACAAAGAACTGCCACCCACATGCACTTCCTCCGCCCAAACGTCCGCGAATTGATTGTCGATATTTCCCAGACTTCTTAGGGAAGTTGACCCCGAACCTCCGGTCATTTCGGGCAAAATGTCGCCGGCAATGCGCATGGTTCCGTTTACGTCCAGCCGATAACCCGGATTCGCCATCCCAATCCCCACGTATCCCCTTTGGTCAACGGTGAGCAAGGCCGAACCCGTTGATGAGGCGATGTTGAATGGGTTAGTGGCGGAAGCTCCCTGAATGTTAAAAGTATAACTTGATGAAGTGGCGTTAACACCCGCAACTGTGCCGTTATCCAGGAGAATGCCGGTAGTTAAGGTATCGGCAGCATTCCATATGGCGGCGTAGCCTGTTGCGCCTGTTCCCAGGGTCGCATTTGATGATGACCAATAGAGATTGCCGTTGGCATCGGTGAGAATTGACTTTCCGGCTGTTGGAGTGGTAGTCGGAAGGGTGAGAATATAGCTGGAAGCTAGAGTAGTAGTAGAAGTTAGTCTTACCGTGCTTTGATTGGTGGTGGAACCGGTGTTAAAGATGAGATAGGGGGCAGCAGCTACTCCTTTGCTTCCCAGTTCTATGTTTCCCGCTACCTGGAGGAGTTCTGCTGGGGAAGTGGTACCGATGCCGAGTCTGTTTGCGCCATCATCCCAATAAAAATTAGAATTGTCCTGGTTAATAAGGCCATTCGCGCCGGCGAACAAAATACTGCCTTGCGTCATGGTCGCTATGGTCACGTTCCCGCCCACCGTAACGCCGAACAAGCCGGCGCCGGCATTGCTTTGCACGTCCAGAATGTTCGCGGTCTGCGTGCCGTTACCCTGCACAAGCAAGGTGGGAAGGGTGGTAGTGGTGGCATCGTTCTGAATGTAAATCGGCTGGTTTATGTCAAAATAGTCACCCGTGGAATCCCAAAATATTACCGCGTTCGGCTCTATAGTGCCACGGAAAAAAATCAGGCTCATGTCCTGGGTGTCGGTCGTGGCATTGTCCGTGTTAATGGTAAAGTTGTTGCTTTGCGTTCCGCCGATGGTTGTGGAAGCCGCGGAAATGGTATTAACGTTAATGTTGTTAAAATAGCCGTCGCTCCAGTAATACGAAGGAGAACCAATGTCATACTCGTTGTTAATGGCCGGCACCACGTTGGAATTTACGGCCGCGTTAATGGTTAAAAGCGTGATGGTGGTTACGCCCACAATCATAACGTTGCCGGTAAAGAACGCACTACCGTCCACGGCCAAACTGGCCACGGGCGAGGAAGTGCCGATGCCGACATAGCCTTGCGGGGTAACGGTAAATAATCTTGCCCCGGTTGATGATGATACAGTGAACGGGTTTGCGCTACCGCTGCCCTGAATTGCAAGGGTAGATGTTACAGTGTTAGTTCCAATATTGAAATACTCAGACGAATTGTCCCAATACAGATTGCTGTTGTTTTGGCTTAAAGTTCCGCCGACTCCGGCAAACACCATAGACCCTTGCGTAAACCCGTCCGGCGTAATGCTGGAACCGTTAATGGCATTGGAATAAATGTTGTTCCAGCGGAGAGACGTACTGCCAAGGTCGTAGGCCAAATCCCTGTCCGGCCCCACACTGCCTTGCACCTGAAGTTTAAAAGTTGTGGGAGAAGTGGTACCGATGCCGACGTTGCCTTGAATTATTAGCCCATTTGTTGGCGCTGCGATATTGT
>CAZWNN010000052.1:0-4232 GCA_964635935.1 Candidatus Woesearchaeota archaeon
CTAATAAAATTAAAAGATGGTGAACAAAAAACTTCTCCTGGGAATTTCAACTCTAGTTGGAAGTGTAGTTGGAGCAGGCTTCTTAGGAATTCCCTATGTAGTTGCAAAATCTGGCTTTCTAATAGGAACTATTCACATGATTGCAATCTGCATAATAATGATGCTTGTAAATCTTGCACTTGGAGAAATAATTTTATCAACAAAAAAACAACAGCAACTTCCCGGCTATGTCTCTCACTATCTTGGTAAAAAAACTAAAATCTTTGTATTTATTGCCTCTATTGTTGCTTTCTACGCAGCTCTTCTAGCTTATTTAATTGGAGAGGGCCAGAGTATCAGCTTCCTTATCTTTAGCAATACTAAATATGCATTTGCAGTTTCAATTATCTTCTGGATAGCAATGCTCTTTTTAACAAACGAAGGAATTCGAGAATTTAAAAAAATCCTTCCACTAGGAATTGCAGGAATATTTCTTGTAACCTTAATCTTAGGAATAATAAATATTAACAACATCTCACTTGCAAATATATCCTACACCGACCCCACTTATCTCTTTCTCCCATTTGGAGTAACCTTATTTGCCTTTCTCGGAGTTTCTGCAGTCCCAGAAGTTAAAAGAGTTTTACAAAAAAACACAAAACTAATGAAAAAATCAATTATCATCGGCTCTTTTATTCCACTAGTTATTTATTTTATTTTTACCCTTGTGGTTCTAGGACTACACGGCTCTGCAATCGAGCAGGTTGCAGCAATCTCACTTGGAAAAATAACAACTTTGCTCGGAGTTGTGACAATGTTTACTGCTTTTCTTGCTTTGAGTTTGGCTTTGCAGGACACTTATAGATTTGACTTTAACCTAAGATTCAGATATGCCTGGATTTTAGGGATTGCAATTCCAATCCTCCTCTTCATACCAGTCTCTCTTTTTAATCTCGCAGGTTTTGTAAAAGTCCTGTCCATTGGAGGTTCAATAGCAGGAGGACTTCTCGGAATATCCATCCTCCTCGCCCACGAACATCTTCAAACAATGAAAAAAAAGACAGAACGAAAACCAGAATATAAAATTAATATTCCTTTGATGCTCAAGATTTTGTTTATTGTTCTTTTTGTAGTGGGAATTTTGTATGAGTTTTTATGACTTCAAACCAAACTGAACTCTTCGCCACCTTTATAAATAAGTTTTTCTTCAATTAATCATGACAAGCAAACACCTACTACTCTCATTAGATGATGAGAATGCAAAAGCACTTGGAGAAACAATTGCAAACAAGACTTCAAGAAAGATTGTAGCTTATTTATCTGAAGAAGAAGCATCAGAGAACAAAATTGCAAAAGCACTTGGAGTTCCAATTAACACAGTTGAGTACAACCTGCAAAAACTCCTTAAAGCAGGCTTAATTGAAAAATCTAAAAAATTCTTCTGGAGCGAGAAAGGCAAAAAAATTGATATTTACAAAGTTGCAAATAAAATAATTATAATCTCCCCAAAAAAATCCTCTCTATCCAGATTAAAACCCTTTTTACCAGTATTCCTTATAGCAGCAATATTTACAATTTTCACTTGGCTCTACAATAAGACAAATGTTTTTATGAGTTCTTCACAACAAGCAACACAAGAAGCTATTCTTGCAGCAAAAGAATCAGCACCAGCCCTAGCCGCATCAAGTGCAGGTGATGCAGCAAACATAACAATTAACATAGGCTCAACTTTCGGCCCTCTTGAATACTTTTTAATCGCAATCTGGGCAATCATAGTAATCTTCTTTATTTACACACTGGTGAAAGGAGGTCGAGAATAATGGAAAAATCAGTACAAATAACACTAATAATTACCATAGCAGTTGTAGCCCTTGTTGTTTTAGGTTATTCCCTTTTTCACCAAGGTCCAACAATTAATTCAAACGGAGTTGCAACAGTTTTTGCAGAACCAGACGTTGTCTCTGTCTATTTCAATATACAGACAAAAGCACCCACCGCCCAAGAGGCAAAAGACCAGAACAATGAAGTCTTTGATAATGTGCTCACAGCCTTAATTAAAACCGGCTTAGAGAGAAAAGATATTACAACAGAGTATTTCAATATTAATGAAAACTGGGAATGGAATGGCAGAACAAGCAAGCAAAATGGCTATCTTGCATCTCACTCTGTAAAAATAAAACTTAGTACAGAAGATATAGATGAAGTTGGAGAAATCATTGACGCAGGTATTGACAATGGTGCAGACCTTAACTACATCAACTTTGAACTAAGTCCAGAAGCGCAGAATATAGCTAAAGCAGAAGCTCAAAAACAAGCTACTCTTGATGCACGTGCAAAAGCAGAAGGAATTGCTGCAGGTTTAGGTAAAAGTCTAGGCAGAGTAATCTCAATCCAAACCTCTGACTTTAACTACTATCCTTGGAGAGTTTATGGAGAAGATGCAATCGCAGGTTCAGCAATGGAAGCAAAAGCAGCAGTAACAGACATTCAGCCAGGAGAACGAGAAGTCAGCGGAAGTGTTGTGGTTGTTTATGCTTTGAGGTAAAAACAAACTAATTTATTTTTTAACTTTTTATCAACTTCTTCAAACAATCCCCAGCCACCTTAAAATCCGCCCAAAACAAAACTTTTTGAAAAAAGTTTTATCAAAAACTTCTATTGAAAAAGCTAACCAAAACCACGCAACAATCACTAATCGCCGAAGGCGAATTTCTGTGCCTACGAAGGCACATTATAATCTGCTTGTCTCGCGACAAGCTAAGATGCGCTTCGCGCTTTAGTATCTCCTAACCTTCCTTCTTAATTAGTTCTATTAAGCAAGCTCCAGATACTGCGTGATCCGCCCTTCTCTCTGACAATCTCATAACCTGCCCCACCAAGAAATTCATTGCAGATTCATTTCCAGATTTATAATCTTCAACAGCTTTTTTATTCTGGGTAATAACCTTCTTACAAATACTTTCTACATCATCCACCATTCCAATATCTTTCTTCTTAGAAATTGAAAACGAGCGAGGAATAAAATCATTCATAATCTGCTTACCTTTCAGCACAGTAATATCCCCACGAGAAACAGCTTCAATCAACTCAGCTAAATGTTTCGGCTCAATTTCAACATCTTCCAACTGCTTACGATTATAATTTAAAATCCTCAGCAACTCAATTGTAATCCAAGAAATATTTTCCTTGATGGTTACTTTTTCATCAACAAGAGCTTCAACAAATTCAACTAAATCCAGATTCTTAGCTAAAATCTCCGCATCACCCTTGTCAAGTTTATACTTCTTAATCATCTTCTCTAACTTAACCTCTGGCATCTCAGGCAAATTTCTCTCTAACTCCTTAACCCACTTCACATCAATATTAATCACAGGCAAATCAGGCTCAGGAATAAATCTATAATCAGCAGCACCTTCTTTCTCCCGCATTTTAATTGTCTTACCAGTCGCAGCATCATAAGCAAGTGTCTCTCTTTTTTGCTCAATACATTTTTCAAAATTCTCCAACTGCCTCTCAACCTCATACTCAATTGCCCGCTTAATACTATCAAGAGAATTAATATTCTTCATCTCAACTCTCTCACCATAAGTAGAAACATTAACATCCACTTTTATTCCAGCTCCTTTTTTAATTGCCTTAATATAGCTCAAACTTAAAAGCAAATCCTTTAACCAGACAATCACATCACTAGCACTAGAAAAATCAGGCTCAGTCACAATCTCAATCAAGGGTAGACCACTTCTATTATAATTAATTTTCCCAGTCTCAGGATTCCACGCAGCAGGATCTTCTTCTAAATGACACTCCCTAATTCTAATTCCTTTAAATTTCCCATTTACCGCAGGCAACACAGCATGAGCCCCAGAAATTGTATCTTGATACCCCTTAGGCAAATCAGCCCAGTCATAGTGTTTTCTCTGCCAAATCAACTCTTTATCATGATTAACCTTACAACCAAGCACAAGGGCAATGCAAATCAACTTCTCAACAGCACTCTTATTTGGCATCATTGGCTTGCTTCCTGGCTGTCCAGTGCATATCGGGCATATTCGAGAGTTTGGTTTGTCCTCGCCAGAAGTCCGACACATGCAAAAAAGTTTCTCTCTAGTATCAAGATAACCATGCACCTCTAGTCCGATTTTTATTGGGAATGCTTTTGGCATAATTGAAAGAGGGAAGAGGGGTTTTTATTTGTTTTTAAAAAGAAAAACTTAAATAGGCTTGTAAAGTGCAACATTATGGGAACAATAATT
>CAZWNN010000053.1:0-3995 GCA_964635935.1 Candidatus Woesearchaeota archaeon
TCCCAAATTTTCCTAACAGAAAACTTTCTTTAATATGGGATGTTAAATCCAATTTGGGAACGAGCTATATGTAAAATTCAAAGAATTAAATTAGTAAGGCAGGCATTACCTTCTTGGAAGCATTTGATATGTTTTTGCTTCTAAATCAAGATGAACTCCTTCTCCTTTTTCTGGTCTCCGGATATATTCATCTCTTCCAAATAAGGTTTTCGCAATATGACTAGGATAAGAACCAACCACCTCATAATGAGTTGAAATAGTTACAATATCATATTTATCTTTATGAGGTGCAATCATTCCATCTATTGCTTCAACTTCTTCTGGAGAAATATATCCTCCTCCTGTCCAAAGTCGTTCATCTTTATCAAATGCTTCTAAACCAAAAGCTTGTGCGATAATTTCTGCTGTTTGTTCTGCTCTAGGAGCAGTAGATGATAATAAATAGTGTCCATTATGCATTTCTCCAATTATTGCTTTCATATCTTCTGCAATATGTGAGATTTGTTCTCTACCTCTATCTGACAAATCTCTTCCTGCATAATGTCCATGTCTGATTACAAATAAATGTCTCATACAAACAGCAATTAATTAAAACTTTTTAAAGCTTTTGGTTGTGTTACTATTTGAAAATTAGTAATGCCTGCCTTGATATTATTAGACGCTCGTTCCCAAACTCCTTCGCTTCATTTCATTCCGCTCGGGCACGTTGCACTCTCCTCACTTCGTTCGTCGGCGGATTTAACAGGAATTTAACGGAAACCTCGTTGCACTTCGGTTTCCCAAATCGCCTTCGGCGACTTCGTTAAATTCCGATGTTCTACGCAATTAAATTTTCACTAGTCTAAATCTCATTCTTCTTTTAGAAAAAGAAGCAAAAGAGGGGGATTTTCTAAAAACAGGGAAGGACACACTCATTATTCCGATTTCGAGGCAACTTTTTTACTGCCGTATTTTCTTGGTTGAAGCGGAAAGTTAATTTTTTTAAGTTTATTTATTCTATCTGGTGTCAGAGCCACTTTTACAAATTGTCTCTTTTGCCCCTTAACAAAATTATGTAATTCCTTTTCATCTTCATTATATGGTTGAGGCCATTTTTTAGGATTCTTTTTTCTATACTCTGTTAATTGATTATATTTTTTATTCCAACTTTTATCATTATAGTTGGAAATTTTAGTTTCCATCCAATCAAAATTCACTTTGTTTAAAAGTTGGAGTTTATCCTTTGGCAAATTTTTATTTTTGTAATCGTATCTTTGCCTATAACACCAACAACCCAAGCGATATTCCTCTTCGGAAAGACCTGTTTTTAGCGCATAAGATTTTGGATTAAGATATCTTGGCCATATCCTTTTTTTTTCTTTGTAACTTAAAACATTATAATAATCTTCCATCCATTTTTCTTTAGTTTTACCCATAGGCTCAAATTCAAAATCTATTTTTTTTAATAATTCTTCTCTTTCCTTATGCAAAATTCCTCTCTTTCGCTTTTGTCTTTGTTGGGCAACCCATGTGCCTAAGTATTCTTCATCCTTAGGCTGACCTCTTCCAAAAGAGGGCCACTTTTTAGGATTATTTTTTCTAAACTCTATTATGTTGTTATAATGTTGTAACCATGTTTTAAAATCACTTTTATCTGCCACCCATTGAAAACCAATACTCTGTAATTTTTTTATATGTTCTTTTGAAAGCTCATTTTTTTTATATTTATGTCTTTGCCCAGAACACCAACGAGCCAAAACAAGCTCTTCTCCTTTTCTTATAGGCCATTTATTATTATTTTCTTCTCTAAACTTAACCAACTTTAAGAACCACTCATTCCAAAGATTACCTGTTAATTCAATCGTTTTGAGATTTACCTTATCTATAAATTTTTCAAAATCAAATTTTTTAGGAAGAATGGCATCAAATTCAAATTTATTGCTTAATTCTTGTCTAAGTTTTCTATACTCGTTTAAGTCTCTTGATCTCAAAGAACCAGATTTTTTCTTTAATCCTTCAAACATTCTCAACTTATCTATTACAGCAGATAGAACTTCATCTTGACTTTTCATTGCTTGGATTATTCTCCAAACTTGATCAAATGCAGAACTTGATATAACAGCATCTATATTCTTTTCATCTGCAACAAATATTGGAACAATAACATATCCAAACTTTGAATCTTTTTTCTTTCTTATTGCTCTGCCTGTCGCTTGAACAATATCAATAAGATTATTCTTTGGGTCTACAAAATATACTCCATCAATTGCAGGAACATCAACGCCCTCGGTTAAGCATCTAGCATTAGTAACTAAAGATTTATTTTTTTGTATAAATTCTCTCAAAATGCTAGACCTTTGATAAGCAGGATATTTACCAGAGATATGAAAAGAATCGATCTCTGATACTTTAAGACCCTTTTCTTTAAGCAATGCTATTGCTTCGTTTAAATTATCTCTAAACATTTTTGCACTATTAACCCTTGAATGAAATGAAATAACATGATTAACTTGTTTCATTGCTTGGATTAAAGCCCATATTTTTGCCAATTCATCAGCAGTTATTTCTTTGTTATTTACATTAAGCCAATATCTTCTATCAATTAATTCTTTAATATCTTCATCAGACACAACAATTATTTTAATCTTATAATCAGAAAGTAAATTTAATCTAATAGCTTTACCAAAAGTTATTTTGTCAAAAACTTTCCCATATCTTTCTTCATCATCCATAGAACATAACTCTATATCTTCTTGTTTAGCTAATTTCTTTAAATGAGGAAGATATATCTTTGGTGTTGCAGTCATAAATAATTTTTTCTTAATCGAGATATTCAAACAATTACTAAATTGACCATTTCCTTTTGTGGCTGTTCTGTGAGCTTCATCAAATACTCCAAAATCAAAAGAAAAATTATCAATTTCCCTTACTGCTTTTAAAACCGCTTCTGCACTTTGATATGTAGAAAAAATTATTTTTTCATCTTCGTTTAACAAAAAATCTTTAATGTCTTTTTCTTTTGTTGTAACTGGAACTCCCAACTCAGTTAAATCAATTATAGGCTCATCCGAATCATCTGTGCCTCCTGTTACCGACGGATCACTACAAACACATTTCAAAGAGAATTTATTATTTTTATGTTTAAACCATTCTTCCAAGGTTTGTTTTAATAAGGATAGGCTTGGAACAAAAACAATTGTGTTCTTAGGTTTTAATTTTTCTTTTATCCACAAAGATGAAAGTGTTTTCCCAGTACCACAAGCATGAATCATCTGCCCTTTATCATGTTTTGAAAAATGTTTTAATGCTTTGTTTATAGTTGCTTTTTGATGAGGTCTCGGAGAGAATTTGATTATTTCCTCTTTAGATCCTAAATAATTTCTTAGTCTCATGAAATCATTTTCATCAAGTCGTTGAAAATCTAATCTTAAAATAGATGAAAACTTTTCAATGTTCTTGAAAGGGTGTAAAACTTGATTAATATTTCCCATTACCAACATGAAATCTGCTTTTCTGCTTGAGTCTCTAAATGTTGAAAGCTCTCTCCATGTGAGGAGATTACTGCTTCTAAATTTTGATTGTATCGTCCAAATTTCATCTGAATCAGTAATTGCGATTAAGTCTATGCCATAGTCTTTATTTATCCTCAAGTTTAATCTTTCAAGAATTGGACTATTTTCTGGATGATTAAACAATCTAACAGACTTAAAATTTTGAGGATGAATTACTGTTAAATATGCTTGACAAAATAATTCAAATAAATCTCCCTTTATTTTATCTTCAGGTATTTTAGAAAGTTTTTTTTCAAATTCTGAAAAGTCTTTAACCCCTTCTAAATATTGAAGCAAATTTCGCTTAATAACCATGATTAAGTTATAATGAACAAGAAGTATATAAACTTTATTTTGTTGCCTCAATTTTAAATTTTTAGGAGTGTGTCCTTTAATACAATTAACGAAAATCCCCCTCGTCCTTCGGACATATAGTCTCCTACGGAGAAATTTATTATCGTGAAA
>CAZWNN010000054.1:0-3839 GCA_964635935.1 Candidatus Woesearchaeota archaeon
CCAGCTGAACCATTATCACTGCTGGTTATATCTCTACTATTAACACTGGAAACTATCTTATACCATTCTCCAGCAGAAGCCGCTTCCATTCTTTGCTGCAAAGTATAGCCAGTGGAACAGGTAAAAGCTCCTGGATTATCAGTATCATCACCTACTCCTTTGTTCCAGGTAACAGAATCAGCCAAGGTTTTTGACCAGCAAGCTGAACGGCTATTAGTGGTATACCAATGCCAGCCGGAAAGAGAATTGCAAGTAGTCATATTTAAGACAAAATCATCGCTCTCAGCATATGTAGAATATTCTATCTTAATTTTAACTAATCTGGCATCCCCGGTCATTGTGTCAGCACCATTGTCAGCATCCCTGAATACTTTAAAGGTGACATATTCACCTTTGGCAAAATTGGAAGTAGCAGCGCTTTCTGTGACAGCAGCCAAATCATTGGCATTTCCCTGGGCAGTATCTGTTTCGCAAACTGCGCTGGATAAAGCAGAATCAATATCTTCAGCGCTGTTAGCAGCTATGCCTTTGGCCTGAAAACACCAAACCACATCACCAGAAGTGGCAGAAGCTTCCCAGTAATAAGTGATATCAATTGTGCCATCATCATAAGAATCAGGCATTGTCCATTGCCAATAAACAGCTTCATCGCTTGAAGCATCAAAATCTAAAACATAATAAGTATGATTGGTGCCGTCAACTTTAGTTTGAGCAGCGCCAGCAGTGCTTGGCGTAATAGCGCCACTGGCAGTTAGAATAATGCTTCTTTTTGGCTTGGCAGTGCCAGCATAGAAAATACCTTCATCATTAGCCTGAATATAATTGGAGGTACTACCGCCAACAAATAACTCATCTTCAATTATCAAATTGCCAGTTCCGTCAATGCTAAAAGCTGGGCAGGAAACACTGCCAAAAGAACCGCCAGCGCAGATTTTTAAATTTTCATCAAGAAGAATAATGTCGTCACCGCCAGAACTATCGGTTAAACCAATTGATAAATCACCAGTTGCATCAAGATAAAATTCACCATAAGTGTCAGAATCGCTGGTCAAGCGCATTTGCGGAGTGGAAGCCGTAGCGTCCAAAACATCCAGATTCCTGCCCGGCGTAGTAATGCCAATGCCAACATCTCCATTCTCTACTATCAAACCATAGTTGTTGGTAGCGCCTGAAGCGCTAAAATAACCAGCTATATTAGTAGAAGTAGTTCCTGTATTAACCACAAAAGAGTATAATCCATAAGCAGTATGGGAAGCATTGGTATTAGTACCTGAACGGGAAAGATTGAGTAATTTTGATATTCCGCTAGCTCCTCCAGCAGCTGATGTTGAAGTAATGTCCATAGCTGTGCCTGTAGTTAAACCATCTGCTGAAAGAGAAAGTCCTGTGCCAGTGGCAATTGAATCGCCTGTCAAACTAACAATATTACCGGTTGAGGATTGGGTCACAGTTAAAGCAGTTTCAGAAGAACTTTGAAAAACTTCAAGTCTGCTGCCAGGCGCACTCGTGCCGATGCCGACAAAACCAGTACTATTAACAATAAACCCTTTGTGTAAATTTATAGTGATTGATTGCAGAGTTGGCGTGGCTGAAGTATCAGTAGTTGAAAAAAAGCCTTTATATTGTATCCAGCGGTCGTTGTTGTGAACTGAATTAATAGCAGTCCCCGAAGTAGTGTAATAATCGCCTGCTCCAGTAGGCCCATACCAGGTAGCTGCGCTAAGACCGCCCTGGGTAGAAGCTGTTCTTAATTGAAATTTCAAGTCAGTATTAGCTGGCTCAACAATACTAAAATCCAAAGTAGTGTAAGTTGAACTCTGACCAGTATCAATGGCATAAGAGGTAAAGGTGCCGGAATCAACATAAATAGCCAAAACTTCTTTGGTAAAATTAAAACCAATTAAAATTACAATTGCTATCAACCAACAGATTTTAAATTTTTGAATAAATTTTAGCATAATCATTTGGAAAATAGATATAATTCAGCATCTTCTGACGAAGTTTATAGGTATTATAATGTTTTATTATGCCTAAATATGAATTGATAATAGATAAAAACTTTTTAATATCTTTTTTGGTAAAAAGATTATTCCAGTATTTTATTTTTCTATAAAAATTGCCCTTAACTCTATTAGAAATATAAATACGATATGGTTTTATAACTGTGCCGAGAAAACTTACGCCTTTAGAAAAATGCTGAAGATAAATCTTTTTTGGATGAAGCTCTAAACAAAGCTCTTTACTTAAATATCTTTTTAATATAGTGATAATAGATTTAAGATATTCTTTATTTTGATGGACAATTACCAAATCATCTACATAACGACCGTAATATTTGCAATTAAGTTTGTGTTTCATAAAGCGGTCAAAATCATTAAGATAAACATTGCCGAATAACTGCGAGGTTAAATTACCGATCGGTAGACCTTTATTTTTCTCTGCCCAGAATAAACTTTTAGATTTAGGAAGTAATCGCCAATTATCTTTTATCCCTTTTATGATGCAATCATTTGTCGGGTTATGAAATATAATCTTGCGAATAAGCCATAAAACTAAATCGTGGTCAAAACGAGCAATATTTTCAAATCTATTCAGCTCTTTTTTTATTTTTTGATATAAAATAGAACGATCCATAGACATAAAATATCCTTTGATATCTAACTTAAGAACATAGCAATCTTTATTATAGTTATTAGAACAGGAACGGATAAAATGATCTAAACGTTTGATGCCGTATGAAGTGCCTTTTCCAACGCGACAACTGTAGCTGTCATTAATAAATAATCTTTCAAAAAACGGGCTGATATAATTATAAATAAGATGGTGAACTATTCTGTCTTTAAAATCAGCAGCGAAAACTTCTCTAATCATCGGCTCTTTTATCACAAAACAAATACTGGGACTAATCTGATATTCTTTGTTTTTAATTTCTTGGTAAAGTTCAAAAAGTTTTCTTTCAAAATCTATTTCAAAAGACAAAGCATTAATAGTGTTTCTTTTGTTTTTGCGAGCGTCAAAATAGGCCTGAAACAAATCATATAAAAGTTGTTTATCAGAATAACTATTCATAAAAGTAAAGGGCGGATACCAGTTCTTGATGCAGCGCACTGAAAAGCCGTTTGCCCGGTTATTGCTATTCATATTGGCATTATCGCTGTTGAAGTTCAGGTTACGAGCATTGGTGGTAGAAATAGTAGAACTCCAATAGTTGCCATTGCTGCCAACATTGTTGAGCGAAGCATTGCTGTAATTCCGGTTGCCAGCTGCTAAAAAATGGCTGTTTAATTTTTCTCATCTCCTTTTGGCAGAAAACGAGAAACTGCTTCTGGCAGAAATTCCTTGCTGATTTTAACAAGAAAGCCATTGGACTGATAAATTGCTCACTCGCCTAAGCCGTAACTATAGACGATTCCGGCCCTTTTTATTCTTTTATCTTTGCGACCTTTGCCAAGATGTAAGCTGCTTGGAAATATTTTCTATTCTTTCATTGACATCAACGAATCTTTTTAGGCCGACCTGCCCTAAATCTCTGGCTAATCTAAAAAAGATTCTAATGGTTTCAATTTTTTCTCTGGCTTTTTTAATGTGCGACTCTTTGGAAAAACTGGAATTAGCCCGATAAATATCTGTAATCATTTCAATTGCTTCTTTTTTAATGCTTTCTCCTAAAGTATATTTATATTCTCTGTCAAAATCTTTGATTGCTCTAAATATTTCAATTGTCAGATCATAACTTGCTTTATAAACTGGTAGGTAAAGATATGTTGTCATTTTTTTAAAAGTTTTACGAAATAGTCAAATAGTCAAATCAGTCCTTGATGCAGCGCACTGAAAAGCCG
>CAZWNN010000055.1:0-3773 GCA_964635935.1 Candidatus Woesearchaeota archaeon
GTAAATGTTGGGTCAATCAACCCCACTTTTTTTATAACTTTTCTACTGGCTAAGAAAAAAGCAGTAATATGATCAAACTCTACCAATCCTGTTGCTTCTTTATCTAAGGTAATTAAAGGTCCGCTAATATATCCCCCAACATTTTGAGAGATTCCATCTGGATAGACTGGATTTATTCCAACAAGCCCAATTTTAGGATCTGATTCTGCTGTTTTCACAACTTCAGACAACCAATCTTTATCAATTATTACCACATCATCATTAAGAAGAAAATAATAATCAGGATCATAATTTTTCAAAGCATATTTTATTGCAGAATTACACCCTCCTGCAAAATAAATGTTTGCATTATTTTCAATTAAATCAACCCATTTATAATCTTTTTTTACCATTTCATTAGAATCGTTTGTACTTCCATTATCAGAGATTATAACTTTATAATTATCATAATCTGTGACTTTCTTCAAAGAATCTAAACAATCTCTTAAAAGTTTTAAATCTGAATTATAAGTTACAATAATTATGGCTACTTGCGGTTGTTTTTTCATTTTATTTTTTTAATATTCATTTGAAATTATAATCCAGGTATTTTTTTATTCTTTCCTGTATAATATCCATACAAATAAGGTATTGCTCTTATTAATCTTAATACATTACTTTTTAAAGATAATCCCAAGTCTTCAAATTTAATTTTTCTCCCCCTGTTTTTAGATTGGAGTAATTCAGGATAAACTTTATTTTCTACAAGTTTTCTAGTGGTTACTCCATATCTGTATGTTTTTTTAAAAAGATTAGACCAACTCCAAGGTTCCATGTGCCAAATAGCATGGTCTAATTTACCTACTTTTTTAGATAATTTATAAGCTTCAAGATAAATAATTGCATGATCGTGGGCAACACATAAAGGGAGAATTCTTTTAGGGATATTTTCAAAGGCTTTTATTAATAAATCTTTTTTATAGAATCTAGGAAGAATAACTCCTCCAACAGGATTTATAAAATCTTTTGAATATTTTTGAACTAATTCTCTATCAGCATCATATAATACTTCAAGTAATCTTTTCGGTTTCCAACTTCTTTCATAAAGCCAGAGCATATCAAATTTATTTAATAATTCAAGCCCTCTTTCAACAGCTGTTTTATCTAATATCTGGTCTGAATCAACTAATAAAATATATTTTCCTTTTGCTTTTCTAGCACCTACTCCTCTCGCACCTAAAAGAGTTCCTTCATATTGGTAAACTTTGGCTCCAAAATCTTCTGCAATTTTTAGTGTGTTGTCTGTACTATTGCTGTCAATTAATATTAATTCTATATTAGGGTAAGTTTGAGCCCTAATAGATTGAAGGGTTCTTCTGAGAGTTTTTTCAGAATTATATGTAGGTATTGTTATTGAAACTAATTCTTTCATTTAAATAGCTCTTCAAAACGATTTATAAATTTTTGTGTACTAACTTTCGAAAAAGCACCCTTTTTCTTATTTTTCTTATCTTTTAAGAAATTATTCATAGCTTTTTTTATTTCATTTATCATCTCCTCTTCAGATTCTTTTTCTTTAATCTCATAAAAATTAGGGTCTTTTTTTATTAAATTAAAATATCCTCCTTTGTTAGTTGCTATTAATGGTTTTCCCATAGCAAGAACTTCAAAAGGAACAATTCCAAAATCCTCCATAAAAGGGACATATATTCCTGCTAAACAATTTTTATAGATTTCCATAAACTCTTCGTCATTTAGATTAGTCTTAATAAACACATTTTTAGTATTTTTTGAAAGCTCTTTTAATCTTTCAAAATATTTTTTGTCCTCAATATTCCCTACTAAGAGTAATTTGTAATTTGAATTTTCTTTTACAAATTCTTTCCACGCTTTAATTAATAAGTCTTGTCTTTTAGGGGGGTTTAATCTAGAAACATAAAGAAAATAATCTCCTTTTTTAGTTTTTAAATTTCCAAATCCCTTAACATTTACAGGAGGATAAATAACTTTGAATTCTTTATTCTTTAGAAGATTATGTTTTTGAGCCCTTTCAAGACTTAATTCAGAATTAAATACAGGGTAATCTATTTTTTTCCATGCAATTTTCTCAGAAAATCTATATATTTTTACAGCCAAGAGATAGATTAATTTAGATGAAACATTTTTGTGTCGATATTTTAAATTCCAAGGGACAATTTCTTTATAAGCATCTCTTAATATGGTATGAACATATGCATAAGTTCTCCCTTTTAGGTTATTTCTTAAGGTTATTAATTCTCCCATCCCAGAAGTAGAGATTAAAAAGAAATCATAATTCTTTAAAGGGATTTTAGAAAAAAGACTAATAGGTAAGAAAAGCCCTCTTAAAATGTGGAGCCTGGACAATTTTTTAGTAATTTTAGGAGCAACAACATTAACTTTGAATTTTTTAAATTCTTCAAAAGTGTTTTCTGCATCATAAACCCAAGTATAAATATCTATATCATATTTCTTGCTTTTTAACATTTCTAAAACTACTTTTTCTGCTCCTCCCTTACTTTTAATCCAAGGATGAAAAAGAGCAATTTTTTGTTTTTTCATATTTTTAATAAGAAGTTCTTATTTTAAAGATTGTTATCTTATAAAAGTTAGATTATCATATTCTGCATATTCTCCAGAAGTACTTAAAAATTCTTGTCTTGCAATTATATTGTCTGGATGATTAATTTTCCATATCTTTATAGGTCCTTGAATACCCCCATAATAAACAAATTCATTTAAACTAAGCCCCTGACTATTTAAACTATCTACAAAAGGGCTTGGCTCAGAGTGAGCCAAATCAACCCCAGGATAATTATCAAAAGCATCATTTAAAAGATATAGCTGACTAACTAAGCTCTTCATAACTTTTGGAGAAAGATAGATTACTGCCCCAAACTGGTCTACGCTCACCCCTTGATTAGAAGAAGATAAAGAAGGAATAAAATATGCCACAGTTTCTAAACCTTCCTTGAGATCTATCATAGATCCTTCATAATACACATATCGCAAAGGAATTTGAATTTGTTCTCCATTATAAAAGAATACTCCATAAACTTTATCAAAAGGAATACTGTTCTTTTTATTTATTTCTAAAATAACCCCTCCTATTGCAGCTTTTTGAGAAGGTAAAAAGATTTCTTTTCCGTCTTGGTTAAAAATTATATCTTCATCTACAACGCTTCCGCCACTAGAATAAATCCTGATTTCTTTTTCAGAAGTTTCTTGAGTTTGCGCTGGATTTGATATAAAAGTAGGAATCATAGAATACCTATCATTTGTTGTTGCATCACTTCCTATTTTACTATATGCAGGGTATTTTCCAATATCAGTAGGGTCAATTAAAAGATAAGACACATTTTGCGCTTTCATAAAACTTAAAGCTGTTTCAGGATAAGGAGTTGTCAAAAGATATCTTCCAATTAAATGATCCCAGAATTCATTTCCATGACCTCCATCTGTTATTGTAGGACGCTCACCTAAGTATTGCACCCAATAACCATAATCCCACCAATGAACAAAAATACTACCAGAAGGAGTATTGTCTCTAACCCAAGACATTGCTTTTTGCCAGTGAATATTCGCAGAAGGGCCTGTATATTGTGCTTGTTGAGTAATTGTATTTGTAAAATTAATAATTCGGGTTATTAAGATTATTACAACTAAGATAAATAAAATAAATAAAAGGACTTTTAAGAGTTCATCTTTGCTCTTTTTAAAGTATTCAAATAATTTTACAGATAAATAACCCACCATAAAACAGATAAAAGGGGCCA
>CAZWNN010000056.1:0-3732 GCA_964635935.1 Candidatus Woesearchaeota archaeon
AGGCTGTAAGAAACTGGCTGGAGAGGCTGGGAGTGAAGACTTTGTTCATTGAGCCAGGTAGCCCATGGGAGAACGGGTATATCGAGTCATTTAATGGCAAGCTAAGGGCTGAATCACCGGTTTTGTGTAGATATTTCCCCAGTCTTGCTATATGGGGCCATACCGAAAAAGGCTATTAAAACTCAGACCAGTAGCGAAAGTTGATGGCAGTGCAGAAATATCAGGCACATAAGGCTTCGTTAACAAGCTCGGAAATATCTCGAACAATTATTTTATCTTCCAGTCCCTCACCTTTTACCGCCTCATCAAGCATAATAGCACACACCGGGCAGGCTATTGCTAAGATACTGGCGTCTGTCTCAACTGCTTCCCTCACCCTGATTCTTGCCGGGCTATTTTCGCCACCGCCGAAGGAATCTGTGTAGAAATTACCACTGCCGCCACCACAGCAAAAGGCGTTCTCCCGATTTCTTTCCATTTCTATGAACTCAACTCCAGGTATAGCCCTAAGCGCCTGGCGCGGTGCCTCGTACTCAGCATTGTGCCTTCCCAGAAAGCAAGGGTCATGGTAGGTAACTTTAGCATTAAGTCTGTCGGTAAGACTTAGCGCACCTTTGCTGATGAGGTCCCAAAGAATTTGCGTGTAGTGAAATACTTCAAATTTGTTTGGGTAATAGTTTTTAAGAGCATTATAGGAGTGCGGAGAGAGGGCAATTATTTTCTTCACGCTGAGCTTGTCAAACAAGCTGAGATTTTTATCCACTAACATCTCGAAGATGCGTTTTTCACCTAGTAGATAGGTTTCATTACCATCACATTCTTCTTCAGAACCTAAAATACCAAAGGAGATGCCAGCCTTCAGTAACACTTCTCCCAGCGCTCTGGCAGATTTTTGTCCCGTCTCATCAAAGGAGCCCACACAACCAACGTACAGGAGGAATTCTTGTCCTTGGTAATCTTGTATCCCGGTGCCCTCTGCCCATTTGCCCCTTGTCTCCCTCGACTCTCTATATGGGTTACCGTAAGCTTCAATTGCTCTGAAAAATCGGGCTACCTTTGGCAAGACTAGGCCATTTCCTACCATCTCCTCCCGTGCCCCTAAGATTATGTTAACAATATCTTTATTAAAGGAGAATTTGCAGCTTTGAACGCAGTTATTGCAGGTTGAGCATGAGTATAATGCCTTAGCCAGAGACTCGCTCCATTCAAGCTCTCCTGTCATCCAGGCTCTTATCAGCCACAGCAATCCGCCAGGAGTGTAGCTCTTCAGGCTGAATCTCCTGTAAATGGGGCAATTAAATGCTGAATAGTCAGCGGTAAGCTGGCAATACCCGCAATTAAAACAGCGGTGAACGATATCTTTATAATCTTCCAGTGGAATCTAGTCCACCTCCCAGTTTCCGGGATTCATAATGCCGTTTGGGTCCAGAGTCTTCTTAATTCTTTCCATCAACTCACGAGTATTGGGGTCCATATTTTCCAGTATTAATTTCTGTGCCTGGAGCTCCGGTTTCCAGACTATGCCGCCCAGCTCCAGCCCTAGCCTGTTTGTATCGTCCAGAGCCTTCCTCGCCCTTTCCATATCTTCCGCATCGGCCCGATTAAAGGAATAAACCGGGCCAAACATTACGCTATGACCGTTACTAAGCAGTTGGTGACCAAACGAATATGGCATCTCATACTTGCGGGCAATCTCCAGTGCCTTTCGCCAGGCCTCCGGCACTTTCTCTACTGGCAATATGACACCGCTATAACCAAAACCACCCCCCTTTCTGAAATCAGCTGCCGTAGCTGCGAATGGAGGGACATCCAAAAACCTGTTCCTTAATGGTGTCAGCGCCGGTTCTTCCTCTACGAGTTCAACCTCACTCTCATGCTTCAGGAGGAACTGCTTATGCAGTTCTAACTTAAATTCAAGCTCCTCCTCAGAATGCCCGGAGACGGGAATCACGAAGAAGACGCGCTGTGCCCACTCTGGTTTCTCCTGGGAAATGACGAAACAATTTTCCATAAGATTAATCTGAGCCATGCCGAACAAGAGCTCCGGAATGAGGTCGAGATTATCAGTTACGAATATCAGTAAGTCTTTAAAGTTCATCTTGGGGAAAAGTTGAATTGAGAGCTTGGTGACAATACCGGTAGTGCCTAACCAGCCGAGGAACAAGCCCATAAGGTCAGGAAGCGGGTCCCGGCTGAACCAGTATTGGCTGACTGCTCCAGAGCCCAATTTGCATATTTCCCCGGTGGGCAGTACTACTTCCATGCCGTTGACCATCTGCGAATTAACCCCATATCTTGGAGTAAGGTGACCATGCCCCTGAATAAGAATATTCCCGACAATAGTGGCCGTGGGCGGCGCTTCAGGTGTTGAGTGCTGTAAGTGGGGGTAATTTTTCTTAAGATAGGCCGCTAAAGCGGCCTGAGTGACACCTGCCTCGACCACTACGTAACGGCTGGTTTCATTTACCTCGATGATTTCGTCCATCCTTTTTGTATCCAGTGCAATGCCACCTCTGACGGGAACAGTCAGGGCAGACAAGGTGAGCCCCGCCCCCATTGGTGTAATGGATATTTTTTCTTCATTCGCCAGCAGCGTTATTTTTTGTATCGCTTCAACCGTTTTTGGCATGACAACGTAGTCGGCTCGTCGAGGTTCCCGCACCCCTGAGTCGCGAGAATAAAGGTAAAGCTCCTCCGGGCGATTTGAAACGTAATCTTCACCCACAATACTAACCAGCGCACTTAAAATACTGTCCTGCATATTAACCTATATTGTAACATACTGATAACTTTCGGGGCGGGCAAACGGGCAATCTAGAAGTCAGCTCTCCATATCTGGCCAGTATTGAGCGCTATAGTGCGGACCTCAGAAATGTGAGAAAGTGCAAGAAAATGGGATTGACACCCTTTAATATTTCATTAAGCTTTACTAATCTTAAACATCTTGGTCCCGCCTAAATGTCATTCATAGCTCGACCTGCTTAACAACAGTCGATGGACTCCACCAAAGCAAAGCAGAGCGCATGCCATCAGGCCAGACATAGCAATTATTCGATAGAATTAAGCGTTTGCAAAGTGTATCTCGAATGAGTTTATCATAGGCACTAGACGACTCCAAATGAAGATGCCGTTTGGCTCTAATAAAAGCTTCTTCAAGAGTATTATTGACCCAACAGTAAATATCATTTTCCATTAGTACGTTGGTGTAAATACCCAAAGAATAAAGAGCATTATAAGCTATAACGGCATTGGCGCTATCATGAAGACGGCCATAAATGGCGTTTGATAGCTCACCGATGACTCCAGCGGCCGGGGGTAAACGTATAGCCATATAACAAGTCTTTCTGGTAAGTTGCTCCATTTTATGAACAAATGAGGCGAGGTCGGGGATTGAATACATAGCATGAGCACAAACGACAATGTCATGGGCTTCAACATTAGCTTCTTCCCATGAGGAATGTACTATTTGTATGCTTACCTGTGCGGTTTTAATATTTTCCCGTAATACGTCCAGCATATCCCCGGCAGGCTCGACTGCAGTAACGGTTCTAGCTATCTTGGCAAGAGGGATAGTCCATCGCCCATTACCTGCGCCAATATCAAGAACTGTTACTCTGCTATCAATGGATTTAAGAACGAAGTCAAGAAGAGAGTCGGGTCTCTGTCGTCTTTGGCGTGCGTGAGTTTTGTACCTTTTCATTGGCTCGCTATTGGGGGTATGTGGATTGGCGA
>CAZWNN010000057.1:0-3655 GCA_964635935.1 Candidatus Woesearchaeota archaeon
AAATTAACTAATTTTTAGATGCCCCATAGCTTGCTGTGGGGAGTTTCACTTTTCTTCCACTTTCTTTTAGATTTTATACTTGCTATTACACAAGCAATTTCATCATAAGTTATTTTATCATCTTTGAATCTTTTTTTAATATCTCTAAGTTTTTCTTTATGACTATAAATTCTACTTAGAATTTTGTGTATTTTTTCTCTTGGTAGAAATTCCCATACAGATAATTGTCTATACTCAATTAGATTAATTATATGCCCCCAGACTGTAGCTTCTTTTATTCCTTGCTTTAAAGCAATTTCTTTTACTCTCATGCCATTTTTCCAAGAGAATAAAGTCTTTTGAGTTGAAAACTGAAGTTCACTTTCTTTAACTCTTTTAATGTAGTTAGCATAATTCTTTTTATTATGAACTAAAAGTTTACTTCCATGTGAAAAATGCTTATTGAAATTTCTAATCAGATGTTTTCTATATTTGTGAGTGTTTGCATGAGAACAATAAGCTATCCAACCCTCTAATGATTGCAGGGCCTTTTCTCTCCCGATTATTTCTTCATCAAAAAGAATTCTTAACTTATTGAATTTTCTTTCTAAATTTTTAAGATTGCTTTTTCTTATAAGCTTGTGATGATAAAAAATTCTAAATCCTAAAAAATTTATCCCGTTATTTAAATTTAAAACATTTGATTTACTTGGATGCAATTCTAATTTTAACTTTTTTTTCAGGAAATAGTTAATTTTCCACTTCCATTCTTCAAGCTGTTCTTGAGATTCATGCAAAATGACAAAATCATCAACATATCGAATATAATATTTTGCCTTTAGTTTATGTTTGACAAAATAATCTAATTCATTAAGATAAATATTAGCGAAAAATTGGCTTGTTAAATTCCCTAAGGGCATTCCCGTTGACTTATTATTTGCCGAAAGTATTTGTCTTATTAACCAGATAACTTTTTCATCTTTTATTTTTCTACTTATTATATCTATAAGGATATCATGCTTTATTTCTTCAAAGTAATGTTTAATATCTGCTTTCAGAACAAAACACTTTTGTGTATTGTTTTTTGATACTTTTCTTTTGAATTTGTCAAATCTTTCTATAGCTTTTAAAGTTCCTTTTCCTATTTGGTTGGCATGAGAGTCATAAATAAAACTTTTCTCAAAATCTGGAACAATAAAGTTACATAAGGCATGATGAACTACTCTATCCCTAAAAGCAGATTTTGATATCTTTCTTGTCTTTGGATCTCTTAATACAAAATTCTTTAGAGAACATGGCTTATAGGTTTGATTTATTAATTCTTCTTTTAATTTTAAAAGATTCTTTTTTAGGTTTCTTTGAAAACGTTTAATATACCTTCTTTTTATTTTTCCTTTCTTGGCATTTATCCATCCTTGCATTAAATTTTCAGTTGAGCATAGTTCATAATAAAAATATTTGTTAGGATCCATGAAAGCCTCGGGTTTTATTTATTTTTAGATATTCTCACTTATAACAAAAACCAACCTATACACTAAACCCCACAAATCCTTTTAAATTAAAGATTTCTCAATCAAACATGGACTCAACAGAGGTGTATTCTGAAAAATCATCTAACGAGTCTTCAAGCTCAATATTCCAAGAAGTTACTTCAGTTAAAGATATTGACAGAGAGTTGGAGGAAATTTTAAAAAAACAATCTGCTCGTGTAAGGGTTGTCGGGGTTGGGGGTGGAGGAGGAAATACTATTTCGCGAATGCGCGAAGTGGGAATAAAAGGCGGGGAAATAATAGCAATTAATACAGATGCACAAGACCTTCTTTATTCAAATGCAGATTCTAAAATTTTAATTGGCCGCGAGCTAACAAAAGGCCTTGGTTCTGGTTCAAATCCTAAAATAGGACGAGAAGCAGCAATGGAATCTCAGCAAGAAATAAAAAAGAAACTTGCAAATTCAGATATGGTTTTTATCACCTGTGGTTTAGGAGGGGGAACTGGAACAGGCGCAGCACCTGTTGTAGCAGAAATAGCAAAAAAATTAGGCGCCCTCACTATCGGAATTGTAACACTTCCATTTACAGTTGAAGGAAGAAAAAGAATTGAAAACGCAATGGATGGCTTAGAGAGATTAGAAAGCATAGTTGATACATTAATTTTAATACCTAATGACAAACTTTTAGAACTTGCACCAGACCTCCCTTTACCAACAGCATTTAAAGTCGCAGATGAAATTTTAACAAATGCAGTAAAAGGTATCACAGAACTTGTAACAAGCTCAGGTTTAGTTAATTTAGATTTTGCAGATATAAAAGCAATAATGATGAATGGAGGAGTCTCGTTAATTGGAATGGGAGAATCTGACTCAAACAAACGAGCAGAAGAAGCAGTTGAAAAAGCAATAAACAACCCCCTACTTGACGTAGATATTTCAAATGGAACAGGAGCACTAGTAAATGTTATTGGAGGAAATGATCTCTCCCTCAATGAGTACAGACAAATCATCGAATATATTGGAGAAAAGTTATCTCCTGATGCAAAAATGATTTCAGGAGCCCAGATTTCAAAAGATCTCGAGGGAACAATCAGAGTAATGGTTATAATCACAGGGGTTCACTCCCCACAAATTTCCGGAGAGCACAAACCACTTGAAGAAGAAAAACGCGAAGAAATGGAAACCCAATTTGGGATTGAATTTTTGGAGGAATAAATAAAATGGGAAAAAATCAAAGGATTGATAAAGAAACAGAATCAGAAAGAAAACCTTGGGTAAGATTATTCGTCCCCCGGATTCCAGAATCAAAAATAGCCTATGATCTATTACTCCAGGCAGGTTTTCCTGTCACAACACATTCTGAAGAGGGGGGTTTAAATTTTTTAAGAGATCTAAAAGCAAGAGCTACAATCAATGGAAGATATTGTTGGTTTAGAGGGTTAAAAGGAATAAAGCAATTAATAACTAAATATGCAGCATAACAAAGATCTATAAATTAGAAACATTAAAATAAAATGGGTAAGAGAACAACAGAAGACAAAAATTGGGCAAGTATATCTATTAGTCGTGCCTTTGAATCAAGAAAAAAACAAGCAGAACAAATTCTAAGAGTTGCTGGATTTTATGTTGCTTTAACTTAGGTTCCTGGAATTGACCAACCGGAAGTAAGAGTTGCTGGGAAAATTTATAGGGGTCTTGATGAAATTCAAGCATTAGTGGCAGAAAGGAGAGTGAGATAATAAATAATCCATGAGAAATTTATCTATCTTATCTATGATTCAGATAAATTTCCGCGAAGATTGCCAAGATAAAAATCTTTTGATCAAACAGAACATCCAATCAATTAATAAAACGTATGAGACATTATTAAATTATTTTTATAGTAGACATATATCCTGAAACTATCTACAACAAATTAATCAAAAGTTAATTTTAAAAACACAACTTCTTACTTATTAACATGAAAATAACATCATGGCTCTCATCACAATACCACAAATACCTAAGAGTCTGGAGATTAATGAAACGTCCATCAATGCACGAATTTAAAACAATCTCAAAAGTTTCAGCAGTTGGACTCCTTATTATCGGTGCAATTGGTTTTGTTATTTCTGTAACAATTAAACTGATTGTTTAGATAAATTTAAAAACCCAAAATTATAAATATAATTACTGATTCTTATT
>CAZWNN010000058.1:0-3622 GCA_964635935.1 Candidatus Woesearchaeota archaeon
AAAAGAACCATTTATAATGTAGCCACCTGTCTCAAGTCCGCCTACCTGGTGGCAGATGCCATATTTCTGGTAGATAACCAGAGGTATTCCACAAAAAATTTCTCCATTAAAGCAAACCTGGCCGAAATTAACACTTCGGTAGTCAAGCCATTCTATAATCTGCTCTCTGCCGGTGAAGAGAAAAAACCTGTATACATCGGGTCAAAGATGCTCGATGCCGGAGATATAATCCAGACCTTGAGCGGATGGTCGGTAATCGGCCACGGTGAAGCCCGCTTATCAAGGTTCGGGTTTTTCTTCAGGAAGAAGCGTGACTTCAGGGAAAAGAGCCTTGAAACCCATAAGGGAGTTCAGGCAATGCAGGGAGCCATAAGTAGGCTATCGCTCAAGTGCGACCCGGCAGATGCGAAGCGAGGCCTCTATCTTCTCTCGGCACCGCCTGAGGAAATGAACATGGACTTGATCAAGGAACTGGGAAACCGTCTCAGAGATATTGCCACAGACGCTACAATAAGGAGCGGAGATTACCCCCGGGAAAAGGGCCTGGTGAACGTTACGATAATTCTCTCTGAGCTTGCCAACGTAAAGAGAATCACAGACTATTTCACTAAAGCAATCAACTACATCCACACCACCCGGAGAGGCCGGGAAGGACTGGAGTACGAGCACGAAGGGCTCAAGGACTTATTCGGGGATATTCCCTCACTGTTATAGCTCAGGCACCCCCGGCCCTTCGTAGAATATAGAATAATATATTAATTGCCCCAGCGCTCACATTTTATCTTATTGCCCGGTCTCCCTGGCAAAGATTTTCCAAGCTTGTTCCATGGTTCTTTCACGGACTTCCCAGGCTTGTTCTACCGCCTCTTCGCGAACCTTCAAAGCCTGCCGTGCCTCCCCCTCATAAGCCTCCCTGGCTTGCTTTTTAGCCTTTTCATAGGCTATTTCAGCCTGCCTCTCGGCCTCGGCACGGGCCTTTAGGGCCTGCTCAACGGTTTCCTCATAGACACTGTTGGCTTGCGCTTCAGCCTCCTTATATACCTTCTCAACTTTCAGTTCGTTTTCCCTGTATGCCCTCGCCACCTCTTTCTGGGCTTCCATATAGGCTGTATAAGCCTTCTCGGCCTGTGCCAGAACATCGGCAAGGGAACTCCCCGCCTTCTCAAGAACGTCAGCCACGGGTCCCCCCGCTGGCTCCTGAGCTTCAGTAACAGGTCCTACGACCTGCTCTTCAGCCTCTTTGGCAAGCTTTCTGGCCTCTCCCTTTGGATCCATCACAAGATACCTCCCCTTTTATTTCCCAATTTAAATTCTACAATCCCGAAGGATAATAGCGCCTCTTCCCGTAATCCGCCTTTGTTTCCGGTTACCTGACTTATATTAAGTCTCCGCCTCTTCCTCCTCAATTCGTCTCGCTTTATTTGACGCATACATTTTCGCCAGGAACTCCAGGCGTGACTCGATTTCCCTTTTAGTCTCTTCGGCCTCCCCTGTCTCTCCTCCGCTACTGTCCTCGGTACCACTTATCACTTCATCCCGGGCCGCCGTTGATACCTCGGCAGCTTCGTCGGTCGATTTAACCGCCGCCTTCGCCCTGCCTACCGTTTCTTCAAAGGCTTTTATCGATGCCTCAGCCGCTTCCTTAGCCACTCTACCCGTTGCCTCAGCCCGGCTTATCGCCTCCCCAAAGGTTCTGATAGACACCTCGGCCGCCTCCCTGGCAGCCCTGGTCGCTACCTCGGTAGCCTCCTGAGCCGCTCTGACCGAAGTCTCAACAGACTCTCTTGCCTGTCTTGTCAACGCTTCAGCCGCCTCCTGAACAGCCCTGGCCATCGTTTCAGTAATCTCTTTAGCCTGCCGGCTTGCCTCCTCAGCCCGCCCTATCACTTCCTGGGAGGCTTTCATCGATGCCTCAACTGCCTCCTGGGATGCTCTAACCGATGTCTCAACCGCCTCTTGAGTTGCCCTCGCCGCCGCCTTAGCTGCTTCCTTAGCAGCTCCGGCTGATACCTCAGCCGCTTCCCTGGCCGCTTTAGCCGATGCCTCAGCCGCTTCCCCGGCTGCCTTAGCCGATGCCTCAGCTGCTTCTTTAGCCTCTCCTGCTTTTATTTCAGCGGCCTCCTTAGCTTCACGGCTTACTTTCTCAGCCTGACCTATCGCTTCCTGAGAAGCTCTTGTTGACATCACGGCTGCCTCTCTAGCCTCCTTGCTTACCTCCTCAGCCCTGCTTACCGCCTCCCGGGAGACCCTCGCCGACGCCTCAGCCGCTTCTCTAGCCTCTCCTGCTTTTACTTCAGCGGCTTCCCTGGCTTCGCGGCTTACCTCCTCAGCCCGACCTATCGCTTCCTGGGAGGCCTTCATCGATGCCTCAGTAGCTTCCCCTGCAGCCCTTGCCACTGCCTCAGCGGCCTCTTTAGCTTCACGGCCAACGTCCTCAGCCCGGTCCAGCACCCCCTGGGATACTTGCAGCAGCGCCTCCGCTGCTTCCCGGGCTGCTTGGCTAATTCCATCCGCCTGGTTAAATCTTTCCTGGGATATTCTAGTTGCTGCCTCCGCCGCTCCCTTAGCCTCCTTACTTATTTTCTCGGCCCGTTTTATCGCTTCCCTGGATGCCTTAACCGATGTCTCAGACGCTTTCCTGGCCGCCTTACCCATTTCCTCAGCTTGGCTTACTGTCTCCTCAGATGCCCTGGCTGTTGCTTCAGCCACCTCCCTAGCCTCTCTCGCCGTTGCCTCAGTCCGGCTCAACCCCTCCTGGGAAGCCAAAAGCGACGCTTCAACTACATCTCTAGCCTCCTTGCTTATCTCCTCAGCCCGACTCATGGCCTCCTGAAACGCCTTGACCAGCGCCTCAGCCGCTTCCTTAGGGGCTCTGGCTGATGCCTCAGCTCGTCTTATTGTCTCCTGAGCGGCCTTTACTGACGCCTCCGCACTTTCCTCGGCTGCCTTACTTATCTCTTCAGCCTTACGTACCGCCTTCTGGGCAGCTCTGGCTGATGCCTCGGCGGCTGCCTTAGCTTCCTTACTTATCCTCTCAGCCTTATCTATTGCCTCTCGGGATGTCCTGGTTGATGCCTCAGCCGCCTCTCTGGCTGCCCTGGCCAGTTTCTCGGCTCTCGCTACCGCCTTTTCAAAGGCATCAACATCGCCTTCCACATCACTCAAGAGTTTGGAAGATACTTCACTGCCCATCCTTCAACACCTCTTCGCTCATTCTAGTATAGACCGCCTAGTTTTTCAATAGCTTTTACAATATCCATGACATACATGTAGCTATGAAGGATTGACATTAGCGTATCAATGTGCCTACAATAGTGAAATTTTGACGGCGAGGTGGAAAATGAAGTTAGTGGTTATAGGCTTTGGACAGTGCGGCAGCAGGGTTGCTGATGAGTTTGCACGACTGAATAGAAAGGCACGCAGCCTGCGCGGGATAGAGATAATTACGGGGGCCTTCGCCGTTAATACAGATTCTGCCGATTTAAGCGGGCTGCGCCGTATAAAGCCTGACTATGAGCACCGAATCCTCATCGGGGGGCGGAAGACCGGCGGTCACGGAGTAGGTAAAATAAACGAACTCGGTGCCGAAGTAGCCAAGGAAGATGCTGACAAGGTTATAGAT
>CAZWNN010000059.1:0-2838 GCA_964635935.1 Candidatus Woesearchaeota archaeon
AAAAAGATGGCCTTGTTTTAATTTCTGGAGCAGGTTCTGTTTGTCACGGCTGGCGCAAAAATCGCGAGGTAAAAGTTTCAGGTTGGGGCTGGTTAAATGATGAAGGCTCTGGTTTTTGGGCAGGACGAAGAGTCTTTCAGGCAATTTTTAGAGAATTAGACAACCAGGGTAAAAAGACCTTATTAACAAAATTAACTTTCCAAAGACTAAAAATTAAAACCAAAGAAGATTTATTGTCCAAGATTTATTCTGAAAATCCAACCAAAATTATTCCCCTACTTTCAATTTATTGCGACGCGGCTGCCAAAAAAGGAGATAGAGTTGCCAAAAAAATAATGGTGGAAGCTGGAAAAAAACTATCCCTGGCAGCCAAAACAGTAATCAAAGAATTGAATTTTCAAAAAAGCAGATTCCCTTTGGTTATAGTTGGTGGTATGTTTAAATCAAAGATTGTCTTAGATACTGTAAAAAGAGAAATCAAAAAAGTAGCTCCAAAAGTTCAATTTATTCAACCGAAAGTAGAGCCAGTAATTGGAGCAGCAAAATTAGCCATTGAAAAATTGAAATATGGAGGTATTAAAAGTTAATCAAAAAAATTTAAAAAAAACAATAAACAGAGCCATAGAATCGATAAAAAGGGGAGAAGTAATAGTTTGTCCAACTGACACAGTTTATGGCTTAATAGCCGATGCTACAAATGAGAAAGCTGTTGAGAAAGTTTTTAAAATTAAACAAAGACCGAAAGGAAAACCAATTCCAATTTTTGTTAAAGATTTAAAAAGGGCAAAAAGGTTGGTAGAGATTGATAAAGAAAGAGAAAAAATTTTAAAGAAAATCTGGCCAGGAAAAGTGACTGCCGTTTTTAAAAAGAAAGAAAAGATAAAGGTCTTTGAAGCAAGTCCAAAGACAATTGGTCTGCGGATCCCGAATCACAAATTAGTTAATATTTTACTTTCGAAATTAAATCGACCTTTAACTGGCACTTCAGCTAACATTTCAGGAAGACTAGCTTCAACAAAAATAGGAGAAGTGACTTCTCAATTTGAAAATCAGAAATTTCTGCCAGATTTAGTTTTAAATAGCGGTAATTTAAAAAAAAGTTTGCCCTCTACAGTTGTTGATTTAACAAAAAAGAAACCAAAGACATTAAGAAAAGGGGAAATAATACCTTAATGAATTTTTATCAGTCGATTTTTCTAAAAAATTATGGACACCCAAAGAATCAAAAAAATAGATAGAGAAATTGAAGAACTTATCAAGGCAGAAACAAGACGGCAACAAGACTCCTTAGATTTAATTGCCTCGGAAAACTATCTCTCAAAAGCTGTTAGAGAAGCTCTAACTTCAATTTTCATTGCTAAATACGCCGAAGGGAGGCCTTATAAAAGATATTACGGAGGAATGGAAAACATTGATAAACTGGAAACTTTGGTCGAAGAGAGAGTGAAAAAAGTTTTTAAACTAAATCCTAAAAAATGGTCGGTTAATGTTCAACCGCTTTCCGGGGCACCAGCTAACTACGAGATTTTACGAAGCCTCGTACCATTACACGAAAAAATTCTCTGCTTACATCTACCCCACGGAGGACATTTAAGCCAGGGGTCTAAAGCTTCTTTGACCGGCCGCGATTTTAAGCCCATTTATTATTATTTAGATAAAAATGGTTTTTTAAATTACAAAGAAATTGAAAAATTAGCTATAAAAGAAAAGCCAAAATTGATTATTTGTGGTTTTACTGCTTATCCCAGGAAAGTTGATTTTAAAAAATTTGGTCAGATTGCCCAAAAAGTTGGAGCTTACCTTTTGGCAGATACCTCTCATATTACTGGTTTAATTGTGGCTGGGGTTCATTCCAGTCCATTTCCTTGGGCTGATGTGGTAATGACCACTACTCACAAAACCTTAAGGGGTCCAAGGGGGGCAATAATTATTTGTCGGAAAGAATTGGAAAATAAAATTTTTCCAAAAGTTTTTCCGGGATTACAGGGTGGCCCCCATGAACACACAATTTGTGCTATTGGAGTGGCCCTGAAAGAAGCAATGGCTCCTGGCTTTAAAAAATATAGTCTTCAGGTTATTAAAAATGCTAAAGCTTTAGCTCGAGAACTTAAAAAATACAATTTTAATTTAATCTCCGGTGGTACTGATAACCATTTAGTTTTAATTGATTTGAGAAACAAAAATATTACTGGTAAACCTGCCCAGGAGTTACTGGAAAAAGCCGGAATAGTTACCAATAGAAATACTATTCCTTACGATCCCCATCCTCCTTATAATCCTTCCGGGATTAGATTGGGAACTCCAGCTTTAACCACCAGAGGAATGAAAGAAAAAGAAATGCGAAAGATAGCTTTTTGGATTAATAAAGTTATTACTGACCCAAAATCCATCACCAAAATCAAAAAAGAAGTTAAAAAACTTTGTCAGAGGTTTCCCATACCATGAAAATTCTCGATGGCAAAAAATTATCCGAAGAAATTTTAGAGAATCTTAAAAAAGAAATTAAGAAGAGGAATTTAAAGTTAAGATTGGCGGTAGTTCAAGTCGGAGAAAATCCAGTTTCTAAAATTTTTATCAATCAAAAGAAAAAAGCTTGTGAAAGAGTTGGAGTAGGTTTTAAATTATATCGATTTAATAAAAAAATTAAGGCCCATCTTTTTCAAAGGGAAATTGCCAAAATTACTGTAGATTTCATTAATTCTGGGGTAGTTATCCAATTACCCTTACCTAAAGAATTTTTCCCAGAGGCATTCCTAAATTTAATTCCTGAAGAAAAAGACATTGATGTTTTATCTGAAAAAAGTTTAGGAAAGTTTTATCAGGGAACTCTTAAAATTT
>CAZWNN010000060.1:0-2745 GCA_964635935.1 Candidatus Woesearchaeota archaeon
AACATACCGACGGCACCATCTAAAAGATGGCGGCTCGACAGAAAAGCTCACAAAGGGTTCTGTAAAGTTATCGGTAGGTAACTTCTTAGTACTACTAAATCCAAACAAAAGTAGCACCAAATAATAACCAGTATTTTTAGCTTTGATTATTATTTATAGTAAGTTAAACATAGTTAGATTTAGCCGCACTCCCATACAAAAGCTTTTACTATATTCAGGCTAAAACTGATTTTGTGGTGATATAGATGGTCGATAACTCAGAGGATGAGGAGCATCCTATAGTCATAACAATAGATGGAAAAGTAGTAAAATTTGATCCCAAACTTACTAAGGTAGGAGTTTGTGCTGAAGATCCTAATGACCAAAAATGATTAAACATACCACAACAAGAACCTCTATTAAAATTGCAACTATAGTAAGTTTAAAACTCAGGTTTAAATATTCTAGTTTATTAAAATATGTTTTATATAATTTCTTTTCATAATTTACATAATTTGTTGCTAATTGTCCTGCTATCTCCTTAAAATCAAGATTTTTAAATAACTTGACAGTCTCTTCTGTATTTAATCTTTCCCATTTTCTGAGATAAATACAAAACAATAAAAGAATTAATGACTCTATAAGAAGCCCCGGTGCTATATACGCAGAAGGCGAATTAAAATAATGAACTATAATATATCCAAATATTGATATTAAAATCGTATTAAAGGCTATCATACCATACGCTTTGTTATCTAAAGCCGTTGTCAAATTCTCAAGTTGAAAAAACGACTGGCGTGTTTCTTCAATCAATAAATTGTGTTTTTCTGCCGATAAATCTTGTTCTTCGTCCATTTTAATACACCTTTGAAGTCCAAATATAAGTTACTTTTTGCTCATTTAAATCTCCACTTATAAAAATACATTAATCATTCACTCTTTATATGGGATTCCTAGTCTACTCCGAGAGATCTCCTTTTTTTACCACTTTAGGTACAGAACCAATCAAGCTTTACGCCTACAAGTCAAGGCATAGCATTAACCTACCAAGTGACTTTGTAAGAGATAGTGCCTTCCCCTTTGAAGTCGGAGAGGATTTAGTGGCAAGGATAGAAGGGGACAAGGTGATTATTGTGAAAAAATCTAGCTAATTGACCAATTTTCACGTTTAATATCAGTTATATAGTCAAAATGCTTATCGTTAGCTACAACAGGCAAGTCTTTTTCAATTGCCGTTGCACCAATTAATACATCACACGAACTTATATTTTTACGATTACGTTTCAATTCCGCCCATATTGTCGAAGCAATATTAGCGGTTTTGTATGTAAATGATAACAATGTTAAACGCTTTACAAACTCGTCAAATGCCAATAATTGTTTCTCCATAGTTCCATGTTTTGGGGACAGATAACCCCTCTTTATTTCATAATAAGTTATAACACTTATACAAACATCTCTTCCATCGAATAAAGCTTGTTCGAATTCCATTTCTAATTTTTCATTTTTTCCCTTGACAAGAAGTAAGATTATACTTGTATCCAACAAACAAGTCATTTTAATGGCTCCGAACTATCTAATCAAAAAGCTCTCTTTGTTCGGGAGTCAACTCTTTAAATGCTAATATCATCGACTCAGTAACCATTATTTTCTCTATTCTACGCTTTAATTCTTCAGAATTGCTCAATGAATTTAGTACATCAGTTGAAGCATTATTTGCAAGATACATAATTTTTTCGTTTAATTTTGATACATCTATATCTTCAAAAGACTTGTTACGATCAACCAATTCATAAATTATATCTGGTGAATTCATACTAATAGACATTATCAGATTACTTCTAGTTATTTCCATAATACTTACACCAGCTAGTTTTTCAGTCTTAGTCATATCAATTTTTTCAAATTCTTTAATTTTATTACGAAGATATCTTCTATCTAATGAAGATGTTCTGGCTTTGATTTCAATACTAGGAGGTGTTATTGTAGCAGCATGTATTTCTCTAAAGGTAGTTACTCCATATTGATCGATTATATCGCCTTCAAAGAAACCCCTCTCAGTACCTCCATTCATTATTGACCAGCCTCCGTCTTATCTACTTCTTCGAAATCGGGGTCTAATTCCTTTATCTTACTTTTGAGCAATCCAACAAGGTCTTTTGCAAATACGATATTCATTATTGCTCCAAATTTAACTTCTCGCGTAAAACTTGCGGACTCTGTAAAGGGGGAAAACGTCACTTTTCCATCTTCTCCAATTTCTGCAGATTGCTCAGCAGGGAGATCTCTAAACTCAAGGTGAAAATTACATATAATTTCGCCACGCGGTGTTATACTACCAAATGCTCCGTTGACAAACTCTAATTTATAATCTGGTGATTTTTCTGAAATGAATTTGATGGAACTTGGTGATCTTTTCTCAGTGATTTTAGCCATTCTGACCTCCCTCCGATATAACACCTCATGTTTTTACATGT
Source organism: Candidatus Woesearchaeota archaeon (assembly GCA_964635935.1). GTDB lineage: Archaea > Nanobdellota > Nanobdellia > Pacearchaeales > GW2011-AR1 > CAZWNN01. The sequence continues at coordinate 2,457 of CAZWNN010000060.1, forward strand.
ATTTACTCGTTATGGCATCGAGAAAATATATAATGTAGATTATACGTTTAAAATAATGTACACAAATCTATTTAATCATATATTTAATTTTGTACATTATTTTAGGTACAGACCTCAGACTTTAGGTGCAAATATAGACTTTATCAATATTTTCATTTTTGACTATTTCTATCGTGTTACTCAATCATTGCGGCCAAAATTTCAGTTTCTCATCTACCGATAACTTGACAGAACCTCACAAAGATATGCTTATATAGAATACGGCAGGCATCATTGACCGGAAATTAAG
>CAZWNN010000061.1:0-2684 GCA_964635935.1 Candidatus Woesearchaeota archaeon
TTGGCTAACTTGATTTATAACGCAGCATGAGATAATATTTTATTGAGCATGTTCGAATTTTCGGACTTCAACGAGAATAATGGGAAATTTAAGAAATTGGGTAACTATTCAGCACCCAACAACCAGCATCGGCAAACTCAATTGATGAGATGTCGCGTGGCCAGTTCCAGAGAGCTAACTTCAAGTAACTTCGTCAATAGATATCGTTTTCCATTCTAGCGCAAATTGTTTGTCGGCATGCCTTCATAACCAAAATCAGCATCATGCGGGCGATTCGGGATAGCTGAATAGTTACGAAATTGGTAGATTTAATCTCTTTCCATACGTTACTTCCAGAGGCAAAAATAGATGATGGTGATTTCGAGTTCAAAAAACCTCGTGTCTCCGAATTAAACAACATTTTCCGCGAATGTCACAATTTAATTTGGAAAGCTGAAACAGGAAGCCCGTCATTTGCATTCTATGAGTTTGTGAAATTAATGTTTGTGAAATTGGATGAAGACAAGAAATTAATGAAGAATGGAATATTAAAAGAAATAATCAATTCAGATCTTCCTATACCAAGGGAAGAGGTAATCTTTAGTTCAGCTTGGATTGAACGCCAGGAGAAACAAGATAAAAATCCTGTGAATAACATTTTGTTTAACAATTTAAGAAATAAACTAGATGTGTTGGTATTCGAAGGAAAGAAAAAACGCATTTTTGATAAGAATGAACAAATACAGCTCAAGGCAACGACTATAAATTCAATTGTGAGATTATTAGAACATTATAATCTATTCGGCATTGATGAAGACCTCAACGGAAGGATGTTTGAAACGTTTTTGACGGCAACCATGCGAGGCAAAGCACTAGGCCAATTTTTTACACCGCGTAGTGTTGTAAAATTTATGACGAATTTGGCGAATTTAGAGGCTTCTAAGGGCCACGTGGATAGCGTAATAGATGCGTGTTGTGGAACAGGAGGATTTCTAATTGAGTCAATGGCAACGATGCGAGAAAAAATACTAAATTCCAAGAATTTATCTGATTTAGAAAAAGAAGAGCTTTTATCGGAACTGGTCTCAGAGAATTTATTCGGGATCGATGCTGGGAAAGAGCCCCCGATTGCGAGAATAGCAAGAATCAATATGTATCTGCATGGGGACGGCGGAAGCAGGATCTATTTTGCAGATTCACTTGACAAAAAGATGACGATAGATGATGCGACAGAGCCCGAATTAAAACGAGATTTGGATGAACTGATTAAAGAATTGACTGTCCTGGGGGATGGTGGAAATAAATTCGATGTAGCTTTAACAAATCCTCCATTTGCAGTGAGGTATAAAAAAGATGATGAAAAAGATGTTGAGATATTAGAGCAATATGAAATAAGTTATAAAGAAGGAACAACTAAACTTTATACAACTTCCCGTTCGAATATTTTATTCCTGGAAAGGTACAAAGATTTATTAAAAGTTGGGGGAAAGTTAGTAACAATAATCGACGACACGCCTCTCAATGGGGCAGGGGAAGCAGCAAAAGCTTATCGCAGATTCATAAGAAAATATTTTATAATAAAAGCGGTGATTTCTCTTCCAAAAAATACGTTTGTCAATGCTGACACCAACCCTAAAGTTTCGGTTTTATATTTAACCAAAAAAAGAAGCTCGACTGAAAGTCAACCTGCAATTTTTATGGCAATAAGCAAAAGCGTGGGACACGATACCACTGGAAAATCATCCAACGACAGCGATTTGGATTTAATCGAGAAATATTATAAAGAATTCGAAGAACGAGGTACAATCGCCCCATTGGTTTCTGATACACAGATATTTCTAGTAAATCCAGATGAGTTACAAGATGAGATTAACCCGTTTATTTATTGCACAGAATTGAAAAACATAAAAGATACACTAAAGCAACTAGAGCAAAAGGGGAAAATTCAATTAATTCTCGGAAAAAAAATGCCTTTGGTGAAAAATATACATAAAGATGAGGCAAAAAGAATAAAGTATGATACATTCAAATATTTTGCTTTGCGCGACGTGTCAAGCGATGGCACAATATTGAGTCATAAAGAATTGGAATTCGAGAATCTACCGAAAAGGGCTCAGAAGAGAGTAAAAACATTTGATGTTATTATGTCAAGAAATGCAGGATCGCTAGGTAAGATCGCGGTAATCCCAGAAAGATTAGATGGGCAATTTTGTTCGGATGGATTTTTAGTTTTTAGAATGGAAACTCGCGAAAGTGCATTTCTTTTAGCATCCATTCTCAGAACGGATTTGGTTCAAAAACAGATGTATTATGCACAACGTGAAGCCATCCAACCGGATATAAAAGAAAAAACATTTAAGGAAAGATTAGTACTTCCATTCCCGGAAGAACAAAGTGTTATTGATAGACTTGTTAGTGGAGTGGATCGTGCAGAAGCATATAGAGAAAAAATTAAGGAAATCCAAGAAGAAGGTTGGCGACGTTTCAATCAATATACAGGCTGGGAACCTGTTACAAAACTACAGGAAGAAAGTGATAACGAAGAAGCAGATTAATTATCTCTCTTATTTTCACGATACGAGGCGACTTTACGTGCAAGGCTGAGACTTTACATGCAGGACGGGGTTTACGTGCAAAGCCCCTTTTTTGGAAACCCTTTTATAGAAGATCAAATAGTCAGATCCTGAGAAGGAGGCAATTTATGG
>CAZWNN010000062.1:0-2501 GCA_964635935.1 Candidatus Woesearchaeota archaeon
AAAGACGGGTTCCCGAACCGCCCGCTAAAATAATACCTTTCCAATGTGCATTCATCCTCAAACTTTTCTCCTTCAAATTTATAATGCCACCCAATTAATTCAAAATTACTTTTTTCCTTGCTCCTTGCTCCTTTGTCCCTATTTACCAATTCTTTTATCAAAAATCAGTTTCGGAAGTACCGGGTTAATAGATGTCACCGGGAAATTAGTAATAAACTGATCGAAGATAGACTGAGAAGACAGGATTCCCGCAAAAGCCATATTGTTAAATTCGCTTACCTGTTGACCTTTTCGAAGTTTGTTCAAAAATAATTTCATCTTCGATGCGTCAAAAAGGTTAGATTGTTTTAATGAGCGATCTGAAAGCATTTCGTTTATATATAATTCATTTCCAGTTACAAGACTTTCACTGATCGGCGCCCTGTATGGCTGCTTGGGACGATTCAGAATTGTGTCAGGGAGGTGCTTCCGAAGCGCCTTCTTAAGCATGTACTTTTCATTCAGTCCCATGATTTTCCATTTTGAAGGAACCCGGCCCATAAAGTCGATGATTCTATGATCGAGAAACGGGGGTCGTGCCTCTACTCCATGAGCCATTGCCACCCTTTCACCTTGGGAAGACAGCAGAAAATTACTTAAGAAAACGGATATCTCCAGGTATTGTGCCTTAGACAGATAATCCCATGTTGTATAAGAGGTCGGCAGCCGTTGTCTCAAGTCTTCGTAACTGGAGTAATCGCCAATTTCCGAGAGAAGTTCTCTCGAAAAAAATGCCTTGATCTTACTTGTGTTTCGCCATCTTATAAGATGTGAATAAAAAGGATCATCAATTTCGTTAAGACCGGCACTGAAAAACGATCGAGCATAGTTTTTTATTCTTGTTTTATCGTTAAAAATATATGGATACAGTTTACCGATGAGAAGTGGCCGCCATGTTGAATCAGGATCTCTGGCCCAAAACTTTCTTACTTTGGCTTCTCTGTAGATATTGTAGCCCCCGATTATTTCATCTGCACCTTCTCCTGTAATAACAACCTTAAAATTATTATTACGTACTTCATTAGAAAGCAAAAATAAAGGGACAGGACCCGTTCTTAATAGAGGCGTTTCACAATGCCACAAAACTTCCGGAAAGGATAATCCGATCTGCCTGTTTTTTACCTCAATATTTGTATGATCAGTCTTTAGAAAAGACACCATTTGATTTTGATAATCACGCTCGTCAAAGGCTCCCTCCTCAAAATGTATTCCGAATGTTCTTAAAGTATTAGTGCCGTTTTTGCTTGCCAGCGAAGTAATTCCTGAAGAATCAAGACCGCCGCTGAGGTATGAACCTACCGGAACATCTGCCCGCAGGCGGATTCGAATAGAATCATTCAACAGTTCAAGAAAACGTTCACAGATGTCGTCAAGTGACCACGTGAACTGTTCATCAGGTGAATAACAGGGAATGTCCCAGTATTTTTGTATTGTGATCTGTCCGCGGGAAACCTTCAAATAATGCCCCGGTTGCAGCTCTTTTATATCCTTAAATACTGTGTAACCTGAGAGGGTGCTCCAGAAAGTGAATATCTGATCCATTGCAACAGGATCGATTTGACGCTGGACTTTGTTGTCCATGAAGATTGCTTTTACTTCGGAAGCGAATAGAATGCGATCTCCCTGAATTGTGTAATGCAGGGGACAAATACCGACACGATCCCGCGCGAGGAACATTTCCCTGTCTTTATTATTCCAGATCGCGAAGGCAAACTGGCCGTTTAACTCATCGAGACAGGATGGACCTTTGTCCTCATAAAGATGCAGGACAACCTCGGCGTCGGTATTTGTATAAAAACGATGTCCTTTTCTTTCAAGATTCTGCCGTAATTCGGGGAAATTGAACACCTCGCCATTGTACACAATCCACAACGTTCCATCTTCATTATGGATCGGCTGGGTACCACTCGTTAAATCGATAATACTCAGCCTGACGTTCCCCATGCCGGTCCAATTATCCACATAAATGCCCGACTCGTCCGGCCCCCGGTAACTGATGGCGCCCAGCATCCGCTTTATCGATTCCGGCGAAACAGGACGCGGTTCTTTTACATTACATATCCCTGCGATGCCGCACATGGTCTCTCCTTAATTATTCAGATAAAAAGAATTTAATTATTGATGGCTTCGTAAAAAGCTCCGCTATGCCGTTTAGCGGCATTATAATGGAAAGTAACTTTTACAAAGCATGCTTAAGGCCGATGGGGGCATCGGCCCCTACATATAGTAGGGCCTGTTCCCCGAACAGGCCGATGCTGTGTATCTGGATAGTGTCCAGAAAAATCAACAAGTTATATTAACTACGGCCAAACGAGTTACTTGAAAGTCAAAATTGTTCCCTCTCCCTTGAAGGAAAAGGGTTGGGGTGAGGGTGAATACAACAACATGGGAAGACTTTATAGATATCTTCTCTACTCTTCACTCTATAAAAGGTGATTTTGTTATTTTCTTCTATGAGGCAG